>NZ_JACAPX010000013.1:289293-648150 GCF_013385435.1 Pseudomonas sp. F9001
GTTTTGCAGCAGCAGTTTTAGCAGCTGGCTTCGCGGCAGGTTTTGCAGCAGCGGGTTTAGCGGCTGGCTTCGCAGCTGGTTTCGCAGCAGCGGTTTTAGCAGCTGGCTTCGCGGCTGGTTTCGCAGCAGCGGTTTTAGCAGTTGGCTTGGCAGCTGGTTTTGCAGCAGCGGTTTTAGCAGCTGGCTTGGCGGCTGGTTTTGCAGCAGCGGTTTTAGCGGCTGGTTTGGCGGCTGGTTTTGCAGCAGCGGTTTTAGCGGCTGGCTTGGCAGCTGGTTTTGCAGCAGCGGTTTTAGCGGCTGGTTTGGCAGCTGGTTTTGCAGCAGCGGTTTTAGCAGCTGGCTTGGCAGCTGGTTTTGCAGCAGCAGTTTTAGCCGCTGGTTTGGCAGCCGATTTAGCCGGTGCTTTTGCCGCAGGCTTGGCCGCAGCTTTTGCAGGTGCCTTGGCAGCGACTGCCTTGCTGGCTGGTTTTTTCGCCGCGCTGGCTGCAACGGCCTTAGCCGGAGCACGGGTGCTCAGCACTTTGCCTACAGCTTCCTTCACACGACCAACACCCTGGGCCAATTTCAGGCTCTCGGAAGCATCACGCTTGAGTTGGGAAATGTAGGTGCGGGTTTCGGATTGACGATCCTTGAGGGCGTCGAGCAAGTCCTCAAGTTCTTTGACGGCGTCCTTGGCCTTGGCTTGTGCCTTGGCTTTGCCAGCGGTCGCTGCGCCTTGCAGTTTGGTGCGGGATTTGTGCAGTTTTTCCTGAGCTTTGCCGCGTTGTTTTTCAAGCTTGGCGAGCAACTTCTCAGCATCAGCCAAGGCTTGTGAACAGGCGCTTTCCAAATGTTCGAGCAGGCTGCCCGAAAGTTGTTGGAGCAAATGCAACGGGGTATTTACAGGCTTCTGTTTGGCCGACATGGTTTACCTCCTGGCTGACGTGGGTGCGGCTCATACTAGCCCTCTGCTCTTACCGCCGCTAGGGCATGTTGACAGTATCGATTGGCTTGCGTTGCACCGCACGAAAATTCTTATTGATATAACGAAAATCCACGCCACTTTTTAAGCATTCACACTGGCATAATCCATCGCACTTTCGGCTGGAGAACGCCCATGTCGCGTTACCTTTTTTTAGTGTTGAGCGTGGTGCTTTGCGTGGCCAACGCAAGCGAGAAATCCCCCTCCAAAGATGACCACGACCTGGCCTACAGCCTGGGCGCGAGCCTGGGTGAGCGCCTGCGCCAGGAGATGCCTGGGTTGCAGGTAGAGGCGCTGATCGACGGACTCAAACAGGCCTATCAAGGTAAGCCACTGGCCCTGGACGACACACGCATCGAACAGATCCTTGCCCAGCACGAAGCACAAAACGCGCCGGACAATCGAGCACCACAAAGTGAAAAGGCACTCGCTGCCGAGCAACAATTTTTAGCCAGTGAAAAATCCAAAAGTGGTGTGCGTGAATTGGCAGACGGCATCCTGCTGACCGAACTGACCCCTGGCAGCGGGAAGAAACCGGCGGCCGATGATCGCGTGCAAGTGAATTATGTTGGGCGGTTACCCGACGGGACCGTCTTCGACAAGAGCACACAACCTCAGTGGTTTCGCCTGGACAGTGTGATCAATGGCTGGCGCAGTGCGTTGCAACAGATGCCGGTGGGCGCGAAGTGGCGCCTGGTGATTCCATCCGACCAAGCCTATGGCGCTGATGGCGCAGGCGAACTGATCCCGCCTTATACGCCGCTGGTATTCGAGATCGAATTGCTCAAGGCGGGCGCCTGAGCCCAAACGAAAAACGGTGCGCAATGCGCACCGTTTTCTTGTGTCGGGGGGAGTCAGGCCTTAGCCGTCAACTCTTCCTTGTGAGCGTTGTGCAGCACTTCGATCAGGCAATCTTCCAGCTCGAAACGCTCGTGAAGCAAACCACCCAGCTCTTTGAATTTTTCTGCAACGCACTGGCCGGCATCACACAGGTCGTTGAACGCCAGCAGCTTCTCGGTGATGACATCGATGCGCGGGTAAATCGTCTCCGCCAAATCGAGGCCACGTTGATCGTCGAAAGCCTCGGCCTCTTTGGTCAACTGCTCGTAGACACCGAAGTGCCCCGCCGATACGTAGTCCACCAATACGCCGCAGAATTCCTGCAATGGCTTGCGGTTCTCGCTGAGCGCTTCGGGCTTGGCACCGAGAGCATCAAAGGCCCGAACCAGTTCGTGACGCGCTTTCAACCAACCATCGATCAGTTTGTGCACCCCACCCCAGCGTTCCTGAGCATTCTGACAACTTTCCAGCATGATGATCTCTCTTCCCTATAGGGGCGCCGCACGCTGCCCGCGCATCACTTCAAGGTTAAAGCGGCAACCGGGCAAAGGTGCATCGAACAGTCTGTTTCAATAACGCGTGCGGGCCAGATTATGCCCGCACGACTATGTCATCAAGGTACGCAGGAGAGAAAGTTCATACAAGTGTTTAATCCCTTCCTACAACCTGCGGTTACCTGTCAGTGCCGTGCAAGGCCAAAACGCTGGCTCAGCAGCAACCGCGAGAACTGCGCGATGCCAAGGATCAGCATCGCCACGAAGAACAGCAGGCTCCACTCGGGAATACTCAAGTCGAACAGCGTCCAGTTGATTTCCACGCAGTCGACGGTGCCCTTGAAGATCAAGGCCAACGTCTCTCTCAGCGACAGGTTCTCGATCATGGATTGAAGGCCGGGCCAACAGGCAGGCAACTGTTCCGGCGGCGTATTTTGCAGCAGCACCTGGCGTACGGCGGTAATGGCGCCCAGCACTGCACACCCCATGCTCGCCGCCCAATACAGGTAGATCCCGGACCGCTTCGGCCCATGAATCGCCGCCACGAGATTGATCAGCGTGAAGGCAGCCACAAGAATTCGTTGCACCTGGCACAGGAAACAAGGCCGCAAAAACGCGGCGTATTCCAGGTAAAAGGACGCGCCCAGCGTCAGCGCACCAGCCAGGAACGCCAGGAGGAACAGGGAGCGTGAGGGGGCCAAAGACATTGTTTATCCGCAACGCAAGAGATAGGTAGTTACGGTAGAGGAAAGACCTTACCCCTTTCAATACGCGCCAGAGCAGACGATTCCGCGAGAGCGTAGGGATATCCCGTCAGAAGGCGAGCGATTAAACGCGCGTCTACGTAGGAGTTTACTACAAGCCGTATTGACTACAGCTATTTGCGTTATTGAAGGGTTGGCCACCAGACAATTCTGAGGCAACCCTTACTCTGTTTCCTACTTCAAACCCGTGCCGGTACCGGCAGCGGTGACGCCAGCAAACGCTTGTCCAGCAAGCCCAAGCCTTCCTGGAACAACTGGTTGCTGCGCTCGGTGTCGCCCAACTGCGCCAGCAGGCGTGCCAGCTCGGCGCAGGCCTCAGGGTTGCGCTGCACCTGCAGGCTGCTTTCAAGGTAATCCCGCGCCTTACCCCACAAGCTGTTTTGCAGGCACAGGCGCCCCAGGGTCAGCAGCAGGCTGGCATCGCCTGGATGGTCCTTGAGCCAGCCTTCGGCGAACTTCAACTGCTTCGCCGGATCGCTGCCACGCAGCAGCCCGTAGAGCCGGATCAGATGACTGTCGTACTCGCGCTTGAGGGCACCGCGCAGCACTTCTTCGGCCTTGGCGTCCGCGCCCAACTGGCGCAGTTGTTCGGCGTACGCCAGCACCAGTTGCGGCTCCTGGCGCTGGGCCGAAGTCAGTTGTTGCCAGGCCAGCTCCAGGGATTGCTGCCCGGCCTCGCCCTGCTCTTCGCGCTGGGCAGCCAGGGTCAGGTTCTCGCCCCAGGCGCGTCGCTCCAGGTCGGCCAACTCGGCAGGCGGCAACACCTTGTCCTTACGCAACTCCGGCAACAGCCGGATTACCGAAGACCAATCGCCACGCTGTTGATACAGCCGCTGCAGTTGGCGCAATACCTGGACGTTATGCGGATGACGCTCATGCATGGCCTGCAGGGTGACCAGGGCGCCATCGGTGTCACCGCGGTCCATCTGCAACTGCGCATGACTCAAGGCTACCGCCAGTTCGGCCTGGGGCTGGCGCTCAAGCGCGCGTTCCAGCAGGCCATCCGCTTCCTCATAACGGCCCTGTTCGTTGGCCGCACGGGCGGCGCCGAGGTAGTAGAGCAATGGCTGGCGTTCGGCTTCGGCCGCACGGTGCAAGTGGCGCTCGGCACTGGCCCAGCGCCCTTCGGCGAGGTCCATCTGGCCCTGCTCGATGGCAACCTGGACCCGACGGCTGCGGTTGCGCCGCGACCACGGATTGACCACGCCACCCGAGGTCAGCACCAGGCCCAGCAGCACCCTGGCCAAATAGATCACCAGGCCGATGGCAAACAACGCCACCAGCGTCGACCACAGCCCGGACTCGTAATGCAGCACATGGGGATAGGTAATCAGCACGTAGCCGGTATGTTTCGAAATGCCCACGGCCAGTGCCAGGGCGATCGCAATCGCCAGCACCAGGATCACATAGAAGCGCTTCATCGGCTTTACTCCTGGGTCGCCGGCTTGCCAGCGGAAGCCTTGGCTTCCTCGGCAGACAGGTGGCGACGGTCAAGGTAAGCCTGCACGGCAGCCAGGCTCGCGGCCAGGTCCGGCGTGACCACCGAGACGGCCTTGGGCTCAAGCTCGGCAATACGGGCCAGCATGGCTTTGCTTTGCGGGTTGTCTTGATTGAAGTTGTCCTGCAACACGCTGCGGGCCTCGCCCAGGGATCGGCTGTACACCGCCGGCTCGCCGTTGAGCGCCGCCCATTGCGCCTGCTCCAGTGCAAGGCTCAGGGCCAGGCGCACCTGGTTCAGGCCTTGCCCTGCCAGGAGCGGGCGAATGTTGTCATCAGGATTGAAGTCGATGCGGAAATACCGCGAGATCTGCGCCCACCACTGACTCCAACGGCTGTCCGTGTCGGTGGTCGGACGCCCATCATTGGCCGCTTCAGGGAGTTGGTATTCCGGCGCGATGGCCGCCAACTGCACGACCTGATCGCGCAATGCCGCCAGTTGCAGGTACAGCCCGGTACGGTCGGGCTGTTCGATATTGCGCAACGCGGCGAGGCTCTTGGCCAACTGCTCACGGGCGGCGTAGGAGCCAGGGTCACTTTGTTCGCGGAGGATTTCGTCAGCGCCCTGGACCAGTGCCTGGGCACTATTGATGTCCTGCAAGGCGGAAAGACGCAGGCTGGCCAGGCGGATCAAGTGCTCGGCCTCGGCCAGGCGCCAGTCCTGGCGGCTGGCCCCCAGCACGGTTTCCAGGCGCTGGCTCAGGCGTTGTTGATCACCCTGCAATTGCGCCACCAGCCGGCGACGCTCTTCCAGCTCATCGGCGCCGGGCAGTTGCCCCAGACGGGCCGACAGCTGCTGCTGGCTCTGCTTGAGGCTCTGGGATTGGTCGTCCAGGGTTTGCACTTGGCCCAGCTGTTGCTGGCTGCTCGCCTGCAGTGCGCGGACCTGCCAGATCCCCCAGCCACCGGCGGCAACGCCGGCGGCGCCGAGCAACAAGGCCACGATGGCCAGGCCGTTGCCACGGCGCGGGGCGGTGGTGACCGGTGTCTCAACAGGCGCATCAAGCGCGGGCTGAGCTTCATCTTTAGGCAAGGCTGTTTCGCTCACGTATCCATCCTTTGCGTATTAGAGAGTGGGAACGGAAACACTCCGTAACGCCACTAACAAAGCCGCGGCACTGGCGCCACGACAATCCACAACTTCTTTCGCGCCAGCGGCACGCGCCATCTCGGCGACTCGCGGGCTGGGCACGAACAACGGCAGCTGTGCCACCTGGGGCCAATCTGTACCGGCCAGCGCTTGCAGGTGTAAAAAACCCTGCCCACTGCTGACCACCACGCCGTTCAAGCGTTCCACGTTTATGCGCTGGGTCAGCGTTGCACGGTCGTAGTCCGGCAGGAAACGGCGATACAACTCCAGATAGTCGACACTAGCACCTTGCTCGCGTAAACGCTCAGCCAGCAGCTCTCGCCCGCCCTCGCCCCGCAGGATCAGCACCCGGGCGCAGGGCTTCGAGATAGCCTCGCGCAAGGCGACCAGTTCAAGCAAGGCTTCACTGTCGTCGCCGTCGTGGGGATAACTGACATCAAGGCCATGCTCGGCCAACACCTGCGCCGTAGCAGCGCCGACACTGAACCACGGTAACGCCGGCGGTTGCGGCCAGTGTTGAGCCAACAACTGCAAGCCCAGGCGCGCGGCCGGCTTGCTCACCACGATCACCGCGCAATAGCGGTCCAGCTCGCGAAAAACAGTCTGTTGTTCAGGCGTGACAGGCAGCGCTTCAACCTCCAGCAACGGCAGGCTGCTGCTGAAAACACCTTCTTCGGATAACGTCGCCGCCAGGGCCGCCGACTCCTCGGCAGGCCGCGTCAGCAGCACACGCCATTGCATCACTGCGGCCCGGCCTCGCCGTACACCGCTTGCAGAATGGCACCGGCGCCTTTTTCCAGCAGTTCCTCGGCGACCTTGATACCCAGGCTGGTGGCCTCGCTTTGCGGCCCGCGAATCTCTGCGGTGAGCAACAACCCACCGCTCGGGTCGCCCACCAGGCCACGCAGCCAGAGGTTCTCGCCCTCAAGCACGGCGTAACAGGCGATCGGTACCTGGCAGCCACCATTGAGGTGCTTGTTCAGGGCACGTTCGGCGGTGACGCGAATTTCGGTGTCCTGGTGATCCAGCGGCTTGAGCAGCGCATGAATTTCGCTGTCGGCGGTGCGGCATTCAATGCCCACAGCGCCCTGCCCGCCGGCCGGCAAGCTGTCTTCGACGCTGATGGCCGAGGTGATGCGGTCTTCAAAGCCCAAGCGGATCAAGCCGGCTGCCGCGAGAATGATCGCGTCATATTCACCGGCGTCGAGCTTGGCCAGGCGAGTATTGACGTTGCCCCGCAGGAAGCGGATTTGCAGGTCCGGGCGGCGGGTCAGCAACTGCGCCTGGCGACGCAGGCTGGAGGTGCCGACGACGCTGCCCAGCGGCAGCTCATCCAGGGAGGCATAGGTATTGGAAACGAAGGCGTCGCGGGGGTCTTCGCGCTCGCAGATGCAAAACAGGCCCAGGCCTTCAGGGAAGTCCATGGGCACGTCTTTCATCGAGTGCACGGCGATGTCGGCTTCGTTTTCCAGCAGCGCGGTTTCCAGCTCCTTGACGAACAGGCCCTTGCCGCCGATTTTCGACAGTGGCGAATCAAGCAGCTTGTCGCCGCGACTGACCATGGGCACCAGGGACACCTTCAGGCCAGGATGAGCCTGCTCAAGGCGTGCTTTGACGTATTCGGCCTGCCATAAGGCCAGGGCGCTTTTACGGGTGGCGATGCGGATTTCGCGAGAGGACATGGATCAATCCGTACTGAATAGATACGGCAGATAATAACAGCTCAGGCAAATGCGCTTTGATTTGAATCAGCAAGTGCGGGGCCTCCCTGGCCGCGTCGCACCGGGATATGGGCGGTGAAGCTCGCCTCGGCCCTCGGGCTAAAGCTGCTGCATCATCTTGCGCACACCAGCGACATGGCGCCGGCTGACGATCAAGGCGTCGCCATTGAGGCCCTTCAGGAACAGCTGAAAGTGCCCAAGCGGCGTGCGCTGCAGACGCTCGATGCGCTCCCGTGCCACCAGCGCGTTGCGGTGGATGCGCACAAAACGGTCGCCAAATTCGTCTTCCAGCGCCTTGAGTGGCTCATCGAGCAGCACTTCACCAGCCTCGTGACGCAAGGTCACGTACTTGTGATCGGCGATGAAGTAGACCACCTGGTCCAGGGGAATCAACTCGATGCCCTTGCGGGTACGGGCGCTGATATGGCTGCGAGGCCCGTTGCCGCCCTGGGCTGCGGGCTGGGTCAAGGCTGCCAGTTGGACACGATTGGGACGCTCGGCCTTTTTCAAGGCGCGAAGCAACGCATCGGCATTGATCGGCTTGACCAGGAAACTGGCGCCGCTGGCATCCAGGGCCTCGGAAGAGAACTCATCCTGGGAGGCGCACAGCACCACCGAAGGCGGCGATTCTCGCTCGCTCAGGCGGGCAGCCACCTGCAAGCCATCAAGGCCCGGCATGCGGATGTCGAGCAACACGACGTCCGGCTTGAGGCTGTCAATAAGGGCCAAGGCTTCCTCGCCACTGGTGGCGCTCGGCTCAAGGACATTGTAACCCTCGAGTTCACTGACCAAACGGCTCAGTCGCTCGCGGGCTTGGGGTTCGTCATCAACGATCAGGACATTCATATTGCGCTGGATTCCTGCGTGAGTCTCGCACAAGGATAGCGTAGACAGGTGCGGTGACTTCCGTCACGGCGATCCACGCTAAGACTAGCGCGAGCGGCAAAAAGTGCCCCGAGAGTGGCACCAATATTTACCCGGACCTGTTCAATCGCGCCCAAAGCCTGCTGCCTTCGGGCATCGTCGTAGGGTTTGCTGATACACAATACGAACACCCCCTCTCTAATGGATAGCCTGGAGTTCGACCTCATCGCCCGGCATTGGTGCAGTACACCTTCCGTCAGCGCGAAGCTCTATCAGTGCAACTGTAGACGCTGGCGAAGACGATATTGCTCAATCGTCAAATATCGTTTCAATAAACACGCTTTGTTTGACCGAGGACCGCAAGTTTCCCCCCCGATCGGTCCTGGCTCCAGTCTCGTCCTGCGCGAGTCCGGGGGCAAGGCACTTAGCCATCTTGGAAACAAATAAAAATGCCCCGCCCCGGCATCGTCGCCTCCGGGGGCAACCCTGTTATTATCGGCGCCACACTTTCATGCCCTCTTTCCAGCAGATCACGAGCGAATCCATGAGCACCGACAAGACCAACCAGTCCTGGGGCGGCCGCTTCAGTGAACCCGTCGACGCCTTCGTCGCGCGCTTCACCGCCTCCGTCACTTTCGACCAGCGCCTCTACCGCCACGACATCATGGGCTCGATCGCCCACGCCACGATGCTGGCCAAGGTCGGCGTGCTGACCGACGCCGAGCGCGACAGCATCATCGACGGCCTGACCACCATCCGTGGCGAGATCGAAGCCGGCACCTTCGACTGGCGCGTCGACCTGGAAGACGTGCACATGAACATCGAGGCCCGCCTCACCGACCGCATCGGTGTGACCGGCAAGAAACTGCACACCGGTCGCAGCCGTAACGACCAGGTGGCTACCGATATCCGCCTGTGGCTGCGGGACGAGATCGACCTGATCCTGGCAGAAATCACCCGCCTGCAAAAAGGCCTGCTGGAGCAGGCAGAGCGTGAGTCCGGCACCATCATGCCCGGCTTCACCCACCTGCAGACCGCACAGCCTGTGACGTTCGGCCACCACCTGCTGGCCTGGTTCGAAATGCTCAGCCGCGACTACGAGCGCCTGGTGGACTGCCGCAAGCGCGCCAACCGCATGCCTCTGGGCAGCGCTGCACTGGCTGGCACCACCTACCCGATCGACCGCGAATACACCGCGCAGCTGCTGGGTTTCGACGCTGTGGGCGGCAACTCCCTGGACGGCGTGTCGGACCGTGACTTCGCCATCGAATTCTGCGCCGCGGCCAGCATTGCGATGATGCACTTGTCGCGCTTCTCCGAAGAGCTGGTGCTGTGGACCAGCGCGCAATTCCAGTTCATTGACCTGCCGGACCGCTTCTGCACCGGCAGCTCGATCATGCCGCAAAAGAAAAACCCCGACGTGCCGGAGCTGGTACGCGGCAAGAGCGGCCGTGTATTCGGTGCGCTGATGGGCCTGTTGACCCTGATGAAAGGCCAGCCGCTGGCCTACAACAAGGACAACCAGGAAGACAAGGAACCGCTGTTCGACGCCGCCGATACCCTGCGCGACTCGCTGCGAGCCTTTGCCGACATGATCCCGGCGATCAAGCCCAAGCACGCCATCATGCGTGAAGCGGCCCTGCGCGGTTTCTCCACCGCCACAGACCTGGCGGATTACCTGGTACGCCGTGGCCTGCCGTTCCGCGACTGCCACGAGATCGTCGGGCATGCCGTGAAGTACGGCGTGGACACCGGCAAGGACCTGGCGGAAATGAGCCTGGAAGAACTGCGCCAGTTCAGCGACCAGATCGAGCAGGACGTGTTTGCGGTGCTGACCCTGGAAGGCTCGGTGAATGCCCGTAACCATATCGGCGGGACTGCGCCGGCGCAGGTGAAGGCTGCCGTGGTTCGCGGCCAGGCATTGCTCGCCAGCCGCTAAAAGCTTCGCGAGCAAGCCCGCTCCCACATTCGACTGCATTCCAAAGGTGGAACTCGGTCAAATGTGGGAGCGGGCTTGCTCGCGAAAGCCTCATCACAAACACCCAAGATCTATTTCTTCGCAGCAACCATCGCCATAAACGCCGGCATCGCCGCTTCCTTGTCCGCCGCCACCCGCTGGGCATTCGGCAGCGCCTGCAAGCGCTCCAGCAACGGCTTGGCCTTCGGCAACTCAGCCAACAGATCCAGCCCGAACAGCTTCCCGGCCACGGCACAGGCCAGGTCCACGCTGTACACAAAATACAAATCCGCAATCGTGAAACTGTCCCCCGCCACATACGGCGCAAACTTCCCGTGCCGCCCCAGCGATGCGATCCCCAGCAATAACTCCGCCCTGGACTTTTCCTTGATCGCCTCCGGCACCGGCATTCCGAAAAACGCCTCGGCAAAACACGCCCGGGCCGGCAACTCGATGTACAGCTCGATTTCCCTGCACAACGCCAGCACTTGGGCGCGCTGGAACGGCTCGCTCGGCAGCAGCGATCGCCCGCCCTGGGTCTGTTCGAGGTATTCGAGGATCACGCTGGTTTCGTTGATAAACCCTTGCTCGACACCCAGCACCGGCACCTTGCCCCGCGGGCTCACGGCCAGCGCTTCCGGGGTTTGGCCTGCGTAGAACGGCACCTCTTCGAAGGGCAGCCCTTTCTCCAGCAGCGCCAGTTTGACCATGTTGTAGTAGTTGCTGACCGAAAATCCATAAAGCTTGAGCATCACAAAGCCTCCAGGCCGTGTACGGGGTTGGCAGCAGTGGTTATAGATCGGGAGGCCGCGCCTGGCCAGCAGCATCAGCCGAGTGAATGGGGGTAGACTGGCGCCCTTTCCTCCAGGAGCCTGCCATGAGCGAGCCAACCGATATCGACAACGACGAAGAAGAGTTCGCCGAGACCACCTTGATTGAAGCGATCGAAAACCAGATCGAAAGCGACAACCCGCCCGCCGCCAAGGCCACGTTCAACAAGCTGACCCTGGTGGGCTACGAGCGCGAAGACATCCTGCAAATGATGGCCCACGTCCTCGCCATCGAAATTGACGCGCTGCTCGAAGAAGATCGCGCCTTCAATACCGAATGGTATGAAACTGCGTTGCGTGCGCTGCCGGAGCTGCCGCCCGAGAAGCAATAAGCCTCACACCGCGCTGGCCAGCAAACTCTTGCTGGCCACAATCCTGCCCCACATCAACACCGCATGAGTTCCGACTGGACAGCTCGCCCAAGTGCGTTCACCTTATGGCTGCTAACGTCTAAAAATTCCTAGAAAGTCTGGAGTCCTTATGTCGTATACCCCTGAGTTGGTTGCCGAACTGGAAATCCTTGCACTCTTCAACCTGGGCAGCTCCCAGGAAGGTCTGAAAGTTCATCAGACTGCCGCTCCCACTGCCATTGCCGCCGCCCGGCGCCTGTTTGATAAAGACCTGATCGACCAGCCAGACGGTGGTTACCTCACCAGCCTCGGCCGGGACGCTGCCGAACACGCACAAAGCCTGCTGACTATTCTGACGACCGCCAAAGAAGCCGCCTGACACCTCGTATCGCCCACGGGATCCTCTCTTCACGGATTCCGCGGGCATTCCCGCGCCCGGGATAAAATTCCGGCGTCAAAAACAAATTCCCTCTAAATCTCCTACGCTACTGGCTGTAAACTCCCACACGGCCGCCCACGTCGGGCCCTGCGAGCCACCGAGTTCGACATGACCCGCACCCACGAAATCCGCCCCGACCTGGACGAAGGCATCGACCGCAAGGTGCTGGCCCAGTTACGCGCGCGGTTTCTGGCCCTGAACGAAGGCCGCATGGCCCGGGCCGTCGAAGGACTGACACCACGCCAGCAAAGCGTATTGACCCTGCTGCCGCTGTTTTTCCACGTAAATCACCCGCTGTTGCCGGGCTATGTGTCGGGCAGCACGCCGGCCGGCCTGTCGAATTTTGAACCCGACGCGCAAGCCTTGGCCGAGGCCCAGCGCCTGACCCGCACGTTTTCCTACAAGCCCCGCCACGGCAACCCACCGCGGCCGATTCATGGCCTGTTCCTGATGGGCAGCCTGGGCACCCTGGCCCAGGCCGATCAAAGTGATATGGACGTGTGGGTCTGCCATGCGGCCGATCTCAGCGAGAACGAGCTGGCCGAGTTGCGCAAGAAATGCCAACTGCTCGAAACCTGGGCCCTGAGCATGGGCGCCGAGGCGCACTTCTTCCTGATCGAGCCGACGCGGTTTATCCAGGGCGAGCGCGACAGCCAACTGAGTTCAGAAGACTGCGGCACCAGCCAGCATTACCTGCTGCTGGACGAGTTCTACCGCACCGCCATCTGGCTGGCCGGGCGCACGCCGATCTGGTGGCTGGTGCCGGTGTACGAAGAAACCCGCTATGCCGACTTCACCCACGCGCTGATTTCCAAACGCTTTATTCGCGCCGATGAAACCCTCGACCTGGGCCACCTGGCGCACATCCCGCCGGGTGAATTTATCGGTGCCGGCTTGTGGCAGTTGTTCAAGGGCATCGAATCGCCCTACAAATCAGTACTGAAACTCCTGCTGACCGAGGTCTACGCCAGCGAGCACCCGAAGGTGCAGTGCCTGAGCCTGCGCTTCAAGCGCGCTGTGTTTGCCAATCATCTGGACCTGGACGAACTGGACCCGTACATCGTCGTCTACCGCCGGATCGAGGAGTACCTCAAGGCCCGTAATGAGCCGGAACGCCTGGAACTGGTGCGGCGCAGCCTGTACCTGAAGGTCAACCGCAAGCTCAGCGCGGGCCAGCGCACCGGGTGGCAGCGTTTGCTGCTGGAGCGCCTGGCCAGCGAATGGGGTTGGGACCAGCGCCAACTGGCCCTGCTGGACAGCCGCAGCCAATGGAAAGTCCGCCAGGTGGCCTCCGAACGCCGGGCGCTGGTCAACGAGCTGAACTACAGCTATCGCTTCCTGACCCAGTTTGCCCGCACCGAACAGACCGTCAGCCTGATCAACAAGCGCGACCTCAATGTGCTGGGCCGGCGCCTGTACGCCGCCTTCGAGCGCAAGGCCGGCAAGGTCGAATTCATCAACCCCGGCATTGCGCCCGACCTTGCCGAAGACACCCTGACCCTGGTGCAGTCGCCCAACCGCAAAGAGCCCGGCCAGCATCATTGGGGCTTGTACAACGGCAGCCTGACCGCCCTGGAATGGGAGCACTTCGCGCCGATCAAGCGCAGTCGCGATTTGCTGGAAATGCTCACCTGGTGCCACCGCAACGGCGTGATCGACAGCAGTACCCGCCTGGCGCTGCATCCCGGCAGCAGTGACATGACCGAATTCGAGCTGTTCAACCTGCTGGGCAGCCTGCAACAAACCGTCGTCCTGCCCCTGGCCAGCGTCGATGAAGACCGCCTGCTGCGCTCGGCAGTGCCCGAGGAAGTGCTGCTGCTGATCAACGTCGGCGTCGACCCGCTCAAGCATCATCGCGACCTGAACATCCTGATGACCACCGAGCGCACCGACTCCCTGAGTTACGCGGGCGTACGGGAAAACCTGGTGCTGACCCTGGACCAGGTCACGCTCAACAGTTGGAACGAGGTGATGGTCAGCCGCTATGACGGCCCTCACGCGCTGCTCGACTGCCTGCGCGACTACCTCAATCAGCTACCGCCCAATCACTTGCCGCGCTTGCGGGTGCGCTGTTTCTGCCACAACCGCGCGCAGTTCATTGCCCAGCGCGTGGAGGAAATCTTCGACACCGCGCAAAACCTACTGCTGGGCCAGGAAAACCACCGCTACCTGGTGCAGGTGCAGCAGCACTACCACGTGATGGAACTGACACCCGGCCAGGCCAACCATGTGTCACTGGCGACCCAGGACGCGCTGATCGCCTACCTCAGTGAGGAACTGGCCAGCTACAGCCCGCTGCACCTGGACACCATGGCCCTGGAAGACCACGACCTGGCGCTGCTGCTGCCCATGGGCCTGCCCGACTGTGTGCAGGTGTTCTACCGGATCAACGACGGAGTTGCCGAGCTGTACGTGCTGGATGAGTTCAACGCGCTCTGGCAGCAACACCTGCCGTTCCACGACGAGCAAAGCCTGTTGGTGCCGTTGCAGCGCTTCCTGCAGTCGATCATTTATCGCCGCGATGCGCTGCTGCCGCTGGATCCGCAACAGCCCTTCGGCGCGGTGCAAATCCTGTATTACCAGTTGCTGCCGTCAGGCAGCGGCCGCGCACGTCGGGCAGAACCGCGCCCAGCGCCGCAAACCCCGGCCAATAAGCCGTTCTACGACGTGCAGGCGATTATCGGCAAGGCAGCACCGGGCCAGGTGGGGATCACCTTGTACTGCAATCAACGGGAGTTTTCCGAGCTGGAATTTGGCGACCAACTGTTTGCGGTGGTCGCCCAGCAAATCGTCGGGCAACGCCGGGAAGCCGAGCGTTACCGCTGCTACATCACCGATCTGGACCTGTCCGGCCTGCTCGGTGATGTTCAAAGCCCGAGCAATCTGTACCTGCGCTACAAGGCTGATCTGGAACTGGCGCTCAATGAAGCGCTGAACCAGGTTTAGAGAGGAAAGGCGCCACCGTCTTTCGGCTGGCCTTCGACGCCGAGCAATTCAAGCTTGAGGGTCTTGCCACCCGGTGCTGGCCAGTCGATATGCTGGCCGACTTGCAGGCCCAGCAATGCACTGCCCACCGGCGCCAGGATCGAGATTTTGCCTTCGTCGGCGTTCGCGTCCTTGGGGTAGACCAGGGTCAGGTGATAGTCCTTGCCACTGCCTTGTTCACGGCAATGCACGCTGGAGTTCATGGTCACGACAGATGCAGGCACTTCATCGTGGCCAACCACTTCTTCGGCGCGGTCGAGTTCGTGTTGCAGGGCTTCAACGCCCGGCGACGCCTCGCCGACACGGTCGATCAGTTGCTCAAGACGCTGCACGTCAAGACGGGTGAGGATGATGGAAGGTGCGGTCATGATTCAGGCAGACTCCTTTTTTCTGCACAAAAAAGCAAAACCCCGCCAGGAAAAGGCGGGGTTCTCACGGACCTCGATGAGTTGAGGTGTATCCGGACACTACCACAGCACAATAAATAAACAAGACGGCCTCAGGCGCAGGTCCTGCGCTGCTCGGCCTGGGCGACGATCACGCGGCGTCGCGCATCGTCGGCAGAGCGCCATTCGCGGATGTCTTCCACATGACGGAAGCAACCGAGGCAGACTTTGTGCTCATCCAGCCGACATAAACTGATACAAGGTGACGGCACCGCCGGGCTGACATTGCTGAACAGCGGCTTGGGCGGGCGTACGGGAACGGGCTGCGTCACGATCAGATCTCGTCGAAGTCCAGCTCGACGCCGGCTTGTTCCTGGGTGAGGCGCGCGAGCATTTCGCTCAGCAGCTCATCGGTGGTGTCGTGGGTCCAGCGTTTTTCTTCTTCATCGTAATCGAAGTGAAAACCACCGGAACGCGCCGCCAGCCATAGCTGACGCAGGGGCTCCTGGCGGCTGAAAATCAATTGGGTGCCATTTTCAAACTTGACGGTGAGCACACCGGCCGAGTTCTCCAGGTCCACATCCAGACCGCTGTCGTCGAAAATATCCTCCAGCGCTTGCTGGGTCGCATCCACCAGGTCGTGAAAACGCGCTTCGGTCAAACTCATTGTGGGAACCTCGAAAAGTGTCTGGTCTCGCTCAAGCGCCGCACAATACGGACGCGCCATCATGATTGCAAAGGATACCGATTTCATTACCCACAGCCGTGTGAATTATCCTCGATTGGTGTAAGCACAATCGCGACGAACTCGGCAAAGCCCCGCCGGACGGGTATTTCGGCGCATAGGCAATCCGGCGGGTGGTCGGTATACTCGGGCGCAATTAATGCATATTCAAGGATTTCGCCATGAAGCGCCTGATCTCTTCCCTTGCTGCGCTCGTCGCGGTCGCTTGCCTCGTTAGTGCCTGTGGTCAAAAAGGCCCGCTGTATCTGCCCGATGACAGCAAAGACCCGAATGAACAGGCGCAATCGTCGCAAACCAAAGCGCACAAGCACGACACCTACTAAGGGAACATCATGGACGCTTTTAACTACCGGGACGGCGAGCTGTTCGCGGAAGGTGTCGCGCTGTCCGCCATCGCCGAGCGCTTTGGTACCCCGACCTACGTGTACTCCCGTGCCCACATCGAAGCGCAATACCGCTCCTTTGCCGATGCGCTGGAAGGCACGCCGAGCCTGGTGTGCTTCGCCGTAAAAGCCAACTCCAACCTGGGTGTACTCAATGTCCTGGCGCGCCTGGGCGCCGGTTTCGACATCGTGTCCCGGGGCGAGCTTGAGCGTGTACTGGCCGCCGGCGGCAAGGCTGACAAAATTGTGTTCTCCGGTGTCGGCAAGAGCCGCGAAGACATGCGCCGCGCCCTGGAAGTTGGCGTGCACTGCTTCAACGTCGAATCCACCGACGAGCTGGAGCGCCTGCAAGTGGTGGCCGCCGAGATGGGCGTTCGCGCGCCGATCTCCCTGCGGGTCAACCCGGACGTCGACGCCGGCACTCACCCGTACATTTCCACCGGTCTCAAAGAGAACAAGTTCGGCATCGCCATTGCCGACGCCGAGGACGTGTACATCCGCGCCGCGCAGTTGCCGAACCTGGAAGTCTTGGGTGTCGACTGCCATATCGGCTCGCAACTGACCAGCCTGCCACCGTTCCTCGACGCCCTCGACCGCCTGCTGGCGCTGGTCGACCGCCTCGGCGAGTGCGGCATCTACCTGCACCACATCGACCTCGGTGGCGGCGTGGGTGTGCGTTATCGCGATGAAGAGCCGCCGCTGGTGTCCGACTACATCAAGGCCGTGCGCGAGCGCCTCGAAGGCCGCGACCTGACGCTGATGTTCGAGCCGGGCCGCTACATCGTCGCCAACGCCGGCCTGCTGCTGACCCAGGTCGAGTACCTCAAGCACACCGAGCACAAGGATTTCGCCATCGTCGACGCGGCGATGAACGACCTGATCCGTCCGGCGCTGTACCAGGCCTGGATGAATGTGACGGCCGTCAAGCCACGCGCAGGCGAAGGCCGCAGCTACGATATCGTCGGCCCGATCTGCGAGACCGGCGACTTCCTGGCCAAGGAACGTCAGCTGGCCCTGGAAGAAGGCGACCTGCTGGCCGTGCATTCGGCCGGTGCCTATGGGTTTGTCATGAGCTCCAACTACAACACCCGCGGGCGTACCGCCGAGGTGCTGGTGGACGGTGATCAAGCGTTTGAAGTGCGTCGCCGCGAGACGGTAGCCGAGTTGTTTGCTGGCGAAAGCCTGCTGCCGGAGTAAGGTCATGTTGCTGCGTTTTACCAAGATGCACGGGCTGGGCAATGACTTCATGGTCCTCGACCTGGTCAGCCAGCACGCGCACATCCTGCCCAAGCACGCCAAGCTGTGGGGCGACCGGCACACCGGTGTCGGCTTCGACCAATTGTTGCTGGTGGAAGCGCCGAGTAACCCGGAAGTGGATTTCCGTTACCGGATCTTCAACTCCGATGGCTCCGAAGTGGAACAGTGCGGCAATGGTGCCCGCTGTTTCGCCCGTTTTGTCCTGGACAAGCGCCTGACCGCCAAGCGGCAGATTCGCGTCGAGACCAAAAGCGGCATCATCGAGCTGGATATTCGCAGCGACGGCCAGATCGGCGTCAACATGGGCGCGCCACGGCTGGTGCCGGCGGACATTCCGTTCCAGGCCACCGAGCAAGCCCTGAGCTACCCGGTGGACGTGGACGGCAAGACCGTCAACCTGGCCGCCGTGTCCATGGGCAACCCCCATGCCGTGCTGCGGGTGGATGACATCAACAACGCGCCGGTGCATGAACTGGGGCCGAAGATCGAAAACCACCCGCGCTTTCCCGCGCGGGTCAATGTGGGCTTCCTGCAGGTCATCGACCGTTCCCGTGCGCAGTTGCGCGTCTGGGAACGCGGGGCCGGCGAAACCCAGGCTTGCGGTACCGGCGCCTGCGCCGCTGCCGTAGCCGCGATCAGCCAGGGGTGGATGGATTCGCCGCTGCTGATCGACCTGCCCGGTGGACGCCTGTCCATCGAATGGGCAGGCCCCGGCCAACCGGTGAAAATGACCGGCCCGGCCACCCGCGTCTACGAAGGACAGGTCCGTCTATGAGTGAGCAAATCTAATGACTGATAAGCCTCAAGTACCCGCGCAAGCATCCCCAAGCGAAAGTCTGGAGGCCGCAGCCGTTGCGGCGTATCTGGAGGCTAACCCGGACTTCTTCGTCGAACACGAAGAACTGCTGCCGGCCCTGCGTATTCCCCACCAGCGCGGCGATACCGTGTCGCTGGTGGAGCGGCAGATGAAGATCCTGCGCGAGCGCAATATCGAAATGCGCCATCGGCTCTCGCAGCTGATGGATGTGGCCCGCGACAACGACCGCCTGTTCGACAAGACTCGCCGCCTGGTCCTGACCCTGATGGACGCCGCCAGCCTGGAAGAAGCGGTGATCGCCGTCGAAGACAGCCTGCGCCAGGATTTCCAGGTGCCCTTTGTCAGCCTGATCCTGTTCAGCGACAACCCGATGCCGGTGGGGCGTTGGGTCAGCGGCAGCGATGCCCAGACCGCGATTGGCGGCCTGCTGTCCGAAGGCAAGACCATCAGCGGCACCTTGCGCGAGCATGAACTGGACTTCCTGTTTGGCGCCGAGCAGCGCCAGCAGATCGGCTCCACCGCCGTGGTTGCCCTCAGTCATCAAGGTTTGCATGGCGTGCTGGCCATCGCCAGCCGTGATCCGCAGCATTACAAAAGCTCGGTGGGCACGCTGTTCCTGAGCTACATCGCCGAAGTGCTGGGCCGCGTCCTGCCACGCTTCACCAGCGCATTGCGCGCGGTGCGCTAGCCATGGAACGACAACTGGACGCCTACTGCGCTCACCTGCGCAGCGAGCGCCAGGTGTCGCCGCATACCCTGGAAGCCTACCGGCGGGACTTGAACAAGGTCCTGGCGTTCTGCGAGAAACAACACATCGGCAGCTGGAAGGCCCTGGACATCCAGGGTCTGCGCAGCCTGATCGCCCGCCTGCACCAGCAAGGCCAATCCTCCCGCAGCCTGGCGCGCCTGCTGTCGGCGGTACGCGGCCTCTATCACTACCTGAACCGCGAAGGCCTGTGCGACCACGACCCGGCCAACGGCCTGGCGCCGCCCAAGGGCGAACGCCGCCTGCCCAAGACCCTCGACACGGATCGCGCCCTGCAATTGCTCGATGGCGCCGTGGAGGACGACTTCCTGGCCCATCGCGACCAGGCAATCCTCGAACTCTTCTACTCCTCGGGCCTGCGCCTGTCGGAGCTGACCGGGCTTAACCTCGATCAACTGGACCTGGCGGATGGCCTGGTGCAAGTGCTCGGCAAAGGCAGCAAGACCCGCGTATTGCCGGTGGGCAAGAAGGCCCGCGAAGCCTTGCTGCTGTGGCTGCCCCTGCGCGCCCTGGCCAACCCGGCGGACGACGCGGTGTTTATCAGCCAGCAAGGCCGGCGCCTCGGGCCCCGGGCCATACAAGTGCGGGTCAAGGCCGCCGGCGAGCGCGAGCTGGGGCAGAACCTGCACCCGCACATGCTCCGGCACTCCTTTGCCAGCCACTTGCTGGAGTCCTCCCAGGACCTGCGTGCGGTGCAGGAACTGCTGGGCCACTCCGACATCAAGACCACCCAGATCTACACCCACCTGGACTTCCAGCACCTGGCAACGGTGTACGACAGCGCCCATCCACGGGCCAAACGCATTAAGGGCAGTGACTCATGAGCATCAAGCTGATCACCTTCGACCTGGACGATACGCTCTGGGATAACGTGCCGGTCATCATCAGCGCCGAGGCATCGATGCGCGAGTGGCTGGCGACCCACGCCACCAAGGTGGGCGACTTGCCCCTGGAGAAGTTTGCCAGCCTGCGCCAGCAGGTTCTGGAGCGTCATCCCGAGCTGAAATATCGCATCAGCGTGTTGCGTCACAAGGTGCTGCAATACGCCTTCGAGGAAGCCGGGTACACGCTGCCGGAAGCGGCGCAGATGGCGGATGTGTGCTTTGAAGCGTTCATCCATGCCCGGCATCAACTCACCGTATTCCCCGAAGCGGAACCGATGCTGCAAGCACTGCGCCGCGACTATCTGCTGGGGGTGATTACCAACGGTAATGCCGATGTGCAACGTGTGGGGTTGGCGGACTACTTCCACTTTGCACTCCGGGCTGAAGACATTGGTATTGCCAAGCCGGATGCGCGGTTGTTTCAGGAAGCCTTGCAGCGCGGTGGCGTAGCGCCGGGCGCGGCAGTGCATGTGGGTGACCATCCAGGGGATGACATTGCCGGTGCGCAGCAGGCGGGGCTGCGGGCGGTGTGGTTCAACCCGGCAGGCAAGGCCTGGGAGGCCGAGAAATTGCCGGATGCCGAGATTCGCAGCCTGACCGAGCTACCCGACGTGCTAGCCCGCTGGAATGCATAACCTGATGATGAAGGGCTTTTGTGGCGAGGGAGCTTGCTCCCGCTGGGCTGCGAAGCGGCCCCTGAACCAGCCACGACGGCCTTTCTGAAAGACCGCGTCGACCCAACCAGGGGCCGCTTCGCGCCCCAACGGGAGCAAGCTCCCTCGCCACACACGCTCTTCATCCTTGGATGGGTGTTAGCCCTGACCATTTTGTTTCGCCCATGAAAAAGCCCGCAGCGACGGCGGGCTTTTTCAGCAAGCAAACAGCAGGCCTTAGATAGGCCGGCTGCCGTACTTGTTATCCGGCTTCTTCGGTGGATCTGCCACCACGTTAGCCTCGACTTCCTGCACTTTGCCGCCTTTGGCGAGGAATTCTTCCATCGCCCGGGCCAGCGCATCGCGCTCTTTGTTCTTGGCTTCTACGCTCGGCAACTCGTCAACCGACACTGCAGCCTTGGCCTTGCCCTTGGCTGCCGGGACCGGTGCATCGTCGCCACCGTCGTCGTCAGCCACGTCTTCGGCAGCCGCCTCAAGACCTTCCTCGGTTTCGTCGTCGTCGCCTACTTCGAGGTCGTCGTTTTCCAGATCATCGTCGCTCATGTTCTACCTCATGACTTGCGAAAAGCAGATTAGTTATAGCCCAGCTTCGCCGCCTGTCGACGGCCGCCGGAAAAAAATCAACATCCACCGGTTAACCAGTGGCTTATGCCCCATCACCGTGCAAGGTGGCGAGGACTTTACGAGCACCGCCATGATCACGGTGCTCGCCCAGATAAACACCTTGCCAGGTCCCCATCGCCAAGCGGCCGGCCCTTACCGGCAAACTCAGCTGACAGCCCAGCAGACTGGCCTTGAAGTGCGCCGGCAGATCATCCGGACCCTCGTCGTTGTGTTCATATCCCGCCGTGCCTTGCGGCACCAGCGCATTGAAAAAACGCTCGAAGTCACGGCGAACCGCCGGGTCGGCATTCTCGTTGACCGTCAACGAGGCCGAGGTGTGCTGCAGCCACAAATGCAACAGTCCCACCCGACAGGCCTTCAATTCAGGCAGGCCGGCGAGCAACTCGTCCGTCACCAGATGAAAGCCCCGGGGCTTGGCCCGCAGGGTTATCAGGGTCTGTTGCCACATACAGTTCTCCGCCTATCGGCGCGCATTCTAGCGCGCTCAGGGAAAAAACAAAGTGCCGAATACGCCTACATGCCTGTAAGACATTCGCACACTGAAAAGTGCAGTGCGGATCCCATCACAAAGTCGCAAAAAAACCCATACACCTTTAGCCACAGACAAACCCAAGGCAAAAAAATGCCCGGCAAGCCGGGCATCTTTTTTTCGCGTACTTACAAGTTGTAGCCGCGCTCGTTGTGTTGCGCCAGATCGAGGCCAACCGCCTCTTCTTCTTCGGTCACCCGCAGGCCCATCACCACGTCCAGCACCTTGAGGATGATGTACGTCACGATAGCGGTGTAGATGACGGTGAAGCCGACGCCTTTGCACTGGATCCAGACTTGAGCCGCGATATCAGTGGTGGTGGCGTTGAAGCCGCCCATCGCCGGTGCCGCGAACACGCCGGTCAGGATCGCGCCGAGGATACCGCCGATACCGTGCACGCCGAAGGCGTCCAGGGAGTCGTCGTAGCCCAGTTTGCGTTTCAGGGTAGTGGCGCAGAAGAAGCACACTACACCAGCAGCCAGGCCGATCACCAGGGCACCCATCGGGCCCACGGTGCCAGCGGCTGGGGTGATTGCCACCAGGCCCGCAACCACACCCGAGGCGATGCCCAGTGCGCTCGGCTTGCCGTGGGTGACCCACTCGGCGAACATCCAGCCCAGGGCCGCAGCAGCGGTAGCGATCTGGGTCACCAGCATCGCCATGCCGGCAGTGCCGTTGGCCGCAGCAGCGGAGCCGGCGTTGAAGCCGAACCAGCCGACCCACAGCATGGCCGCGCCCACCAGGGTGTAACCGAGGTTGTGCGGGGCCATTGGGGTGGTTGGGAAGCCTTTACGCTTGCCGAGTACCAGGCACGCTACCAGGCCGGCCACACCGGCGTTGATGTGCACCACGGTGCCGCCTGCGAAGTCCAGCACGCCCCAGTCGCCCAGCAACGAACCCGGACCGCCCCATACCATGTGGGCAATCGGTGCGTAGACCAGGGTGAACCAGACGCCCATGAAGATCAGCATCGCGGAGAACTTCATCCGCTCGGCGAATGCACCAACGATCAGCGCCGGGGTGATGATCGCGAAGGTCATCTGGAAGGTCACGAACACGGCCTCAGGGAACAACGCCGCCGGGCCGGTGATGCTGGCCGGGGTCACACCCGAGAGGAACAGTTTGGACAAGCCACCCACAAACGAGTTGAGGTTGACGACGCCTGCTTCCATACCGGTGGTGTCGAACGCCATGCTGTAGCCGTACACGAACCACAGGATGGTGATCAGGCCGGTGATGGCAAAGCACTGCATCATCACGGAAAGAATGTTTTTGGAGCGAACCATGCCGCCGTAGAACAGCGCGAGGCCTGGAATGGTCATGAACAGCACCAGCGCGGTGGACGTGAGCATCCACGCGGTGTCGCCGGAATTGAGGACTGGAGCAGGTACTGGGTCCGCCGCCATGGCCAGGGCCGGCATTACGAGGGACAACAGGGCTCCTAGCCCTGCGAATTTACGCAGAGTCATATTGTTTTCTCCTGGGGCGTTGGGGTTTGGCGGCTTAGATTGCGTCGGTATCGGTTTCGCCGGTACGGATGCGAATAGCCTGTTCCAGATTGACCACGAAGATCTTGCCGTCACCGATCTTGCCGGTGTTGGCAGCCTTGGTTATCGCCTCGATAACCCGGTCAAGATCCTTGTCGTCAATGGCGACATCAATCTTCACCTTTGGCAGGAAATCGACCACGTATTCCGCGCCGCGATACAGCTCGGTGTGACCCTTCTGCCGACCGAAGCCTTTGACCTCAGTAACGGTAATGCCCTGCACGCCGATCTCGGACAGTGACTCGCGTACATCGTCCAACTTGAACGGCTTGATGATGGCAGTGACTAGCTTCATGAAAACTCTCTCCCGAATTGGTGGACTTGCCCCAGGAAAACAAACCCGTCTCAAGTCTAAGCGCAGTGCCTGGCTTTGTAACGCTTCGTCGCCCTGGCATTTGCCATTGCGACGCTCGCTAACCACTGGTGACGAAACATGTACCGCTGGTCCGTCGGCGCACTGCATCGTCACAGCGACTGCATCAGTGCATGGGTCATGATCGTCTAAGCAGAAAGCTTGCCAGCTCCGTAAAAATCACTGAAATCAGTCCTTTGTTCGCCTGTGCCCACCTACCGGGCGCCACGACAGCGAAGATACGCACGAAAACGGTGCGCGACCGCCCGTCCTCATGCGCGAAAAGCGTGCGCCGCAGGGGCTGGAAAAGACTATAGACGCTGCGTGATACACTGCCGGCCAACAGATTTTCCGGACTATTTCCCATGCTCGCGCCCAAAGACCTCCTCGACGCCCTGAGCGGCCACGCCTCCCGCCTGTTCAGCAGCGACACCCCGCTGCCACGCAATGAAATTGAAAGCCAGTTCAAGGCGCTGCTGCAAAGCGGTTTCAGCAAGCTGGACCTGGTAAGCCGGGAAGAGTTTGATAGCCAGATGGTGGTGCTGGCGCGCACTCGGGCGCGGTTGGAAAGCCTTGAGGCCAAGGTGGCGGAGCTGGAAGCGCGATTGACGCCTGCCGCCGAATAAGCCGGCCCAACCGGGGCAGGTTTCGCCTGTCCCCGTTAAACCGTTGCAACCCTCAGCTCACCCGCTGATACCCGCCGACAACCCCCTTCTTCGACAATACCCACTGCCACAGCTGGATATCCCGCGCGCGAAACGCCCCTGCACACGACAGCAGGTAATAGCGCCACATCCGGTAGAAACGCTGGCCAAAGGTGTCTGCGAAATCCGGCCACGCCAGTTCGAAGTTTTCGCACCAGGCCATCAGCGTCTTGTCGTAGTCGGCGCCAAAGTTGTGCAAATCCTCGGCAACAAATAACCCGTCCATGGCGTCGCCGATCTGCCCGATCGAGGGCAAATCACCGTTGGGAAAGATGTATTTGTCGATCCACGGATCCGGCGTGCTGTTGCGTTGGTTCTTGCCGATAGTGTGTAGCAGGAACAACCCATCGTCTTTCAGGCAGCGGTTGGCGACCTCCATATACGCCCGATGGTTCTTGCGCCCCACATGCTCGAACATGCCGACACTGGCGATATGGTCGAACTGCTCGTCGATATCCCGATAGTCCTGCAGACGAAACTCGATCGGCAGATGTGAATACTTGGCCCGCCCCCACTCCGCCTGCTCCTTGGAGATGGTCACGCCGACACACTCGACCCCATAGTGCTCGGCCGCATGGCTCATGAAACTGCCCCAGCCACAGCCGATATCCAGCACGCGCATGCCCGGCTTGAGCCCCAGTTTTTTACAGATCAGGTCCAGCTTGGCGAACTGCGCCTGCTCCAGGGTGGTGGCATCTTTCCAGTAGCCACAGGTGTAGGTCATGCGCGAGTCGAGCATGCGTGCGTAGAAGTCATTGCCGAGGTCGTAATGTGCTTCGCCGACTTGCCAGGCGCGTTTCTTGTTTTGCAGGTTCAGCCAGCGGGAGCTGAACGCGTGAAACAACAAGGTGGCCGGGTTGGCCTGGTCGATCACGCCGGAGCGCATGAGGCGGAAAAAAAACTCATCCAGCGCCTCGGCGTCCCAGCCGCCATCCATGTAGTCTTCGCCAAGGCCAAGATTGCCCTTGGCCAGGGCGAGATCAAATGTGGCACTGTGGTGCAGTTGCATATCGGCAGCCGATGGCCCGTTGACCTCGATCTGCGCCTGCGCCAGCAACTCCTTAACGAAGCGCGCTCCCTGAGACATCTCATCAGAACCGGAAAAAGAATGACGCGTTTTGTTAAGCACAGTTGCTCTCCAGAAATAGCGTTGCCTTTGATTCATACACTGCGAGAAATCTGGCCATGGAAGCGTCTGGCAAGGCCCTTAAGGCGTCATGGAAGCGCTGGCTGGGAACAGATGTAACAAATCTTATCCAGCCATTTTTTAAAGATATAATGAATTAATATTATGAAAACCATGCAAAATTGGAATGCAAGATGGACATCCGGGCGCTCCGTTATTTCGTAGAAGTCGTCGACCAGCAGAGCTTTACCAAAGCCGCTGTGAAGCTGCACCTGACCCAGCCAACAGTCAGCAAGATGGTGCAGCAATTGGAGTCGAGCCTGGGCCTGAAGCTGCTCGACCGCATGGGAAAACGCTTCACCCTGACGGACGCCGGGGAAATTGTGCTCAAGCGCGCCAAGGAAATGATCGCGCTGCACGATGAAATGACGGTAGAGCTGCAAGACTTGCAGCAAGTCGGGCGCGGCGCCCTGCGCATGGGGCTTTCGCCCTCCACCCACCTCGCACTGGCGCCGATTTTTGCGGAGTATCACGCCCGTTACCCGAAGATCGAACTGAAACTGTTCGAAAGCGGCGGCAATATCACCATCCAGGATCTGCGCCAGGGCACGCTGGAGTTCGGCACCATCCTGGACTCGCCGCGCGTGGCGGATATCTGGTCCGAATTCGAATCCATGCCCCTGTTCGAATCGCCACTGTGCCTGCTCGCGCCCCATGACTCGCCCTGGCAAGGCCGCAGCTCGGTGGAGTTGAGCGAACTGCAAGCCTGCGAATTCATCTTTTACGATGACACCTTCACCCTGAACCAATTCGTACTTGATGCCTGTGCGCAAGCCGGTTTTGAGCCGCGGATCAGTGGCCGCAGCAGCCAATGGGACTTTATCGCCTCCCTGGTACGACTGGGCGTGGGCATCACCCTGCTACCCCGGGCATTCTGCGAAACCCTTGATGCGAGCCAGTTCAGCATCGCGGAAATACAGTCGCCGGCGCTGAACTGGCGACTGATGCTGGCGTGGCGTCGGCAGTGCAAATTGTCGTTTGCGGCGCAGGCGTGGTTGACGCTGGCGAAAGAGTTTCTGTGTGTGCCGCCGTCGGACCGCTAGCGCGATACGTTCTGTAAAACCTCGCCGCCGCGCGTCGCCATCACTCAACTACCCTTGAAAAACCGCAGGAAGCGGCCACTCATTTCAAGGAACCAGCATGTCCCTCGCCATCGTCCACAGCCGCGCCCAGATAGGCGTCGAAGCGCCCGCCGTCACTGTCGAGGTGCACATGGCCAACGGCTTGCCGTCGCTGACGCTGGTGGGCCTGCCGGAAACCGCCGTCAAGGAAAGCAAAGACCGCGTGCGCAGTGCGATCCTCAACTCTGCGCTGCAATACCCGTCCCGTCGCATCACCCTCAATCTCGCACCCGCCGACCTGCCCAAGGACGGCGGGCGTTTTGATTTGGCGATTGCCCTGGGGATTCTCGCCGCCAGCGTGCAGGTACCGGCGCTGACCCTCGATAACGTGGAATGCCTGGGCGAGTTGGCGCTGTCCGGCGAGGTGCGGCCGGTGAAAGGTGTGTTGCCCGCAGCCCTGGCGGCGCGCAAGGTCGGGCGCACCTTGATCGTGCCGCGGGCCAATGCCGAGGAAGCCTGCCTGGCTTCGGGGTTGAAGGTGATTGCCGTGGATCACCTGCTGCAAGTGGTGGCGCACCTGAACGGTCACGTGCCGATCGAGCCCTTCGTTTCCAGTGGCCTGATGTACTTGAACAAACCCTACCCCGACCTGAGTGAAGTGCAGGGCCAACTGGCGGCCAAGCGTGCGCTGTTGATCGCTGCGGCGGGCGCCCACAACCTGTTGCTCAGCGGGCCACCGGGCACCGGCAAGACCTTGCTCGCCAGCCGTCTGCCGGGGTTGTTGCCGCCCTTGAGTGAACAGGAAGCGCTGGAGGTGGCGGCGATTCAATCGGTGGTCAGCCTGGCGCCGCTGAGCCATTGGCCACACCGGCCATTTCGCCAGCCGCATCATTCGGCATCCGGCCCGGCGCTGGTGGGCGGTGGCTCGAAACCGCAGCCGGGGGAAATCACCCTGGCCCATCACGGTGTGTTGTTTCTCGACGAGTTACCGGAGTTTGATCGCAAAGTCCTGGAGGTGCTGCGTGAGCCGCTGGAGTCCGGGCATATCGTGATTTCCCGCGCTCGCGACCGGGTGCGTTTCCCGGCGCGCTTTCAGTTGGTGGCGGCAATGAACCCCTGCCCTTGCGGCTATGTGGGCGAGCCCAGTGGGCGCTGTCGCTGCACGCCGGAGCAGATTCAGCGCTATCGCAACAAACTCTCGGGGCCGCTGCTGGACCGGATCGACCTGCACGTGACCGTCGCCCGGGAAAGCACCGCGCTGAACCCGGGCATACAGTCCGGTGATGACACCGCCAGCGCCTCCGTCCTCGTCGCCAATGCCCGGGACCGCCAACAACGGCGCCAGGGCTGCGCCAATGCGTTTCTCGACCTGCCGGGGCTACGCCAGCACTGCAAACTGGAAAAGGCTGATGAAGGCTGGCTGGAAAGCGCCTGCGAACGGCTGACGCTGTCGTTGCGGGCGGCCCATCGCCTGCTCAAGGTCGCCCGCACCCTGGCCGACCTGGAACAGGTGGAAGCCATCGCCCGCCATCATCTGGCGGAGGCCTTGCAGTACCGCCCTGCTAGCGCGTCCTAGGCAACGCCAGGAGCAGCCCCGCCACTTCCATCACCTCATCCATCACCGCTTCAGCGGATTCAACGGAGGGTTTGAGCATCAAGTCATCGGCATACCCCATGGCGACGGCGAACAGTTGCCGCGCGGCGCGCTTGGGCGACTCACAGCGAAACACCTTGGCCGCTACACCGTGCTCGATGATCTCGGCGAGCATGGCTTGCCATTGGGCGTTGATCACCAGGTAGGCCTGGGCCAATGGCTCGTCATGCATGGCTTCGTCCCAGGCATCCAGCCATAGCGCCCAACCGGCGTCTGCCGTGGAGGGCAGGCAGTCACGCAGGAAACCTTCGAGGGCTTCCAATGGCGGCAGATCCACCAGCGGCGCCCTCACCTCGTCCAGTTGCTCGTTGGCGAACCGCACGAACGCTTCGCGGCGCAGTTCTTTCCAGTCGCTGAAGTAGTGATAGACGTGGCTGCGGGACAGCCCGGCATGCTCCGCCAGGTCGCGGGTGGAAACATCGGCAAACCCTTTGCTGCGAAACAGCTCCAGGGCGGCGGCGATGATCTGGTCTTTGCGGTCGATACGCGACATGAGGCTTTTCCTTCAGGCACCGGCAGATCGACGGCGCTTGCTTTTTGAGCGGTCGCTCAAGGATACTTGAGCAGTCGCTCAATAATAGCGTTTATCTCACTCTCGGTGCACCCCATGTCATCCGTAACACCCCAGATCCTGATCGAAGAAAGCAAAAAGATCGGGCAACAATCCGCCAGCCAAACCCTCAAGGCGATCGCCAAGGCCTATCCCGGCAAGTTGTTCTGCACCTTGTCGCTGGTGGCCCTGGAGAACGCATTGCTGCTGGCCTACCCACTGTTTGCGGGGTTCGCGGTGGACTCGATCATCCGCGGCGATGCCGGCAGCGCGCTGTTCTACGCCGCCGTGGTGCTGGCGTTCTGGGTGGTCGGGGCGGCGCGACGGGCGCTGGATACGCGCACCTTCACCCGTATCTACGCGGACCTTGCGGTGCCGGTGATTCTTAACCAGCGCCTGCAAAACCACAGCACTTCCCGGGCGGCGGCGCGGGTGGTGCTGGCGCGGGACTTTGTCGACTTCTTCGAAAAACACGTGCCGATCATCGCGACGGCGCTGGTTTCCATCGTCGGTGCGGCAGTGATGCTGTTGGTGATCGAGCCGTGGATAGGCCTGGCGTGCCTGACGGCGCTGGTGCTGTGCACAACCCTGCTGCCACGCTTTGCCCGGCGCAATCAGGAACTGCATGAGCGCTTGAATGACCGCCTGGAAAAGGAAATCGGCCTGGTGGAAAAGGTCGGCGCACAGACCTTGCAGCGCCACTACCAGGTGCTGTCACGCCTGCGCATCTGGCTGTCGGACCGCGAGGCCGCAGCGTTCCTGTTTATCGGCACGCTGGCGGCGCTGTTGTTTGTGGTCGCCATCAGCCAGTTGGCGCTGTCGCCGGCGGTCAAGGCCGGCCATGTGTATGCGGTGATGACTTACCTGTGGACCTTTGTCAGCAGCCTGGATGAAGCGCCAGGGATGGTTGATCAACTGGCGCGACTCAAGGACATTGGCAAGCGTGTGGACCCGGGGCTGGGCGACCGATCCGACGTTTGACGCGTCGGGTCGGCCGTCATCGCGGGCAAGCCCGGCTCCCACAGTGGACCGCGTACTCCAGAACAACACGGTCAACTGTGGGAGCGGGCTTGCCCGCGATGAGGCCCGAACAGTCAATCAACGAAACCGGTCAACCTCATGCCGCAAGCCCGCCGCCAGGGTCTCCAGTTCCTTGGCGGTGATCGCCAGGTTGGACACCACTTCACGCTGCTCGCTGTTGGCCAGGGCGATGCTCTGCAAGTTGCTGCTCAGCAGGGTCGCCGTGCTGCTCTGCTCCTGGGTCGCCGTGGTAATGGCCGCAAACTGCTGGCCCGCCGAGCGGCTTTGCTCGTCGATCCGCGCCAGCGCAGAGGCGACGTCAGCGTTGCGAGCCAGGCCTTCCTGCATCAGCACGTTGCCTTGTTCCATGGTGCTGATGGCGTTGCCGGTTTCCTGCTGGATACTCTGGATCATCCCGGAAATCTCATCCGTGGCCTGACGAGTGCGCGATGCGAGGTTGCGCACTTCATCGGCCACCACCGCAAACCCACGCCCCTGCTCACCGGCCCGCGCCGCTTCGATGGCTGCGTTGAGCGCCAGCAGGTTGGTCTGTTCGGCAATCGCGGTGATCACCCCGACGATCCCGCCGATTTCCTGGGAGCGCTGGCCCAAAGTGTTGATCACCTTGGCCGTGCTGTTCAGCGCGGTGGCGATGTGTTCCAGGGACGACGAAGCTTCCTGCATCGAGGTGCGGCCGATCTTGGTTTGCTGGGCATTGTCCTGGGCCAGGCGTTCGGTGTTGCCCATGTTGTCGGCGATGTTCAGCGAGGTGGCGCTGAACTCCTCCACCGCGCCGGCCATGCTGGTGATCTCGCCGGACTGTTGCTCCATGCCTTCATACGCACCGCCGGACAACCCCGACAGTGCCTGGGCGCGGCTGTTCACGTCTTCAGCCGCCTTGCGGATATGCGACACCATGGTCGACAGCGCTTCGCCCATCTGGTTGAAACTGCGGGCTAGTTGGCCGATTTCATCATGGCTGGAAACGTTCAGCCGTGCGCTCAAATCACCGGCGCCCAGGGCTTCGGCCTGACGCACCAGGTCGCCCAACGGCTGCAACTTGCTGCGCAGCAACCAGACCGCCGCGCCCACCGCCAGCAGCATCGCGAGCAAGCTGCCGATCGCCAGGCGAATCCCCACCGACCAGGTCACCGCGCGAATTTCGGCTTTCGGCATGCTCGCCACCACCGACCACGGGCCGCCTTCAAACGGCACGGCAACGCTGTAGAAATCTTCGTTCTTGTCGCTCCAGAAACGGCCTTTTCCAGGTTTGGCGGCCAGGTCGAGCATCACCGGAATCGACTGATCCAGCGCCTGCACGCCAGCGGGCGGTACCAGCCAGTGCTTCTGTTCGTCCAGCAGCGCCAGGGAACCGGTCTGGCCGATGCGGAAACGCTTGAGGTTGTCGAACTGGGCGTTCTGCGCATCGGTGTAGTCGAAGCCGACAAACAGCACCGCAATCACTTTGCCGCTGGCGTCCCGCACCGGGCTGTACTGGGTCATGTAGGAGCGATCGAACAATACCGCACGGCCAACGTAGCCCTGCCCGCCCAGCAAGCGTTGATAGGCCGGATGCTGGTGATCCAGCGCCGTACCGATGGCGCGGCTGCCATCCTGCTTGGTCAGGGAGGTGCTGACGCGGATAAAGTCCTCGCCGCTGCGTACGAACAAGGTCGCCACGCCGCCGGACATCTGCTTGAACTCATCGACTTCAGCGAAGTTGTTGTTGAGCACTTCCTCGCCCAGGTACAGGCCCGGCGTCTGCACGCCCGCCACCGTCACCGGTTGCTCAGGGCGCGTACTCAAGCCGGCGCTGAAGCGCTTTTCAAACAGCCCGCTCAAACGCTGGGTACTTTCGCGCAAGGTGCTGTGGAAGGTATTGAGTTGGTCGGCCAGCAAGCGGGCCTCGCTGGCCAGGTGCTCCTCGCGGGTGTCGAGGTTGGCGGAATCCAGCGAACGCAACGCGAATACCGTGCTGCCGCTGATGACGACAGCCAGTATCACGGCGAGGGCAAGCCCCAGTTGAGAGGCAATCCGGGCGCGAGGTTGAGACATGAAGGCTCCTGGCCGAGGCCAGGATCATCCTGATCTCATAGCGCTGCTCGGCAAAATTCTAATAGGGGAAACGTTGCAGAACGGTAGTTCCAACAACCCTACTTCGGCGGGCAGGCTCAATACTTGAGCGAATCACAGGGGTATCGCGCAAACGATTGCTGGCCGGTGCGCAATCCACTCAGTCGAGGCGCTCGACCTGGGGCAATTCCATGGCCTGCACTTCGCCCTGGAGAAAGTCACCCAGCCGTCGCAAACGCTCGCCACCCGGCCGGGTCTTCGGCCACACCAGATAGTAATTTTCCCCACTGGCCACAGCGGTGGGCCATGGCAGACTCAGGCGGCCCTGGGCCACGTCTTCGGCCACCATCAGCAAGTCGCCCATGGACACGCCGTACCCTCGGGCGGCGGCGATCATGCCCAACTCCAAGGTGTCGAACACCTGCCCGCCCTTGAGCGAAACCTGGGATGACAGCCCCATGCGCTCCAGCCAGTTGCGCCAGTCACGCCGGTCCGGCGTCGGGTGCAGCAGTTCGGCAGAGGCCAGGCGCGCAACGTCCCAGGGTCCGTCGCTCAACAGGTTCGGCGCGCCCACCGGAATCAGCAACTCCGGAAACAGGTAGCTGGCTTCCCAGTCCGGCGGGAAATGCCCGTTGCTCAGCAACACCGCGCAATCGAATGGTTCCTGGTTGAAATCCACCTCATCGACGCTCATCCAGGCGCTGGTCAGTTGCACTTCATTGCCCGGCTGCAGGTGCCGGAAGCGACTGAGCCGCGCCAGCAGCCAGCGCATGGTCAGGGTGGACGGCGCCTTCATGCGCAGGATGTCGTCCTCGGCATTCAAGGTATGGCAGGCGCGCTCCAGGGCCGCAAAGCCTTCACGCACGCCCGGCAGCAACAGGCGCGCTGCCTCGGTGAGTTGCAAGGTGCGGCCGCTGCGCTGGAACAGGCGGCAGGCGAAATGCTCTTCCAGGGTACGAATGTGCCGGCTCACCGCACTTTGGGTGATCGACAACTCTTCCGCCGCGCGGGTGAACGAGTTGTAGCGGGACGCAGCTTCAAACGCGCGCAAGGCGTAAAGAGGAGGAAGACGACGAGACATGGCGAAAACTCCGACGGCGCAATATCGAAACCCTACCAGAATCATTCAGGCATGAGTTTTAATCATGCGAACCATCGGATTTATCCCTTTGTGCAATGCGCTGTGAGCGCCGAGAATCAACCCTTCCACCCTTCCCTGACTTTTTGAGCGTGATGATCATGCAGCATCCGGCACGTACCGAACTCTGGGCCATTCTGCGGCTGTCAGGGCCGCTGATTGCCTCACAGTTGGCCCACATGCTGATGGTGCTGACCGACACCCTGATGATGGCCCGCCTGAGCCCCGAGGCCCTGGCCGGCGGAGGCCTGGGTGCGGCGAGCTATTCGTTCGTGTCGATTTTCTGCATCGGCGTGATCGCTGCCGTGGGCACGCTGGTCGCGATCCGCCAGGGCGCCGGCGACATCGAAGGCGCCACCCGCCTGACCCAGGCTGGGCTGTGGCTGGCCTGGTTGATGGCGCTGGTGGCTGGTTTGCTGCTGTGGAACCTCAAGCCAGTGCTGCTGATGTTCGGCCAGACCGAAACCAACGTCGCGTCCGCCGGCCAGTTCCTGACCATCCTGCCGTTCGCCCTGCCCGGCTACCTGACGTTCATGGCGCTACGCGGCTTCACCAGCGCTATCGGCAAGGCCACGCCGGTGATGGTGATCAGCCTGTGCGGCACGGTGATCAACTACCTGCTCAACCACGCGTTGATCGAAGGCATGTTCGGCCTGCCGAAACTCGGGCTGGTGGGCATTGGCCTGGTCACCGCCATCGTTGCCAACTGCATGGCCCTGGCGCTGATCTGGTACATCAAATACAACCGTGCCTACGACGCGTATCCGCTGCGCAAGGGTCTGCTGCGGCCCAACCTGCATTACCTGCGGGAACTGTGGCGCCTGGGCCTGCCGATTGGTGGCACCTATGCGGTGGAAGTCGGGCTGTTTGCGTTCGCCGCGCTGTGCATGGGCACCATGGGCAGTACGCAATTGGCTGCGCACCAGATCGCCCTGCAGATCGTGTCGGTGGCGTTCATGGTGCCGGCGGGCATGTCGTACGCGATCACCATGCGTATCGGCCAGCATTATGGTGCTGGGCAGTTGCTGGAAGCGCGGCTGGCCGGGCGAGTTGGCATAGGCTTTGGCGCGGTGGTGATGCTGGGCTTTGCAGCGGTGCTGTGGTTGTTCTCGCACCAACTGATCAGCCTGTTCCTCGACCAGCATGACCCGGCGTTTCGCGACGTGATCAACCTCGCCGTCAGCCTGCTGGCGGTGGCCGCATGGTTTGAGCTGTTCGACGGCGTGCAGACCATCGCCATGGGCTGTATTCGCGGACTCAAGGATGCCAAGACCACCTTCCTGGTCGGGCTGGGCTGCTACTGGCTGATCGGCGCACCGGCCGCATGGTTGATGGCGTTCAATCTCGGCTGGGGGCCGACGGGCGTTTGGTGGGGCCTGGCCCTGGGCCTGGCGTGCGCGGCAGTCAGCCTGACCTGGGCGTTTGAACGGAAGATGAAGCGGATGATTCGCCAGGAGCCTGAAACCCACCAAGGATTTCAAGCCGCGCAGCCGGAGTAACGGCTGTACTCGGTCAAATGTGGGAGCGGGCTTGCTCGCGAATGCGGTGGGTCAGCCATGAATTGGTTGGCTGAAATACCGCATTCGCGAGCAAGCCCGCTCCCACATTTTTGATCGGGTTCACAACATCAGATCACGCCGCCCACCAGTTCCTGGCTGTCACCAAACGTCAGGTAGTCCACCAGTTCCGCCAACGGCAACGGCTTGCTGATCAGGTAACCCTGGGCCTGATCGCAGCCGAACAACCGCAGCAACGCCAGTTGCTCGGCGGTTTCCACGCCCTCGGCGACCACTTCCAGGTTCAGGTTATGAGCCAGGTTGATCATGGCGTGCACCAGCTTGCGATTCTCTTCGCGCTCTTCCATGCCGCCGACAAAGCTCTTGTCGATCTTCAGCAAGGCAATCGGCAGGCTGTTGAGGTGCACGAACGACGAAAAGCCGGTGCCAAAGTCATCCAGGGAAAAGCGCACACCCAGGCGGCCCAGCGCATCCATGGTCTGCTTGACCAGGTCGCTGCGGCGCATCACGGCGGTTTCCGTCAGCTCAAATTCCAGCCACTGGGCTTCCACGCCGCGCTCGGCAATCAGCCGGCTGAGGGTGCTGAGCAGTTGGCTGTCCTGAAACTGGCGGAACGACAGGTTGACCGCCATGTGCAACGGCGCAATCCCGCGTTCGCGCAGGTCCTGCATGTCGCGCAGGGCCCGGGAAATCACCCAGTAGCCCAGCGGCACGATCAAGCCGCTCTGCTCGGCCAGCGGCACGAACTCGCTCGGCGGCAACAGGCCGCGCTCACCGTGGCGCCAGCGCACCAGTGCTTCCAGGCCGACGATATGCCCATCGTCGAGGTCCAGGCGGGGCTGGTAATGCAGTTCCAGTTCGTCACGGCGCAACGCCCGGCGCAGTTCGCTCTCAAGGTCGGCGAGGCTGCGGGCATTGCGGTTGATGCGTTCGTTGAAGATATGAAAGGTGCAGCCCTGGGTGCTTTTGGCTTGCTGCATGGCGATGTGGGCGTGCCACATCAACGGGTCGGCGCCGGCCTTGGCGCGGGCATGGGCCACGCCGAGGCTACAACCGATCAGCAGGCTTTCGCCATCGACCCAATAGGGTTCGGCCATGGCTTCGACGATGCGCTCGGCCATCCATTCGGCGCGCTGGGGCGCACGGCGGGTGTCGATCAGCAGGGCAAATTCGTCGCTGCCCAGGCGCGCCAGTTGATCGCCGGCCTCCAGCTGGCTCTTGAGCCGCGAGACCACTTGCAGGATCAGCCGGTCGCCGGCCTGGTGGCCGAGGGCGTCGTTGGCGTGACGGAAGTTGTCCAGGTCGAGGTGGCCGAGGGCAACGCCACGGCCTTCGTTTTCCGCCAGGCGGGCGGTCAGCAGGGTCTGGAAGCCCTGGCGGTTGGCGATACCGGTCAGCGGGTCCTGTTCGGCCAGGCGTTGCAGGGTGTTTTCCAGCACACCGCGCTCGCGCACATGCCGCAGGCAACGGCGCAATGTATCGACATCCAATGCATTCAGGATCAGCCAGTCGCTGACGCCGAGGGGCGAAACCAGGGGTTCCTCTTCCAACAGCAATACCGTTGGCAAGCTGCAGCGACCGGGGCCGGGCTGAAGGTTGGCCGTGGTCAACAGCACCGCGCTGTGATCGTCGTCGAACAGGTTGCTCACAGACTCCCAGTTTGGCGCGCTGATCAGCACAGCTCCGTCGCCCATCGGCGCCAGGCACTCGCGCAATAACGCTGCCCACGCTGGCTCATCGGCCAGTAGCAGCAAACGCAAGGGTTCGACAGGCGTAGACAAGCTAGCTCCCTAGACTCTGCAAAATTTCGTTGGCGGCGGGCATTATGACGTGCGCCCCGATAATGACCAATGATATGGGTTATCAAATGCGCACTGTGCAGCTCTAGACCGAACAATAGTCCTAAATACCCTGCACATCCTGCGGCAAAGTAACAAAACCGGCAAATTTAGATCGAGTGGTACGTCACACTGTCGTTCAGAGGCAGCAGAATCTTGCCAGCCTGTTAAAATGCCCGCCCTTTTGATCAATGACCTCCTGAATTTCGTATGTCCCGACTCAATCCCCGGCAGCAAGAAGCCGTGAACTACGTCGGCGGCCCTCTATTGGTGCTCGCCGGTGCCGGTTCCGGCAAGACCAGCGTGATCACCCGCAAGATCGCGCACCTGATCCAGAGCTGTGGCATCCGTGCCCAGTACATCGTCGCCATGACCTTTACCAACAAGGCGGCGCGGGAAATGAAAGAGCGCGTCGGCACCCTGCTCAAGGGTGGCGAAGGCCGTGGCCTCACCGTGTGTACCTTCCACAACCTGGGGCTGAACATCATCCGCAAGGAGCACGTGCGGTTGGGCTACAAGCCGGGCTTCTCGATCTTTGACGAGACAGACGTCAAGGCGCTGATGACCGACATCATGCAGAAGGAATACGCGGGCGACGACGGCGTCGACGAGATCAAGAACATGATCGGCTCGTGGAAAAACGACCTGATCCTGCCCGCCGAAGCCCTGGAAGCTGCGCGCAACCCCAAGGAGCAGACTGCCGCCATTGTCTACACCCACTACCAGCGCACGCTCAAGGCGTTCAACGCAGTGGACTTCGACGACCTGATCCTGCTGCCGGTGAAGCTGTTCCAGGAACATGCCGACATCCTCGAAAAGTGGCAGAACAAAGTCCGCTACCTGCTGGTGGACGAGTACCAGGACACCAACGCCAGCCAATACCTGCTGGTGAAGCTGCTGATCGGCAAGCGCAACCAGTTCACCGTGGTGGGCGATGACGACCAGTCGATCTACGCCTGGCGCGGCGCCCGCCCGGAAAACCTGATGCTGCTCAAGGACGACTACCCGTCCCTGAAAGTGGTGATGCTGGAGCAGAACTACCGCTCCACCAGCCGCATCCTGCGTTGCGCCAACGTGCTGATCTCCAACAACCCCCACGAGTTTGAAAAGCAACTGTGGAGCGAGATGGGCCACGGCGACGAGATCCGCGTGATCCGCTGCCGCAACGAAGACGCCGAAGCCGAGCGCGTGGCCGTCGAACTGCTCACGCTGCACCTGCGTACCGACCGGCCCTACAGCGATTTCGCGATCCTGTACCGCGGCAACTACCAGGCCAAGCTGATCGAGCTGAAGCTGCAGCACCACCAGATTCCTTATCGCCTGTCGGGCGGCAACAGCTTTTTCGGACGCCAGGAAGTGAAAGACCTGATGGCCTACTTCCGGCTGATCGTGAACCCGGACGACGACAACGCCTTCCTGCGGGTGATCAACGTCCCACGCCGGGAAATCGGTTCGACTACCCTGGAAAAGCTCGGCAACTACGCCACCGAACGCAAGATCTCGATGTACGCCGCCACCGACGAAATCGGCCTGGGCGAGCACCTCGACACTCGTTTCACCGACCGCCTGGCGCGCTTCAAGCGCTTCATGGACAAGGTGCGCGAGCAGTGCGCCGGCGAAGACCCGATCAGCGCCCTGCGCAGCATGGTCATGGACATCGACTACGAGAACTGGCTGCGCACCAACAGCTCCAGCGACAAGGCTGCCGATTACCGCATGGGCAACGTGTGGTTCCTGATCGAGGCGTTGAAAAATACCCTGGAGAAGGACGAAGAAGGCGAGATGACCGTCGAGGACGCCATCGGCAAGCTTGTGCTGCGGGACATGCTTGAACGCCAGCAGGAAGAGGAAGACGGCGCCGAAGGCGTGCAGATGATGACCTTGCATGCGTCCAAGGGCCTGGAATTCCCCTACGTGTTCATCATGGGCATGGAAGAGGAAATCCTCCCGCACCGCTCCAGCATCGAAGCCGACACCATCGAGGAAGAACGGCGCCTGGCCTACGTGGGCATTACCCGCGCGCGTCAGACATTGGCCTTCACCTTTGCCGCCAAGCGCAAGCAGTACGGCGAGATCATCGATTGTGCCCCCAGCCGGTTCCTCGACGAACTGCCGCCGGACGACCTGGCCTGGGAAGGCAACGACGACACACCGACCGAAGTCAAAGCCGTTCGCGGCAACACCGCCCTGGCGGATATACGCGCGATGTTAAAGCGCTAGAATCGACTACTTTTTAATCTACTTTCGGCGCGTGTTGCGCCAACAGAGGAAGCTTTCGTGGAAGCACTGCACAAGAAAATTCGCGAAGAAGGCATCGTGCTTTCCGATCAGGTACTCAAGGTCGACGCCTTTCTGAACCACCAGATCGACCCGGCGCTGATGAAACTGATCGGTGACGAGTTTGCTGCGTTGTTCAAGGATTCGGGGATCACCAAGATCGTCACCATCGAAGCCTCGGGCATTGCACCGGCGATCATGACCGGCCTGAACCTCGGCGTACCGGTGATTTTCGCGCGCAAGCAACAGTCCCTGACCCTGACCGAAAACCTGCTGTCGGCGACGGTGTATTCCTTCACCAAGAAAACCGAAAGCACCGTGGCGATTTCCCCGCGCCACCTGACCAGCAGCGACCGCGTGCTGATCATTGACGACTTCCTGGCCAACGGTAAGGCGTCCCAGGCGCTGATCTCGATCATCAAACAGGCCGGCGCGACCGTTGCAGGTTTGGGGATCGTGATCGAGAAGTCGTTCCAGGGCGGCCGTGCGGAGCTGGATGCCCAGGGTTACCGGGTTGAGTCGCTGGCACGGGTGCAGTCGTTGGCGGGTGGGGTTGTGACCTTTATCGAGTAATCGGTGCGGGCACGGTTAAACATGTGGGAGCGGGCTTGCTCGCGAAAGCGGTGTGTCAGTCACCGGATAGGTCGACTGATCCACCGCTTTCGCGAGCAAGCCCGCTCCCACATTTGATCTCCTGTGTTTGTTAGTGCGCTGTAGCTTGTAGGCCCGCTAGCAACAGGCGCTGATACAAGTCCTCCTTCAACCCCTCCGGCTTATCCAGTCGCATCCGTACCAAATGCTCGGGAAACGCTTCCGGCTCCGGTGCATCCAGCGCTGCCTTGCCCAGCTCCAGAATCTCCGTCAGCTTGAATTTGCTCTTGAGCCAGTTCAACGCCCGCAACAAATCCCGCTCTTCATCCGTGAAGTCACTGCCCAGCGGATACTCCGGGAACAGCCGTGGATGCCGCGCCTGAATCCCCTGCAAACGCTCCGGCGTGTTGTCGGCAAACCGCGGATCCAGCTGGAAATCCTTCGGCAACTTCCCGGCCTTCTGCGCCTGTTCGATCAAATCTTCCTGGAACCGTGAGTCGGTGATATTCAGCAGCGCCTCGATTACCCTGGCATCGGTCTGCCCACGTAAATCCGCGATGCCGTATTCGGTGATGACGATGTCTCGCAGGTGCCGGGGAATCGTACAGTGCCCGTATTCCCAGACGATATTGGAACTGACCTCGCCGCCCGATTCGCGCCAGCTGCGCAGGATCAGGATCGAGCGCGCGCCTTCCAGCGCATGGCCCTGGGCGACAAAGTTGTATTGCCCGCCAACACCGCTGAGCACGCGGCCATCTTCCAACTGGTCGGCCACGCCCGCGCCCAACAGGGTCACGGTAAACGCGCTGTTGATGAAGCGCGCATCCAGGCGCTGCAAACGCTTGAGTTCTTCCTGGCCGTACAGCTCGTTGATGTAGCTGATGCGGGTCATGTTGAATTCCAGGCGCTTGCTCTGTGGCAAGTCCCGCAAACGCTCGTAAAAGCTACGAGGCCCGAGGAAGAAGCCGCCATGCACAGAGATGCCGTCGGTCTGTGCCGCTTCGTCCAGGGTGCCGGCGTTGGCCCGCTCCTGGGTCGCGACGTCCGGGTATACCTTGCGCCGCACAATCCCGGCATCGGCCAGCACCAGCAGGCCATTGACGAACATTTCGCTGCAACCGTACAGCCCACGGGCAAACGGCGCGACTCCGCCTTCGTGGCTGATCAGCGGTGCCCATTGGTACACATCCAGGTCGGTGAGCAACAGGCGATACGCCTCGTTATCGGCCTGGCGCGCCAGCAAGGCCGCAGTCAGTGCATCGCCCATGGAGCCGATGCCGATCTGCAAGGTACCGCCGTCGCGCACCAGGGTGCTGGCGTGCAAACCGATAAAGTGATCCTGGAAACCCACCGGCATGTTCGGGGTGGAGAACAGCGTGGTGCTGTCCTTCTCGTCGATCAGGAAGTCGAACTCATCCATGCCCAGCTCGGCGTCGCCGGGCATGTAGGGCAAATCACTGTGAACCTGGCCCACCACCAGGATGGTTTCACCGGCATCGCGGCGCTTGGCGATCATCGGCAACAGGTCGAGGGTGATGTCGGGGTTGCAGCTCAGGCTCAGGCGATCCGGATGTTCGGCACTGCTGGCCACCAATTGCGCGACGAGGTTCAGGCCGGCGGCATTGATATCACGGGCAGCGTGGCTGTAGTTGCTGCTGACGTAATCCTGCTGCGCCGAAAGGCTGTGGAGCAAACTGCCGGGCTGCATGAAGAACTGCTGCACGTGAATGTTCGACGGCAGGCTGTCCTTGCGCAGTGCGGCGAGGAAGTCCAGCTCGGGATAGTCACCGAAGACCCGTTCGATAAAGGGCTCGAGAAAGCGCTTCTGCAAACCATCGCCCAAGGTAGGGCGACCCAGGGCCAGGGCTGTGTAGATGGTCAGCGCCCGGTCCGGCAACTTGGCGATACGCCGGTACAGCGCGTTGACGAACAGGTTGGGTTTGCCCAGGCCCAGGGGCATGCCCATGTGAATATGCGCCGGCAGCCGTGCCAGTACGTCGTCGACTGCTTGCTCGATTGAACACAACTGCACCATCCGACTTCTCCCGAACATTCCATGAATTGGGGTTGGACCGAGCTTGCCGGGTCTTTGCTGCAAAGAACAGCCTCAAAAGGCAAATCGCGGGCACAAAAAAGCCGCTGGTCAGCGGCTCTTTTGGCGAAGATCGGTTTATTTCAGCCCCGACATCTTCTCGATCGCGCCTTTAAGCTCGGCATCCGAGCAATCGGCGCAGGTGCCTTTTGGCGGCATGGCGTTCAGACCGGTAATGGCCTTGGCCAGCAGGCCATCGAGGCCACCCTGATGGTCCGCGCGGTCTTTCCAGGCGGCGGTGTCACCGATTTTCGGTGCGCCCAACAGGCCGGTACCGTGGCAAGCGTTGCAGTGCTTGGCGATTACGTCATCCGGCGATTTCGCACCGCCGCCACCGCCCGCAGCCACTGCCACTTCCATCCCCTTGCACTCTTGCCCCTGGACGCACACCTGGCCTACAGGCTCCAGGCGCTTGGCAATTTCATCATTGGTCGCAGCTTGAGCGCTGACAGCCCATAGGGCCAGTACGGTTGCTGGTGCAGCCAGCATTTTCATAATTAGGTTCACGCGTTCACCCTCAATGGTGGCTATTCACGCCTGCGGCCACGGTTTCGCAGGCGGCGAAAGTATAACGGTTAGCCCGCCCCGCCGAAACAACCCTATTAACCAAGGGGAGATTCAGCAAGACAGAATGCTGCTGCGGGCGTCTCTGCGACATAGGCAGGACGCCTCTTTTCTTAAAAGTTCGCGGGTGTGGCTGCGCTGATTAGTCGCGCCGGCACTTCGAACGGATTGCGAAAACGGTGCGGCTTGGTGCTTTCAAAGTAGTAGCTATCGCCGGCTTCGAGCACAAAAGTTTCAAGGCCGACCACCAGCTCCAGGCGACCTTCCACCAGGATCCCGGTTTCCTCGCCCTCGTGGGTGAGCATCTCTTCGCCGGTATCAGCACCTGGCGGGTAGATCTCGTTGAGGAACGCAATCGCCCGGCTCGGATGCGCGCGGCCCACCAGTTTCATGGTGACGGCGCCGTCGGAGATATCGATCAGCTCATTGGCTTTATAGACGATCTGGGTCGGTTTTTCCTGGAGGATCTCCTCGGAAAAGAACTCCACCATCGACATGGGAATGCCGCCCAGCACCTTGCGCAAGGAGCTGATGGAGGGGCTGACACTGTTTTTTTCGATCATCGAAATGGTGCTGTTGGTGACGCCCGCGCGCTTGGCTAGCTCACGCTGGGAAAGACCTTTCAGTTTACGGATGGATTGCAGTCGTTCGCCGACGTCCAATGCAGGAGCCTCCTAGGATTCAGGCGTTGTTGTAATTGAGCGTTATCATGGCGACAGCGTTCAGTATTTACAACACTTTGGCCTAAATCCCGGGATCTGCCATTCGTGGGTGCCGCTCAAGCGCCGGAATAGAGCCGTGGCACTCGGCGCAGGTTGCAGAAGATCTGGTACGGAATGGTGTCGGCGGCGGTGGCAACGTCACTGGCGAGGATGTTTTTGCCCCACAATTCGACGGTGGAACCGAGCCCGGCCTGGGGCACGTCGGTCAGGTCGACACACAGCATGTCCATCGACACACGGCCCAGCAACTGGCTGCGCTGGCCGGCCACCAGCACCGGGGTGCCGGTGGGTGCGTGGCGCGGGTAGCCGTCGGCGTAGCCCATGGCAACTACCCCGATGCGCATCGGTTTCGGGGTAATGAACCTGGCGCCGTAGCCCACAGGTTCGCCGGCCGGCAGTTCACGTACGCAGATGACTTTCGATTCGAGGGTCATCACCGGCTGCAAGCGTGCGGCGATGGCCTGGTCTTCGCCAAACGGCGTGGCGCCGTAGAGCATGATGCCCGGGCGTACCCAGTCACTGGAAACGTTCGGCCAGCCCAGCACCGATGGCGAATTGCGCAGGCTGACCTGGGCCGACAAGCCCTGGCGCGCCGCTTCAAACACCGCCACTTGCTCTTCGCTGCTGGTACTGTCCAGCTCATCGGCACGGGCGAAGTGGCTCATCAGCACGATCTTCGCGACTTTGCCGCTGGCCAGCAGGCGCTGGTAAGCGTCGTGATAATCCTTGGGGTGCAAGCCAACGCGGTGCATGCCCGAATCAAGCTTGAGCCAGACGGTCAGCGGCTTGCTGAGTTGCGCCTGTTCAATCGCGTCCAGCTGCCACAGCGAATGCACCACGCACCAGAAATCATGCTCGATGATCAGCGGCAGCTCGTCGGCTTCGAAAAAACCTTCGAGCAACAGCACCGGCCCGCGAATCCCGGCGGCCCGCAGCTCCAGCGCTTCCTCGATGCAGGCCACGGCAAACCCGTCCGCCTCGGCTTCCAGCGCCTGGGCAACACGCACGGCACCGTGGCCGTAGGCATCCGCCTTGATCACGGCGAGGGCCTTGGCCCCACCCGTGACTTCACGGGCCAGTTGGTAGTTATGGCGCAGGGCTTGGAGGTCGATCAGGGCACGGGCAGGACGCATGGCGGCAGGCTTCTAGGCGGCGGTGGGAAGAAAAAACCGGTACCCGCTGACAACGCAGGCACCGGGAGAGGATTTTTTGCTTACGGCAGAGCGGCCACAACCGACAGCTCCACCAGGATTTCCGGTTCGCAGAGTTTCGCTTCAACCGTGGCACGGGCCGGCGCGACGCCTTTTGGCAGCCACTTGTCCCATACCGCGTTCATCCCGGCGAAATCGGCGTCAATGTCTTTCAGGTAGATGGTCACCGACAGCAGCTTGGTCTTGTCGGTACCGGCCAGGTCCAGCAAACGCTCGATGTTGACGAGGGTTTCGCGGGTCTGCTGTTCAATCCCGGCACTCATGTCGTCGCCGACCTGCCCTGCCAGATACACGGTACCGCTGTGAACAACGATCTGGCTCATGCGCTCATTGGTGAGCTGGCGCTGGATTGACATGTTTTGCAGACTCCTGGTGGTTGCCATAACGGGAAATATCGAGGCCTTCGGCACTGATTTGCGGGGTTTTCTTCGCCATCAGGTCGGCCAGCAAACGACCAGAGCCACAGGCCATGGTCCAACCGAGGGTGCCGTGGCCGGTGTTCAGAAACAGGTTTTTGAACGGGGTAGCACCGACAATCGGCGTGCCGTCTGGCGTGGTCGGGCGCAGGCCGGTCCAGAAACTGGCCTGGCTCAAATCACCGCCCTGAGGATAAAGGTCGTTGACGATCATCTCCAGGGTTTCCCGCCGACGCGGGTTCAGCGACAGGTCAAAACCGGCTATCTCAGCCATGCCACCGACGCGAATACGGTTGTCGAAACGGGTGATCGCGACCTTGTAGGTCTCATCGAGAATGGTCGAGGTCGGGGCCATCGCCGGGTTGGTGATCGGCACGGTCATCGAGTAACCCTTGAGCGGGTACACCGGCGCCTTGATTCCCAGTGGCTTGAGCAGCTTCGGCGAGTAGCTGCCGAGGGCCAGCACGTAGCGGTCGGCAGTTTCCAGCTTGCCGTCGATCCACACGCCGTTGATCCGGTCACCGGCGTAGTCCAGGCGCTGGATATCTTGCTCGAAGCGGAATTCGACACCCAGTTGCTTGCACATGTCGGCAAGGCGGGTGGTAAACATCTGACAGTCGCCGGTTTGGTCGTTCGGCAGGCGCAGGGCACCGGCAAGAATATCGGTGACGCTCGCCAGGGCCGGCTCGACGCGGGCAATCCCGGCGCGGTCCAGCAGCTCGTAAGGCACACCGGACTCTTTCAATACCGCGATGTCCTTGGCGGCACCGTCCAGTTGGGCCTGGGTGCGGAACAGCTGGGTAGTCCCCAGAGTGCGGCCTTCATAGGCAATGCCGGTCTCGGCACGCAGCTCGTCGATGCAATCGCGGCTGTATTCGGACAGGCGCACCATACGCTCCTTGTTCACCGCATAACGGCTGGCGGTGCAGTTGCGCAGCATCTGCGCCATCCACAAGTACTGGTCGATATCGGCGGTGGCCTTGATCGCCAGGGGCGCATGGCGCTCCAACAGCCATTTGATAGCCTTGAGCGGCACACCCGGCGCAGCCCATGGCGAGGCGTAGCCTGGCGAGATCTGCCCGGCGTTGGCGAAACTGGTCTCCATGGCCACAGCCGGCTGACGGTCGACCACGACCACTTCAAAACCAGCTCGTGCCAAATAGTAGGCACTGGCCACGCCAATGACACCGCTACCCAAGACCAGAACGCGCATTTTTATTCCCTCATCACGGCTTGACCGCTGACGTTTGTTGTTCAGCACAAATATGTGGGCAGTATAAAAAGCAATCACCAGTGCATTTCACTATATAACTGCCTATATTTGGCGACAATTCTCGGCAAAAACCCTTTTCACGGAGGAGCATCCCCTATGCGGACCAACACTCAGACCAAGCGGGAGCTGGACAAGATCGACCGCAACATCCTGCGCATCCTGCAGGCCGACGGGCGAATTTCGTTTACTGAACTGGGGGAAAAGGTCGGGCTGTCGACCACGCCGTGCACCGAGCGGGTCCGGCGCCTGGAGCGCGAAGGGATCATCATGGGCTACAACGCCCGGCTCAACCCGCAGCATCTGAAGGGCAGCCTGCTGGTGTTTGTCGAGATCAGCCTCGACTACAAGTCCGGCGACACCTTTGAAGAATTCCGACGCGCCGTGCTGAAACTGCCCCACGTGCTGGAGTGCCACCTGGTGTCGGGGGATTTCGACTATCTGGTGAAGGCGCGCATTTCGGAGATGGCGTCGTACCGCAAGTTGCTCGGCGATATCCTGCTCAAGCTGCCCCACGTTCGGGAGTCCAAGAGCTATATCGTGATGGAAGAGGTGAAAGAGAGCCTGAACCTGCCGATCCCGGATTAAGACAGCACCACAGGCCAATGTGGGAGCGGGCTTGCTCGCGAATGCGGAGTGTCAGTCACCTGATGTATTGACTGATCCACCGCATTCGCGAGCAAGCCCGCTCCCACACTAGTTGATCGGGGACATCCGCTAGACCAATACCTGACGCGTCGACGCCATGTACGCATGAATCTGCTTTTCCACCCGTGGGTGGATCAACTCCACCGGGCGGCGGTCGTTGGGGCATGGCAAGGTCGGCGTGGTGCCGAACAAGCGGCAAATCAGCGGGCGCTCGTCGTACACGGTGCAGCCATTGGGGCCAAGGTGCACGCAGTTGAGTTCGTCCATCGCCGCTTCCTGCTCGGCAGCGGTCTTGCGCGGCAGGCGCGACATTTCCTCGGGGGACGTGGTCACCGGCCCACAGCAGTCGTGGCAACCCGGGACACACTCGAACGAGGGAATCTGCCGGCGCAGCGCGTTGACTTTCTGACTGTTGCAACTCATCGACACAGGGACCGAACGGCGAATAGGCGTGGATTCTGCCCTAAAAGCCCCCGGTGAGACAGCTTCGCCCGACCGCTGTATCCTGCGTCAAATTTTCCAAACAGGGATGCTCCCCATGACCGCCAGCGCCCGGCACGCCAATTCCTACTACGCCGCCAGCAGTTTCCCGCAGCCTGATTATCCGGTGCTGACAGGTGAAATCGTGGCCGATGTGTGCGTGGTCGGCGGCGGCTTTTCGGGGCTCAACACCGCTCTGGAACTGGCTGAACGGGGTTTCAGCGTGGTCCTGCTGGAAGCCCGCAAGATTGCCTGGGGCGCCAGCGGGCGCAATGGCGGGCAACTGATTCGTGGCGTCGGTCATGGCCTGGATCAGTTCACCAACGTCATCGGCACCGAGGGCGTGCGCCAGATGAAATTGATGGGCCTGGAAGCCGTGGAAATCGTGCGCCAGCGGGTCGAACGTTCGCAGATCGCCTGCGACCTGACCTGGGGCTACTGCGACCTGGCCAACAAACCCCGCGACCTGGAACACCTGGCCGCCGACGCCGAAGAGCTGCAAGGCCTTGGCTATCGCCATGAAGTACGCCTGCTGCAAGCCAGCGAGATGCGCAGTGTGATCGGCTCCAACCGCTATGTTGGCGGCATGATCGACATGGGCTCCGGCCACCTGCACCCGCTGAACCTGGCCCTCGGCGAGGCAGCCGCTGCACAGCAGTTGGGCGTCCAGTTGTTCGAGCATTCCGAGGCGGTGCGGATCGATTACGGCCCGGAGGTCAACGTACACACCGCCCAGGGCAATGTGCGCGCCAAGACCCTGGTGCTGGGCTGCAATGCTTATTTGAACGGCCTCAACCCGCATCTGAGCGGCAAGGTGCTGCCCGCCGGCAGCTACATCATCGCCACCGAGCCCTTGAGCGAAGCCCAGGCAGCCGAGTTGCTGCCGCAAAACATGGCGGTGTGTGACCAGCGGGTGACGGTGGATTACTTCCGGCTGTCAGCCGACCGACGCTTGCTGTTCGGCGGTGCCTGCCATTACTCCGGACGGGATCCGAAGGACATCGGTGCCTATATGCGTCCGAAAATGCTGCAGGTGTTCCCACAACTGGCCAACGTGAAAATCGACTACCAGTGGGGTGGGATGATCGGCATTGGCGCCAACCGCCTGCCGCAGATTGGCCGGCTGGCCGACCAGCCCAATGTGTATTTCGCCCAGGCCTATGCCGGCCATGGCCTCAACGCCACCCACCTGGCAGGCAAACTGTTGGGCGAAGCCATCAGCGGCCAGCAAAGCGGGCGCTTTGATCTGTTTGCCAAGGTGCCGCACATCACTTTCCCGGGCGGCAAGCATTTGCGCTCGCCGCTGCTGGCGCTGGGAATGCTCTGGCACCGATTGAAAGAACTGGTCTGAATCAGCCGCGCCAGAAGGGCTTCAAGCCTTCCCGGCGCGCCTGCTCGGCACTCAAGCCTACGTCTCGCAGTTGCTCGGGGGTCAGCTCCAGCAAGGTTTTGCGCGTATGCATGCGGTGCCAGAACAACGCCCATGAACTGAGTGTGGGGGCCTTGGTACGCGCCGCCATGCGCCGCTCCTGCCCGGCTTCCAGTTCCTGACTGTGTAACGCCAACCGCACATCGCTCATACCGCTCATTTTCCTGCCCCTCATTAACGTGTTGCCATGAGTACGTAGGATGAGCCGGCGCGTAAAACCATGACAGATTCAACCACCCTGTATTAAATCCATACAGATACTGCCTATCGGCCGCTGAATCCTGTATTTTCGGCCTATCTGTACTGGTAACCGGGAAGCACCGCCATGACCCTATACGTCAACCTCGCCGAACTGTTGGGCACGCGCATCGAGCAGGGCTTCTATCGCCCGGGCGACAGATTGCCGTCAGTTCGGGCCTTGAGTGTGGAGCATGGGGTCAGCCTGAGCACCGTGCAGCAGGCCTACCGCGTACTGGAAGACAACGGCCTGGCGATGCCCAAACCCAAATCCGGCTACTTCGTACCGGTGGGCCGCGACTTGCCGGCATTGCCCGCCGTAGGCCGCCCGGCCCAGCGCCCGGTGGAAATTTCCCAGTGGGACCAAGTGCTGGAGCTGATCCGCGCGGTGCCACGCAAAGACGCCATACAGTTGGGCCGGGGCATGCCGGATGTATTGTCGCCGACCATGAAACCCCTGCTACGCAGCCTCGCCCGGATCAGTCGGCGCCAGGACATGCCGGGGCTGTATTACGACACTATCCACGGCAACCTGGACCTGCGTGAACAGATTGCCCGCCTGATGCTCGATTCAGGCTGCCAACTGACGCCCCAGGACCTGGTGATCACCACCGGCTGCCACGAGGCCCTGTCCGCCAGCATCCACGCCATTTGCGAGCCCGGCGACATCGTTGCCGTCGACTCGCCAAGCTTCCACGGCGCCATGCAAACCCTGAAGGGCCTGGGCATGAAAGCCCTGGAAATCCCGACCGACCCACTCACCGGTATCAGCCTGGAAGCGCTGGAACTGGCACTGGAACAATGGCCGATCAAAGTCATACAGTTGACCCCCAACTGCAACAACCCACTGGGCTACATCATGCCGGAGTCGCGCAAACGCGCACTGCTGACCCTGGCCCAGCGCTTTGACGTGGCGATCATCGAAGACGACGTGTATGGCGAACTGGCCTACAGCTACCCGCGGCCACGCACCATCAAGTCCTTCGACGAAGATGGCCGCGTCGTACTGTGCAGCTCTTTCTCGAAGACCCTCGCACCCGGCCTGCGGATTGGCTGGGTCGCACCCGGTCGCTATCTGGAGCGTGTGCTGCACATGAAATACATCAGCACCGGCTCCACCGCGACCCAGCCGCAGATCGCAATTGCCGAGTTTCTGAAAGGTGGACATTTCGAGCCACATTTGCGGCGGATGCGCACGCAATACCAGCGCAATCGCGACCTGATGCTCGATTGGGTCAGCCGCTATTTCCCGGCGGGCACCCGCGCCAGCCGCCCCCAGGGCAGTTTCATGCTGTGGGTGGAACTGCCGGAAGGCTTCGATACCCTGAAACTCAACCGGCTGCTGGTGGATGAAGGTGTACAGATTGCAGTGGGAAGTATCTTTTCCGCCTCCGGCAAGTACAGGAACTGCCTGCGCATGAACTACGCTGCCAAACCAACGCCGCAGATTGAAGAGGCTGTACGCAAGGTCGGCGCGACCGCCATCCGGTTGCTGGCCGAAGCGATGGACTGACCTTTTACGGGAAATAGCCGTCATATGCCGACAATCGCCCTGATTCGGAACCCATGTCATTGATGACCCACCGGCTATTACCGTTTTTCCTGCTGGGCATCCTGGCCCTGGGCGGCTGCGCCACCATCGACGCGCCACGCACACCCAGCGAGGCGCTGCCGGCCAGCGAATCTTCCTTCGGCCGCTCGATCCAGGCCCAGGCCGCACCCTACAAAGGCCGCTCCGGGTTCCGCCTGCTGCCCAACAGCAGCGAAGCCTTCATGGCCCGCGCCGAACTGATCCGCAACGCCCAGACCAGCCTCGACTTGCAGTACTACATCGTCCACGACGGCATCAGCACCCGCATGCTCGTGGATGAACTGCTCAAGGCCGCCGACCGTGGCGTGCGCGTGCGCATCCTGCTGGACGACACCACCAGCGACGGCCTGGACCAGATCATCGCCACCCTCGCCGCCCACCCGCAGATCCAGATTCGCCTGTTCAACCCGCTGCACCTGGGCCGCAGCACCGGCGTGACGCGGGCCATGGCGCGGCTGTTCGACCTGTCGCTGCAACACCGGCGCATGCACAACAAGCTGTGGCTGGCAGACAACAGCGTGGCCATCGTTGGCGGGCGCAACCTGGGGGATGAGTATTTCGACGCCGAGCCCAACCTCAACTTCACCGATATCGACATGCTCAGCGTGGGCCCGGTGGCCGAGCAACTGGGCCACAGTTTCGATCAGTACTGGAACAGTGCCCTGAGCAAACCCATTGGTGACTTCGTCAGCAGCGCTTCCAAAGGCGACCTGGCCAGTGCCCGCGTACGCCTGGAAGATTCCCTTGCCGAGTCTCGCCAACAAAACCATGCCCTGTACAACCGCCTGCGCACCTACAAGACCCAGCCGCGCATGGACATCTGGCGTCGCGAGCTGATCTGGGCCTGGAACCAGGCGCTGTGGGATGCGCCGAGCAAGGTGCTGGCCAAGGCCGATCCGGATCCACGGCTGCTGCTGACCACCCAACTGGCGCCGGAGTTGGAAGGTGTCAGCCATGAGCTGATGATGATTTCGGCTTACTTCGTGCCCGGGCAGCCCGGGCTGGTGTACCTGACCGGTCGCGCGGACGCCGGCGTATCGGTAAGCCTGCTGACCAATTCCCTGGAAGCCACCGACGTACCGGCCGTGCACGGCGGTTATGCGCCCTATCGCAAGGCGCTGCTGGAACACGGGGTGAAGCTATACGAGTTGCGCCGCCAGCCGGGAGACGGTGGCGGCAGCGGCCCTCATCTGTTCCGCAAAGGTACATTCCACGGTTCGGATTCCAGCCTGCACAGCAAGGCGATCATCTTTGATCGGGAGAAATCCTTCATCGGCTCATTCAACTTCGACCCGCGCTCGGTGCTGTGGAACACCGAAGTCGGGGTGCTGGTGGACAGTCCCGAACTGGCGGAACACGTGCGCAACCTGGCACTGGAGGGCATGGCGCCCCCGTTGAGCTACCAGGCGAAGCTGCAGGATGGCCAGGTGGTATGGGTGACCGAAGACAACGGCCAACTGCACACCCTGACCCGCGAACCCGGCAGTTGGTGGCGTCGGTTCAATGCCTGGTTTGCTACATCCGTCGGGCTGGAACGCATGCTTTAAGAACAGCGACGGGACCTGTGGGAGCTGGCTTGCCTGCGATGGCGGAGTGTCAGTTTACGTATCCGGTGCTGACACTCCGCCATCGCGGGCAAGCCCGGCTCCCACAGGTGATCGCATTTCAAGTTCAGGCGGGTTGTGCGGCGCCGAACGCACCTTGGCGCAGCAACAGGATCACCAACCCCAACGCCCCCGCCGCCATCAACAACGGCAACGCATGCCCGCTGATCCACTGGCTGCCGGCACCGGCCACCAGCGGGCCGATCAGGCAGCCAATGCCCCACAGCTGCGCGATATGCGCATTGGCGCGCACCAGTGCGTCGTCGCGGTAGCGCTCGCCAATCAGGATCAGCGACAGGGTGAATAACCCGCCGGCGCTGGCCCCGAACAGCACCCACACCGGCCAGATCATCAGCGTATCGAGCAACAGCGGAATCGCCAGGCTCGTCACCAGCAGCATCAGCGCGCAGCCGAGAAACAGCGTGCGCCGAGGCAGGTAGTCCGCCAGCGCGCCAATCGGCAGTTGCAGCAACGCATCACCGACCACCACCGTGCTGACCATCGCCAGAGCAATCTCGGCGGTGAAACCCTGTTGCAGGCAATACACCGGCAACAACGTAAGAATCATCGCCTCGAATGCGGCGAACAACGCCACCGCCCAGGCAATCGCCGGCAAGCCCTGGCAGAAGCGCAGCAGGTCGCCAAAGGTCACGCTGAAAGACTCGGCAGTCGGCGCACCGGAACGGCCCAGCAGCAGGATCGGCGAGCACGTCAGCAGGCCGACACCCACCCAGAAGCCAATATCGTTGTCCGTACCCAGCGCGCCCAGCAGCAACGGGCCCGACAGCTGGCTCAAGGCATAGCTGCAGCCATACAGCGCCACCAGACGGCCGCGCCAGCGTTCGATCACCAGTTGGTTGATCCAGCTTTCGCCGAGGATAAACACGATGGTCAGGATCACCCCGATCATCAGCCGCAACACCAGCCATACCGGGTAGCTGGGCAATACCGCCAGCAAGCCGATGGAAATCGCCCCCGCCCACAGGCACAGGCGCATCAGGTTCGCCGTGCCCAGGCGCGAGGCCAGGCCGCTGGAGACCTTGGCACCCAGTAGCACACCGAAGGCCGGCATCGCCGCCATGACTCCGATGGCGAAGCTGCCATAGCCCCAGCTTTCCAGGCGCAGGGACACCAGCGGCATGCTCACGCCCAAGGCCAGGCCCACGCTCAAGACCGACGCCAACACGGCGAAATAGGTCGCCCAACGCATTTCCACGCTCCTGTGGATGATTTGGAGATCACACAAAACAGTGTGGGAGCGGGCTTGCTCGCGAATGCGGTGTACCAGTCAATACATCAGCGACTGTGATACCTCATTCGCGAGCAAGCCCGCTCCCACATTTTTTACAGCGGTGTTCCTGGAGGCTTACAACTTGATCCAGGTCGCCTTCAGCTCGGTGTACTTGTCGAACGCGTGCAGCGACTTGTCGCGGCCGTTACCCGACTGCTTGAAACCACCGAACGGTGCGGTCATGTCGCCGCCATCGTACTGGTTGACCCATACGCTGCCGGCACGCAGGGCCTTGGCAGTCAGGTGCGCCTTGGAGATGTTCGACGTCCACACCGCAGCGGCCAGGCCGTATTGGGTGTCGTTGGCGATCGCAATGGCTTCTTCCACGCTGTCGAAGGCAATCACCGACAGCACCGGGCCGAAGATTTCTTCCTGGGCGATCTTCATGGCGTTGGTCACGCCGTCGAAAATCGTCGGCTCGACATAGGTGCCACCGCTTTCCTGCAGCGTGCGCTTGCCGCCGGCCACCAGCTTGGCGCCATCGGCATGCCCGGCTTCGATGTACGACAGCACGGTGTTCATCTGCTGGGTATCCACCAGCGCACCGACCGTGGTGGCCGGGTCGAGCGGGTTGCCCGGCTTCCAGGCCTTGAGGGCCTCGATCACCAGCGGCAGGAATTTATCCTTGATCGAACGCTCCACCAGCAGGCGCGAACCGGCGGTGCACACTTCGCCCTGGTTGAAGGCGATGGCGCCGGCCGCGGATTCGGCGGCGGCTTGCAGGTCCGGGGCATCGGCAAACACGATGTTCGGGCTCTTGCCGCCAGCTTCCAGCCAGACGCGCTTCATGTTCGACTCGCCGGAGCGAATCAGCAGTTGCTTGGCGATCTTGGTGGAACCGGTGAACACCAGGGTGTCGACGTCCATGTGCAGCGCCAGGGCGTTGCCCACGGTATGGCCATAACCCGGCAGCACGTTGAACACGCCTTTCGGAATGCCGGCTTCAACCGCGAGGGCAGCGATGCGGATGGCGGTCAGCGGTGATTTTTCAGACGGCTTGAGGATCACCGAGTTACCGGTGGACAACGCCGGCCCGAGTTTCCAGCAGGCCATCATCAGCGGGAAGTTCCACGGCACGATGGCCGCGACAACGCCGACGGGCTCACGGGTCACCAGGCCCAGCTGGTCGTGAGGGGTGGCTGCGACTTCATCGTAGATCTTGTCGATGGCCTCGCCGCTCCAGCTCAGCGCTTGCGCCGCGCCTGGGACGTCGATGTTCAGGGAGTCGCTGATCGGCTTGCCCATGTCCAGGGTTTCAAGCAGTGCCAGCTCTTCGGCGTTGGCCTTGAGCAGGCCGGCGAAACGGATCATGGTGGCTTTGCGCTTGGCTGGCGCCAGGCGCGACCAGGCACCGGAATTGAACGTGGCACGGGCGTTTTCTACGGCACGCTGGGCGTCGGCAACGTCACAGCTGGCAACGGTTGCCAGCAGGCGGCCATCGACTGGGCTCAGGCATTCGAACGTGTCGCCGGAAACGGCGGCGGTGTATTCGCCATTGATGTAGGCGCGGCCTTCGATCTTCAGATCCTTGGCGCGTTGTTCCCAGTCGGCACGGGTCAGGGTGGTCATGCGAGTGTCCTCCTCTTATTGAATACAAGGGCCGGGCGATGTACCCAGGCACCTTCGAAGAATTCTTGCCCGGCCAGCCAGCTGTTCGGCTCAAGGCAGCTGCCACCCTAAACCAGCGGCGATGGATGTTTCAATATATTTGACATAACGGCAGCAAACGCCCTTGCGATGTTCATTTTAATAAACATAGACTTTGAGCTCTCCAACCGCAGGCCAGACGGGACACGCCCATGAACATCCAGAATATCGTCGACTTCAGCCAGGCCAGGACCGAGCCTGATCGCTACCGTCCGGCTGCGGAGAAAATCCTCAAGGGCGACCCGGAGCAAACCGTCTACAACCACTACAACAGTCCGTGCGGCCAGATGAGCGCCGGGGTCTGGGAAGGTGAAGTCGGACAGTGGAAGGTCAACTACACCGAGCATGAGTATTGCGAGATCGTGCAGGGTGTTTCGGTGTTGCGCGATGCCGACGGCAACGCCAAGACCTTGCGGGCCGGTGATCGCTTCGTCATTCCGGCCGGCTTCAGCGGCACCTGGGAAGTGCTGGAACCCTGCCGCAAGATCTACGTGGTGTTCGAAGAAAAGGCCTGATCATTTATCAGGCACAAAAAAAAGCCCGCATCGTGAGATACGGGCTTTTTTTCACAAGAAAGAAAACCAATTACTTGATTTTGCCTTCTTTGTAGATCACGTGCTTGCGAACGCGCGGGTCGAACATTTTCTTTTCGAGCTTGTCCGGGGTAGTACGCTTGTTCTTGTCGGTAGTGTAGAAGTGACCAGTACCGGCGCTAGAGATCATTCGAATCAATTCACGCATGATTTAGCTCCTTAGATTTTGCCGTCGCGGCGCAGTTCGGCCAGCACGACAGTGATGCCGCGCTTGTCGATAACACGCATGCCTTTGGCAGATACGCGCAGACGAACAAAACGTTTCTCTTCTTCAACCCAAAAGCGGTGATGCTGCAGGTTTGGCAGGAAACGACGACGGGTTTTGTTGTTTGCGTGGGAAATGTTATTCCCAGTCACCGGACCCTTACCGGTAACTTGACAGACTCTCGACATGCCTCAGCCCTCTAAAACCACATGCCCAACCCGGCATGGGTTGGCCGCTTAATCTCTCAGTCATTTGGCGCCAGGCGCCGCGTTTCTTTAGGGTCTTACCGGCTACACCTACTAGCGAAGGAACCGGGCCCCTAGAAAAGAGCGCTGCTTTATACCAGAAAGACCCCAGTGCAACAACAGGCCGTGTACTTTTATACGCGTAAATCCAGGCCATGGACGCCTGAACCGTTGCCAGGGTGGGCCGCTATAGAAGCTAACCGCTCGTCGCACAGAATGATTTACAGCGCCCGCGCGCACTGCAAAGTGCTCGGCAAAACGACCTGAGGCGCCATCAAAACAGTATTTGCGGCAAAAGCACAGGCAAAAATGGGCTAGTCATTTGTCAATCAGCCCACTACGGTAGGACTTTTCCAGACTGCACTCGCAGATGGGCCTTCGATCTGCAAAGGAAACCGAATATGCGCCTCGCTGCCCTACCGCTATTGCTAGCCCCTCTTTTTATTGCTGCACACGCCCAGGCGGCCACTACCCTGAGCGTCTGCACCGAAGCCAGCCCCGAAGGCTTCGACGTGGTGCAATACAACTCGCTGACCACCACCAACGCCTCGGCAGACGTATTGATGAACCGCCTGGTGGACTTCGACGCCACCAGCGGCAAGCTGGTCCCGAGCCTCGCGGACAGCTGGGAAGTGTCGCCGGACGGCCTCACCTACACCTTCAAGCTGCACCCGGACGTTAAATTCCACCGTACCGACTACTTCACGCCAAGCCGCAGCCTGACCGCCGAAGACGTGCGCTTCAGCTTCGAGCGCATGCTCGACCCGGCCAACCCCTGGCACAAGATCGCCCAGAGCGGCTTCCCCCACGCCCAGTCGCTGCAGTTGCCCACGCTGATCAAGAAGATCGACGCCCTCGACCCGCTGACCGTGCGCTTCACCCTGGACCACGCCGATTCGACCTTCCTCGCCGCCTTGAGCATGGGCTTTGCCTCGATCTACCCGGCGGAATATGCCGACAAACTGCTCAAGGCCGGCACCCCGGAGAAGCTCAACAGCCAGCCTATCGGCACCGGGCCGTTCATTTTCGGGCGTTTCCAGAAGGACGCGACGATTCGCTACAAGGCCAACCCGGATTACTTCGCCGGCAAGCCTGCGGTGGATAACCTGATCTTTGCGATCACCCCGGACGCCAACGTGCGCCTGCAGAGACTGCGTCGCGACGAGTGCCAGATCGCCTTGTCGCCCAAGCCCCTGGATATCGATGCCGCCCAGAAAGACGCCGATCTGAAGATCGAGAAAACCGCGGCCTTCATGACCGCGTTTGTCGCCATCAACAGCCAGCATCCGCCACTGGACAAGCCGGAAGTTCGCCAGGCGATCAACCTGGCCTTCGACAAGGCCAGCTATCTGAAGGCCGTATTCGAAGGCACCGCCGAAGCCGCCAACGGCCCTTACCCACCCAATACCTGGAGCTATGCCAAGGACCTGCCGGGCTATCCGCAGGACATTGCCAAGGCCAAGCAACTGCTGGATCGCGCCGGGCTCAAGGATGGCTTCAAGACCACGATCTGGACCCGGCCGTCGGGCAGCCTGCTGAACCCCAACCCCAGCCTGGGCGCACAACTGCTGCAGGCGGACCTGGCCAAGGTCGGCATCCAGGCTGAAATCCGTGTGATCGAGTGGGGCGAACTGATCCGCCGCGCCAAGGCCGGCGAGCACGACTTGCTGTTCATGGGCTGGGCCGGTGACAACGGCGACCCGGATAACTTCCTGACGCCGCAGTTCTCCTGCGCGGCCGTGAAGTCCGGCACCAACTTCGCCCGCTACTGCGACCCGGCGCTGGACAAGCTGATCAGCGCCGGCAAGACCACTAGCGAACAAGGTGTGCGCAGCAAGCTGTACCAGCAGGCACAGGCGCAGATCCAGCAACAGGCGCTCTGGCTGCCACTGGCGCACCCGACCGCGTTTGCGCTGACCCGCAAGAATGTCGAGGGGTATCAGGTGAGCCCGTTCGGGCGTCAGGATTACTCCAAGGTCAGCGTCAAGCCCTGACCCCTGCCAGGGGCTGGCATGCCAGCCCCTACATCCACCCAAATTCCGCCATCGACAGCGGGTCGCCTTCCCCCACAATGATGTGGTCCAGCACACGCACGTCCACCATCTCCAGCGCCTTTTGCAGCACCTTGGTCAATTTTCGATCAGCGATGCTGGGCTCGGGGCTGCCGGAAGGATGGTTGTGGCACAGGATCAGCGCCGCGGCGTTGTAGTCCAGCGCGCGCTTCACCACTTGTCGCGGGTAGACGATGGCGTTGTCGATGGTGCCTTGAAACAGCTTTTCGAAGCCCAGCACTCGATGCTTGGCGTCGAGAAACAGGCAGCCGAATATCTCGTGAGGCTCGTGGCGCAGCAGTGCCTTGAGGTAGTCGCGCACGGCCTCCGGGCTTTCCAGCACCGAATCGTTGCGCAGGCGTTCAGCCAAATGACGGCGCGCCATCTCCAGTACGGCTTGAAGCTGGGCGAACTTCGCCGGCCCCAACCCCAAATGCTGGCTGAACACCGGCTGCCTCGCCTCCATCAGCGCCCGAAGGCTGCCAAATTGCGCCAGCAGATGGCGCGCCAGGTCCACGGCACTTTTGCCTGACACCCCGGTGCGCAGGAAAATCGCCAGCAATTCCGCGTCGGAAAGGTTCTCCGCTCCCAGCTCCAACAGCTTCTCCCGCGGACGCTCTGCCGCAGGCCAATCGCGAATACTCATGGCACCTCCGTGTGCATGTGCGCCGCTGTTGCATGGCGGACGCTGTGGTATCTTAGGCCATCTTTTTGCGTGCGATTTCACCTGGGGAGGGGGCATCGCAACGCCATCACTGAACTGGAAAGGCAAGCCAATGCAGCGTCTGTATCGGAAACGCATCGTTCTCGGCGTCGGCGGCGGCATTGCCGCCTACAAGAGCGCAGAGCTGGTTCGCAGGCTTCTCGACCAAGGCGCCGAAGTGCGCGTGGTCATGACCCGTGGCGGCAGTGAATTCATTACCCCGCTGACCATGCAGGCCCTGTCCGGCCACCCGGTTCACCTCGACCTGCTGGACCCTGCGGCCGAAGCCGCCATGGGCCACATCGAGCTGGCCAAGTGGGCCGACCTGGTGCTGATCGCCCCGGCCACCGCCGACCTGATCGCCCGCCTGGCCCAAGGCATTGCCGACGACCTGCTGACCACCCTGGTACTGGCCACCGACGCCACCGTCGCGATCGCCCCGGCCATGAACCAGGCCATGTGGCGCGACCCGGCCACCCAGGCCAACACCCAACTCCTGCAAAGCCGCGGCCTTAAGGTTTTCGGCCCGGCCTCCGGCAGCCAGGCCTGCGGCGACGTGGGCATGGGCCGCATGCTCGAAGCCACCGACCTGGCCCAATGCGCCGCCGACTGCTTCCAGCACCTGGCCCTGACCGGCAAGCACGTGCTGATCACCGCCGGCCCGACCCAGGAAAACATCGACCCGGTGCGCTACATCACCAACCATAGCTCAGGAAAAATGGGCTTTGCCCTGGCGGAAGCAGCGGTCGAGGCAGGCGCCCGTGTGACGTTGATCACCGGCCCGGTGCATCTGCCGACCCCGGATCGCGTCACCCGAATCGACGTAGTCAGCGCCCGCGACATGCTGGCGGCCTGTGAAGCGGCGATTCCCTGCGACCTGTTCATCGCTTCGGCTGCGGTAGCGGACTACCGCCCCGAGGTGGTTGCGCCGCAGAAACTCAAGAAAGACCCTACAAGCGGCGACGGCCTGCTCCTGCAAATGGTCCGTAACCCGGACATCCTGGCGACCATCGCCACCCGTGAGGACCGCCCGTTCAGCGTCGGTTTTGCTGCCGAAACCGAGCATTTGCTGGACTATGCCGCACGCAAATTGAAAGACAAAAACCTCGACCTGATTGTCGCCAACGATGTCGCCAACCCGAGCATCGGCTTCAACAGCGAGGAAAATGCCATCAGCGTGATCGACCGCGAGTTGCACGCTACCGTTTTCGCCCAGACCAGCAAGGGCAAGATTGCCCGCCAACTGATCTCTTTTATCGCCCAACGGCTGAACCAGGTTTAATTTCCATGCACGCTTTGCAAGCCAAGATCCTCGACCCCCGCATCGGCAACGAATTCCCGCTGCCGGCCTACGCCACACCAGGCTCCGCCGGCCTCGACCTGCGCGCCATGCTCAAGCAGGACACCGTGCTTGAACCAGGCCAGACCATTCTGATTCCGACAGGCCTGTCGATCTACGTGGGCGACCCGGGCCTGGCGGCGCTGATCCTGCCGCGCTCCGGCCTGGGCCACAAACACGGCATCGTCCTCGGCAACCTGGTGGGGCTGATCGACTCGGACTACCAGGGCGAGTTGATGGTGTCCTGCTGGAACCGTGGCCAGACCGCGTTCAATATCGCCGTCGGCGAGCGCATTGCCCAACTCGTGCTGGTACCGGTGGTGCAGGCGCACTTCGAGCTGGTCGAAGAGTTCGACGAAACACAACGCGGCGCAGGTGGCTTCGGGCATTCCGGCAGCCACTGACTAAGCTGAATTGACTTAGCCGAACAAGCCGGGTGCCTCACCCGGCCTGATGCCAACGCATGGCCTTTCAGGATGAAGAATGCGCGGAACTTACCAGCAAGGTTTCCCCAGTGAAATCAGGGCATTAAGGGGGCAAAAGGGCGGAGCTTCGGCGCCGATGGCACTTTTGCACCACGAACTCTATGCCAAAAACGCCGTCTTACCCTTCAGTTTGAGCCTGCCGGTCAGCACCCTTGAGGCCAGCCCAGCCCCTTATCGATGGAGTTCCCCCCCGCAATGAGCAACCCAGCCCGAGTCGCCCCGACATTTCCCGACAGCATTTTCCGCGCCTATGACATTCGTGGCGTGGTCCCCAAGACCCTGACCGCCGAGACCGCCTACTGGATCGGCCGCGCCATTGGCTCCCAGAGCCTGGCACAGGGCGAGCCCAACGTTTCCGTAGGCCGTGATGGCCGCCTGTCCGGCCCCGAGCTGGTCGAGCAACTGATCCAGGGCCTGGCCGACAGCGGTTGCCACGTCAGCGACGTGGGCCTGGTGCCGACGCCTGCGCTGTACTACGCAGCCAACGTACTGGCCGGCAAGTCGGGCGTGATGCTCACCGGCAGCCATAACCCGTCGGACTACAACGGCTTCAAGATCGTCATCGCTGGCGATACCCTCGCCAACGAACAGATCCAGGCCCTGCACACCCGCCTGAAGACCAACGACCTGACCAGCGGCGAAGGCAGCGTCACCAAAGTCGACATCCTGCAGCGCTACTCTGACCAAATCACCGGCGACGTCAAACTCGCGCGCCGCCTCAAAGTGGTGGTGGACTGCGGCAATGGCGCGGCCGGCGTGATCGCCCCGCAACTGCTCGAAGCCCTGAACTGCGAAGTGATCCCACTGTTCTGTGACGTAGACGGCAACTTCCCGAACCATCACCCGGATCCAGGCAAGCCCGAGAACCTGGTGGACCTGATCGCCAAGGTCAAGGAGACAGGGGCTGACGTCGGCCTGGCCTTCGACGGTGACGGCGACCGCGTTGGCGTGGTGACGGACACCGGCGAAAACGTGTTTGCGGACCGCCTGCTGATGCTGTTTGCCCGCGACGTGGTTGCGCGCAACCCAGGTGCCGAAATTATCTTCGACGTGAAGTGCACCCGCCGCCTCACACCGCTGATCAAGGAATACGGCGGTCGCCCGCTAATGTGGAAGACTGGCCACTCGTTGATCAAAAAGAAAATGAAAGAAACCGGCGCGCTATTGGCCGGCGAAATGAGCGGCCATGTGTTCTTCAAGGAGCGCTGGTTCGGCTTTGACGACGGCATTTACAGCGCCGCTCGTCTGCTGGAGATCCTCAGCAAGGAAAAATCGACCGCGCAGGAGCTGTTCCAGACCTTCCCGAATGATATTTCTACGCCAGAGATCAATATCCATGTGACCGAGGAGAGCAAATTCAGCATCATTGACGCACTGCACGATGCGCAATGGGGCGAAGGCGCCGACCTGACCAGCATTGATGGTGTGCGAGTCGATTACGCCAAAGGCTGGGGCCTGGTTCGCGCATCCAACACCACACCGGTGCTGGTGCTGCGTTTCGAGGCGGATACCGAGGCTGAGTTGCAGCGCATCAAGGACGTGTTCCACGCCCAGTTGAAACGTGTTGCCCCTGATCTCCAATTACCGTTCTGATTTTTTACCGGAGCCCTGAATGACCCTCGAACGCGAAGCCGCCGCCAATACCGCCAAGGTCCTTTCCGAAGCGTTGCCTTACATTCGACGCTACGTCGGCAAGACGCTGGTGATCAAGTACGGCGGCAATGCCATGGAAAGCGACGAGCTGAAAACCGGCTTTGCCCGTGACATCGTGTTGATGAAAGCCGTCGGGATCAACCCGGTGGTGGTACACGGTGGCGGCCCGCAAATCGGTGACCTGCTCAAGCGCCTGTCCATCGAGAGTCACTTCATCGACGGCATGCGTGTGACCGACGCCCAGACCATGGACGTGGTGGAGATGGTCCTGGGCGGCCAGGTGAACAAAGACATCGTCAACCTGATCAACCGCCATGGCGGCAGCGCCATCGGCCTGACCGGCAAGGACGCCGAACTGATCCGGGCGAAGAAGCTCACCGTGACCCGCAAGACCCCGGAGATGACCCAGCCGGAAATCATCGACATCGGCCAGGTGGGCGAAGTGATCGGCATCAACACCGACCTGCTGAACCTGCTGGTGAAAGGCGATTTCATTCCGGTGATCGCGCCGATCGGTGTCGGTGCCAACGGTGAGTCCTACAACATCAACGCCGACCTCGTGGCCGGCAAGGTGGCCGAGGCGCTGAAGGCCGAGAAGCTGATGCTGCTCACCAACATCGCCGGCTTGATGGACAAGGAAGGCAAGGTCTTGACCGGCCTGACGACCCAGCAAGTGGACGACCTGATCGCCGACGGCACCATCTACGGCGGCATGCTGCCGAAGATCCGCTGCGCGCTGGAAGCGGTGCAAGGCGGCGTTGGCAGCTCGTTGATCCTGGATGGCCGGGTGCCGAATGCGATCCTGCTGGAAATCTTCACCGATACCGGTGTGGGTACCCTGATCAGCAACCGCAAGCGCCCCTAAGCGCTGGTAAACAAAAAGGCCCCGTTCAATTCGATTGAACGGGGCCTTTTCTATGTACTCGGTCTAAAAATGTGGGAGCGGGCTTGCTCGCGAAAGCGGCGGGTCAGTCGACACATATATCAACTGACAAGCCGTATTCGCGAGCAAGCCCGCTCCCACATGGATCTTCTAAACGCCGAACTGCTCGCGATAAGCCTTGACCGCCGGCAAATGCTGCTTGAGCTGCGGGTCATCTTCCAGGAACTGCAACACCTGGTTCAGGGACACGATGCTCACCACTGGAATCGCGAAATCACGTTCCACTTCCTGGATCGCCGACAATTCACCGTTGCCGCGCTCCTGGCGGTTCAGCGCGATCAACACGCCGGCCGCCTTGGCGCCGTCCTGGGAAGCGATGATCTGCATCACTTCGCGAATCGCCGTACCGGCAGTGATCACGTCGTCGATGATCAGCACGTCGCCCTTGAGCGGCGCCCCCACCAGGCTGCCGCCTTCGCCGTGGGCCTTGGCCTCCTTGCGGTTGAAGCACCAAGGCAGATCCAGCCCGTGATGTTCAGCCAACGCCACGGCGGTCGCGGCCGCCAGGGGGATGCCTTTGTAGGCAGGGCCGAACAGCACGTCGAAGGAAATGCCGCTTTCAACGATGGCGGCCGCATAGAAACGACCCAGCTGCGCCAGGGCAGAACCCGAGTTGAAAAGGCCGGCATTGAAGAAGTAAGGGCTGGTGCGCCCGGACTTCAAAGTGAACTCACCGAAGCGCAATACGCCGCGATCGATGGCAAAACGAATAAAATCGCGTTGATACGCCTGCATGAAAAAAGCCTCAGATACCACGGATTTAGCTAATTAGGTAGACGGCGTGTATCATACACGCACGCGATTTTTGGGGCCATTTATGCGGATCATCAGTGTGAACGTCAATGGTATTCAGGCTGCAGTCGAGCGTGGTTTGCTCAGTTGGCTGCAAGCCCAGAATGCCGACGTCATCTGCCTGCAGGACACCCGCGCCTCCGCCTTTGAACTGGACGACCCAGCCTTCCAACTGGATGGCTACTTCCTTTATGCCTGTGATGCCGAAGTTCCCGCCCAAGGCGGCGTGGCTTTGTATTCGCGGTTGCAACCCAAGGCGGTCATCAGCGGCCTCGGCTTCGAGACAGCCGACCGCTACGGGCGCTACCTGCAAGCCGATTTCGATAAGGTCAGCATTGCGACCTTGCTGCTTCCATCAGGGCAGAATGGCGATGAAGACTTGAACCAGAAGTTCAAGCTAATGGACGACTTCGCCCGTTATCTGGATAAACAGCGACGCAAACGTCGCGAGTACATTTACTGTGGCTCGCTGTACGTGGCGCAACAGAAGCTGGATATCAAGAACTGGCGCGACAGCCAGCAATCACCGGGCTTTCTCGCGCCGGAACGGGCCTGGATGGACGAGATTGTCGGCAATATGGGCTATGTCGATGCCCTGCGGGAAGTCAGCCGCGAAGGCGACCAGTACAGCTGGTGGCCGGATAACGAACAGGCCGAGATGCTCAACCTCGGCTGGCGTTTTGACTACCAGCTGCTGACGCCAGGCTTGCGTCGCTTCGTGCGCAGCGCACGTCTGCCACGCCAGCCGCGCTTCTCGCAGCACGCGCCGCTGATCGTGGACTACGACTGGACCTTGACCATCTAAGGTCTTTTTCCAGGCACAAAAAAACCGACATCACTGTCGGTTTTTTTGTGGGCGGTGGTTATTTGATCAACCGCAATGTCCACGGATAACGATAAGCCACGCCCTTGTTGGCCTTGATGCCCGCAATGATCGTCATCACCACCGCGCCGATCACCAGCACGGTCATCAACACGAAGCCGATCACGATAAAACCCAGCAGGAAGCAGACCGCCCAGGCAATGCCCACGGTGATCTGGAAATTCAGCGCTTCCTTGCCCTGGTCATCAATGAACGGGTCTGCATCCTTCTTCACCTGCCAAAGAATCAAGGGCCCCAGCAGGCTGCCGAACGGGAACATCAGCCCGAAGAACGCCGCAAAATGACAGAGCATCGCCCACTGGCGAACTTCCTTGGACGGTGTCGGCAGTGGAAGTTGGCTGTCACTCATGGCGTCGCTCCTTGGGATTGAATCAGTCGGCCAATGCGGCGTTCTGCAGTTCGAAGATTTCGGTCATGCCCTTCTGGGCCAGGGCCAGCATGGCATTCAGGTCCGCCGGCTGGAATGGCGCGCCTTCGGCGGTGCCCTGCACTTCGATGAAACCACCGGTACTGGTCATCACCACGTTCAGGTCGGTCTCGGCAGCCGAATCTTCAAGATAGTCCAGATCCAGCACCGGCTCGCCCTGATACATGCCGACCGATACAGCCGCGATCATCTGCTTGAGCGGATCGCCGCCTTTCAGGCCGCCACGTTTCTTGATGACCTTGAGCGCGTCGACCAGGGCAACCATGGCGCCGGTGATGGAGGCAGTACGGGTGCCACCGTCGGCCTGGATCACGTCGCAGTCGACGTACAGGGTCACGTCGCCCAGCTTGGACATGTCCAGGGCTGCACGCAGGGAGCGACCGATCAGGCGCTGGATTTCCAGGGTGCGGCCGCCTTGCTTGCCACGGCTGGCTTCACGCTGGTTACGCTCGCCGGTGGCGCGCGGCAGCATGCCGTATTCGGCGGTCAACCAACCCTGGCCCTGGCCCTTGAGGAAACGCGGCACGCCGTTTTCGACGCTGACGGTGCAGATAACCTTGGTATCGCCAAACTCGACCAGTACAGATCCCTCGGCGTGTTTGGTGTAGTTGCGGGTGATGCGGATCGAGCGGAGCTGATCGGCAGCGCGACCACTTGGACGTTTCATAGGGGATACCTGTACGGAGGACGAAAAACTGCCGAGCATTATAGAGCCGCCAGCCCTGATCGGCACGGCTAAAAAATCCTGTTACAAACCCGGGCACCGAAGCCACTGTTTGGGGCCACCCGTCCCCTTGAGCTACAATCCTGCGCCTTCGCAGCCTGTCGGCTTCAATCTACCCATCAGCCCGCCTGTTTGCGGGACTGCATCGCGAGGTACCTCCATGGTGCACAGCATGACCGCCTTCGCCCGCGTCGAAAAAGCCGGCGTCCAAGGCACCCTGAGCTGGGAATTGCGCTCGGTCAACAGCCGCTACCTGGAGCCGCACCTGCGCCTACCGGAATCGTTTCGCGACCTCGAAGGCGCGGTTCGTGAGGCACTGCGCCAGGGCATCTCCCGCGGCAAGCTGGAATGCACCCTGCGCTTTACCGAGGAAACCACCGGCAAGCCGTTGCAGGTGGATCGCGAGCGCGCCGCCCAATTGGTCGCCGCCGCCGAAACCATCGCCGGCCTGATCAAGCAGCCTGCCGCCATCAACCCGCTGGAAGTCCTGGCCTGGCCCGGCGTGCTGGTGGCCGATGCCACTGACCCACAGGCGTTGAACGCCGAGGCGCTGACCCTGTTCAACCAAGGCTTGAAAGAACTCAAGGCCGGCCGCGAGCGTGAAGGGGCCGAACTGGCCCGCCTGATCAGCGACCGCCTGACCTCCATTGAAGAAGACGTGGTGACCCTGCGCGAACTGGTGCCGCAGATGCTTGCCACCCAGCGCCAGAAGGTCCTGGACCGCTTCGCCGACATGCAGGCCGAACTGGATCCGGTGCGCCTGGAGCAAGAGATGGTCCTGCTGGCGCAAAAAAGCGACGTGGCCGAAGAACTCGACCGCCTGAGCACCCACATCCTGGAAGTGCGCCGCGTGCTCAAGTCTGCCGGTGCCGCCGGTCGGCGCCTGGACTTCCTGATGCAGGAACTCAACCGCGAAGCCAATACACTGGGCTCCAAAGCCTTTGATCCGCGCAGTACCCAGGCGGCGGTCAACCTCAAAGTGTTGATCGAGCAAATGCGCGAACAAGTACAGAATATCGAGTAAGGCACCCTGACATGACCCACAGCACCGGCACCCTTTACATCATTTCCGCCCCATCGGGCGCGGGCAAAAGCAGCCTGGTCAAGGCCCTGACCGACGCTGACGAGCAGATCCGCATCTCGGTGTCCCACACCACCCGCGCCATGCGCCCGGGTGAAGTGAACGGCGTGCACTACCACTTCGTCGAGCGCACCGAGTTCGTCAAGATGATCGAGCACGGTGATTTCCTGGAGCGCGCCGAGGTCTTCGGCAACCTCTACGGAACCTCCCAAAGCCACCTGCAGCAGACCCTGGACGAAGGCCACGACCTGATCCTGGAAATCGACTGGCAGGGCGCCGAGCAAGTGCGCCAGCTGATGCCCAAAGCTCGCTCGATCTTCATCCTGCCGCCTTCGCTGGAAGCGTTGCACCAGCGCCTGACCAATCGTGGCCAGGACAGCGACGAGATCATCGAAGGTCGCATGCGTGAAGCCGTCAGTGAAATGAGCCACTACGTCGACTACGACTACCTGATCATCAACGACGATTTCGCTCACGCGCTGGACGATCTGAAAGCGATTTTCCGCGCCAATCAGCTCCAGCAAAAGCGTCAGCAGCAGCGTTTCGGCAAATTATTGGCCGAACTGCTCGGCTGATTGGCTCTTCCCAAAACCGCTGCAGGGGCTTTACATTGGCACTTGTAGCGCGTTTGCGATGGCCTGCGAAAAATCAGCGCTTCCCTAAACGCTGGTGATTTTTTAAACTGTTCAGTCCGCTCGCCCAACCGGGCAGCGCGCATATTGCATTCGCTCCGAGGAATACCATGGCCCGCGTAACCGTTGAAGACTGCCTAGAACACGTGGATAACCGCTTTGAGCTGGTCATGCTCTCTACCAAGCGTGCCCGTCAACTGGCCACTGGCGGCAAAGAGCCCCTGGTCCAGTGGGAAAACGACAAGCCTACCGTTGTAGCCCTGCGTGAAATCGCTGAAGGCCTGATGAGCTACGAGTTCATCGCCAACGCCGAAATCGTTGAAGACGAACCGCTGTTTGCAGCGTTCGAGGACGAGTCCAACGAGGCCGTCTAAGCCTATGCCTGGTCGACGTAGCACGGCGCGGGGTCACAGCCAACGGCAGGAGTTAATACTTTGCCGAGCATAGACGCCCTCGCCGATCGCTTATCGACCTACCTCGGCCCAGACCAGGTCAACCTGGTCCGCCGAGCGTATTTCTACGCCGAACAAGCCCACGACGGCCAACGCCGCCGCAGTGGCGAGGCGTATGTCACGCATCCTCTTGCCGTGGCCAATATTCTTGCCGACATGCACATGGACCATCAGAGCCTGATGGCCGCGATGCTGCATGACGTGATCGAAGACACCGGCATTGCCAAGGAAGCGCTCAGTGCGCAATTTGGCGAAACCGTGGCCGAACTGGTCGACGGGGTCAGCAAACTGACCCAGATGAACTTCGAGACCAAGGCCGAAGCCCAGGCGGAAAACTTCCAGAAGATGGCCATGGCCATGGCCCGGGACATCCGGGTGATCCTGGTCAAGCTGGCCGACCGGCTGCACAACATGCGCACGCTGGAAGTGCTGTCCGGTGAAAAACGCCGGCGCATCGCCAAGGAAACCCTGGAAATCTACGCGCCCATCGCCAACCGGCTGGGCATGCACGCCATTCGTATCGAGTTCGAAGACCTCGGCTTCAAGGCCATGCACCCGATGCGTTCCGCGCGCATCTACCAGGCAGTGAAACGCGCCCGGGGCAATCGCAAGGAAATCGTCAACAAGATCGAAGAATCCCTGAGCCATTGCCTGGCGATCGATGAGATCGAGGGCGAGGTCAGCGGCCGGCAGAAACACATCTACGGCATCTACAAGAAGATGCGCGGCAAGCGCCGGGCCTTCAACGAGATCATGGACGTGTACGCGTTCCGGATCATCGTCGACAAGGTCGATACCTGCTACCGCGTGCTGGGTGCTGTACATAATTTGTACAAGCCCCTGCCGGGACGCTTCAAGGATTACATCGCGATTCCCAAGGCCAACGGCTATCAGTCGCTGCATACCACGCTGTTCGGTATGCACGGGGTGCCGATCGAGATCCAGATCCGCACCCGCGAAATGGAAGAGATGGCCAACAACGGCATCGCCGCCCATTGGCTGTACAAATCCACCGGCGACGAGCAGCCAAAAGGCACCCATGCCCGCGCCCGCCAGTGGGTCAAGGGCGTGCTGGAAATGCAGCAACGTGCCGGCAACTCCCTGGAATTTATCGAAAGCGTGAAGATCGACCTGTTCCCGGACGAGGTCTACGTGTTCACGCCCAAAGGCCGGATCATGGAGCTGCCCAAAGGCTCCACGGCGGTCGACTTTGCCTACGCGGTGCACACCGACGTGGGTAACAGCTGCATAGCCTGTCGGATCAATCGTCGACTGGCCCCGCTGTCGGAACCGCTGCAAAGCGGTTCCACGGTGGAGATTGTCAGCGCACCGGGCGCGCGCCCGAACCCGGCCTGGCTCAACTTTGTGGTCACCGGCAAGGCTCGCACCCACATCCGTCATGCCCTGAAACTGCAACGCCGTTCCGAGTCCATCAGCCTGGGCGAACGCCTGCTGAACAAGGTGCTCAACGGCTTCGACAGCTCCCTGGACAAGATCCCGGCCGAACGCGTGCAGGCGATGTTGCACGAGTACCGCCAGGAACTGATCGAAGACTTGCTGGAAGACATCGGCCTGGGCAACCGCATGGCCTATGTGGTCGCGCGCCGCCTGCTGGGCGAAGGCGAACAGTTGCCAAGCCCCGAAGGCCCGCTGGCGATTCGCGGCACCGAAGGCCTGGTGCTCAGCTACGCCAAGTGCTGCACGCCGATCCCTGGCGACCCGATTGTCGGCCACCTGTCCGCGGGCAAAGGCATGGTGGTGCACCTGGACAACTGCCGCAATATCAGTGAAATCCGCCACAACCCCGAGAAATGCATCCAGCTTTCGTGGGCAAAGGATGTCACTGGCGAATTCAACGTCGAGCTGCGGGTCGAGCTGGAACACCAGCGCGGCCTGATCGCCCTGCTGGCCAGCAGCGTGAACGCGGCCGACGGCAATATCGAGAAAATCAGCATGGACGAACGCGATGGCCGCATCAGCGTGGTCCAACTGGTGGTCAGCGTGCACGATCGCGTGCACCTGGCCCGCGTGATCAAGAAACTGCGCGCCCTGACCGGGGTCATCCGCATCACCCGCATGCGCGCCTAGCCCATCCATTACAAGGAGTCATTCATGACCAAGACTGTTATCACCAGCGACAAGGCACCAGCAGCAATCGGTACTTATTCCCAGGCGATCAAGGCGGGCAATACCGTCTACATGTCCGGCCAGATTCCACTGGACCCAAAAACCATGGAGCTGGTTGAAGGCTTTGAAGCCCAGACCATCCAGGTCTTCGAAAACCTGAAGTCGGTTGCCGAAGCTGCGGGCGGTTCGTTCAAGGACATCGTCAAACTGAACATCTTCCTCACCGACCTGAGCCACTTCGCCAAGGTCAACGAGATCATGGGCAAATACTTCGAACAGCCGTACCCAGCCCGCGCCGCCATCGGCGTTGCCGCCCTGCCAAAGGGCGCGCAGGTTGAGATGGACGCCATTCTGGTCATCGAGTAAAACATCCGGCGCAGCGCTTCCACGGGAAGGCTGCGCCGAATTGGTTCTTGGAAGGATTTCGTAATGCGCAAAGCGCTCGTTGCCTCTTCGTTGCTCGCCCTGTTGCTCGGCGGCTGCGCCAGCAATCCCGCCGACCTGGATGTGAGCGGCACCTGGATCAACCAGGCCGCCATCGACGCGGCAGCCAAGGGCGGCCCTTTGCGTGAAGCCCTGCAGAGCTATGGTCCGAACCTCGAATGGGAGGTGAACACCAAAGCGTCCCAGGCCCGCTACTACAACGGTTTTGAAGTAGCTGAAGGCAAATTGCTGGGTGAAAAATCCGGCGCCTGGAGTGTCGATTTCTACGGCAGCTCCGCCACTGAACTCAAGCGTAAAGGCAAGCTGCTGCTGCAAGGGGCCAATGATAACGAGCCCGAGCAACTGTTCGCCCGTGCCAAGGATCCAGCCCCCGAAGGCGCGCCACTGGGTGCCAACTTCGAACGCACCCTGTACGCCGCCTACATGGGCGGCACCTGGAAAATCAGCAGCGGCATTGGCGAAGGCGCCACCGTACAGTTCCAGGCCAATGGCCAGGTAACCGGCTTGCCCGGCGCCGATCAGTACTCGCTGTGCCTGGCGGGCGATTGCGCCTCCATGAGCGGCGGCTACGACAGTATCTGGCTACAGTTGAACGGCCAGGGCAACCCGTGGATCTTTGCGCGCAAGGGCAAGCAACTGGAGATCTTCCAGGCGATCAACACCGCCCAGGCCGACGAGGTACCCTCGTTTACCCCCGGGCCACGACAGTGGTTGCTGGAAAAACATTGACGCAAAAAAAGGAGCCCTCAGGCTCCTTTTTCTTCACGCCGCGATCAACCCTCCAGGATCGCCGCATACCCTTCGCGATAACTCGGATAACGCGGCACCCAGCCCAACGCCTTGGCCCGGGCATTGCTGCACTGTTTGCTCCCAGCACGGCGGACGCTGGCGTTCTCGGCCCATTCGGTCACGCCAAGGTACTCGCGCAACCAGGCAACCACCTCGGCCAGCGGGGCCGGAGCGTCGTCGACGCCGATGTAGCACTGATCCAGCACACCGCCCTGCTCCACGTGCTGCAGCAAAAACGCCAGCAAACCCGCCGCGTCATCGGCGTGAATCCGGTTGCCATATAAAGGCGGATCAATCGCCACGCGATAACCCTGGCGCACCTGGCTCAGCAGCCATTCCCGGCCCGGGCCATAGATACCGGTGAGGCGCACCACGCTCGCGGGAATGCCGCTATTCAACGCCACTTGCTCGGCTTCCAGCATCACTTGTCCGGAATAACCGCCTGCCTTGGTCTCGGAGCTTTCGTCGACCCACTCACCGTTCTGCTGCCCATACACACTGCTGCTGGACACAAACAGCAGGTGCTTGGGCTCCTGGCCGTAGTCGTTCAGCCACTCCAGCACATGCCGCAACCCTTGCACGTATGCCGCACGATAGCCCGCCTCGTCGTGATCGGTGGCGGCCGCGCAATACACCAGGTAATCCACCCCGCCCACCGGCCAGGTATCGGGGCAGTCTTCATTGAACAGGTCGCCGGCAATCCCGATAACGCCCTTGGGAAGGCGCGAAATATCCCGCCGCAGGCCATGAACCTCCCAGCCCTGGGCCAGCAATTGGGTGGCCAGACGGCTACCGACATCGCCGCAACCGGCAATCACCACAGAAGGCGCAGACATCACAAAACTCCGTTCTTAAAGGTCAAGGTTAGCCCCCGCAGATGACCAGCGGCCAGCAAAACGACAAATAAAGTAACTGTATTACTTCTGTTAACAAGAATTACTTGCAATAATAACCGCCCATTTGTCCTCGACCCGTTACGGTCTGGAAGGACGCTCACTCATTTTTTCTCTCAGGTCCGGCCAGCATGACACGCAATACATCCCCCGCTTCGCCAACCAAGCCTCACAGCCCATCCCGCGCCTGGCGTGCGATTGCTGCAGTGCTGTTCAGCGTCCTGCTGGCACCGACCGCCGCGTTCGCCGACAACACCGCGCCGGCCGCCCCGCCTGCAGCGAGCGCGCCAGCTACAGAGCAAAACGCTCCTGCGCCAGCCGCTGCACCGGCCGCGACCGACCCGGCCCTGGCCGCCGAAGGCGCACCGGCTGACGATTCCGGCGTCGTGCTGGAAGAAGACAACAGCCTGGGCATGGCCCACGACCTGTCGCCGTGGGGCATGTACCAGAACGCTGACATCATCGTGAAGATCGTGATGATCGGCCTGGCCATCGCTTCGATCATCACCTGGACCATCTGGATCGCCAAGGGCTTCGAACTGCTGGGCGCCAAGCGTCGCCTGCGCACTGAAATCGTCCACCTGAAAAAAGCCACCACCCTGAAAGAAGCCAGCGAAAGCGCGGCGAAGAAGGGCACCCTGGCGCACCTGCTGGTTCACGACGCACTCGAAGAGATGCGCCTGTCTGCCAACACCCGTGAAAAGGAAGGCATCAAGGAACGCGTCAGTTTCCGTCTTGAGCGCCTGGTTGCCGCCTGCGGTCGCAACATGAGCAACGGCACCGGCGTGCTGGCCACCATCGGTTCCACCGCGCCCTTCGTCGGCCTGTTCGGTACCGTGTGGGGCATCATGAACAGCTTCATCGGCATCGCCAAAACCCAGACCACCAACCTCGCCGTCGTGGCTCCCGGCATCGCCGAAGCCCTGCTGGCAACCGCACTGGGCCTGGTTGCCGCGATTCCTGCGGTGGTGATCTACAACGTCTTCGCCCGTTCGATCGCCGGCTACAAGGCGCAGGTGTCGGACGCTTCGGCAGAAGTCCTGTTGCTGGTCAGCCGTGACCTCGATCACCTGCCTACCGAGCGCAGCTCGCAACCGCATATGGTGAAAGTGGGGTAATCGGCCATGGGCCTGCATTTGAATCAAGGCGACGACGAGCTCGTCGAGAACCACGAAATCAACGTCACGCCGTTTATCGACGTGATGCTGGTGCTGCTGATCATCTTCATGGTGGCTGCACCGTTGGCCACCGTGGATATCAAGGTCGACCTGCCCGCTTCCAGCGCGAAACCTGCGCCGCGGCCGGAGAAACCGATATTCCTCAGCGTGAAGGCGGACCAGCGTCTGTTCCTGGGCGAAGAAGAAGTCAAATCCGACACCCTGGGCGCGGTGCTCGACGCCAAGACCCAGGGCAAGAAAGACACGACCATCTTCTTCCAGGCCGACAAGGGCGTGGACTACGGCGACCTGATGAGCGTGATGGATGCCCTGCGGGCAGCCGGCTACCTCAAGGTAGGCCTGGTCGGACTTGAGACGGCAGCCAAGAAATGATCACGACGCGCCACAAACTGACGCGTTATGGCACCAGCCTTGCCGTCGTGCTGGGCGTCCACGCCGTCGCGATCATCATCGCGCTCCAGTGGTCGGCGCCACATATGGTCCAGCTGCCTCCGGCCGCCATGGTCATCGACCTGGCACCGATGCCGGCGCCACCACCTCCGGCCCCGCCGAAGGTGATCACGCCGCCACAGCCGCCTGCGCCAGTCGAAGAGCTGCCATTGCCGAAACTGGCCGAGGCACCTAAGCCGACGATCCAGGTGCCAAAGCCGGTCAAGCCCAAGCCAAAACCACAGCCGCCCAAGCCTGTGGAGAAGAAGCCCGATCCGCCCAAGGAAAAACCTTCCGAAGAGCCGCCGAGCGAAACTCCGCAGAACAACGCGCCTACGGAAAAATCCGCCCAGCCACAACCGGGCCCTTCACCGCAGCAGATCGCGGCCAAGGCCACCTGGGAAAGTACCCTGCTGGGCCACCTGCAGAAGTACAAGAAGTACCCGCCGGGCGCCCAGGCGCGTGGCAAGGAAGGCCTGAACCGCCTGCGTTTCGTGGTGGATGCCGATGGCAACGTGCTGTCCTACGAACTGGTGGGCCGCTCCGGCAACGCCGACCTGGACCGCGCCACCCTCGACATGATCCGTCGTGCCCAGCCGCTGCCCAAGCCGCCGGCCGACATGTTGAAAGGCGGGAGCATCGAGATCGTTGCACCATTCGTTTACAACATCGAAAAACGTCGCCGCTAAACCCTACCGTGGGCACTTTCGGGTGCCCACGGCTGCTGTTCCCTCCCCCGCGCATCACCGCAACCTGAACCAGGCTTGAACGAATCGACACCTAACTCGATCTTCACTTGTAACAATTAAAGACAACGCTAATTATCCGCGAATCGTTCTCATTAGCGGACATTCGGCATGCCCAACCTTGCCCGGCTGGCTCTCCTCCTACTGGCTTTACCCGTCGCTGCACAGGCGGATCAGCTGGTCACCCTGGCCATTCAGAACCACACCTTCAGCCCCTCGACGTTCGAGGTGCCGGCCGGTGAGCGCTTTCGCATTCAACTCACCAGCCACGATGAAAGCGTCGACGAGTTCGAAAGCTACGACATGAAATTCGAAAAAATCATCGTCCCCGGCAACACCATCACGGTGTTTGCCGGCCCGCTGCATCCCGGCACCTACACCTTCTTCGATGACTACCACCCCGACCAGGCCAAAGGCACGGTCACCGCCGTCGCGGCCAAGGAGTAAGCCATGCTGGCCTGTCTGTTGATCGTGTTTCGAGAAGTGCTGGAAGCCGGGATTGTGGTGGGCATCGTGATGGCCGCCACCCAGGGCCTGGCAAGACGTGGGCTGTTCATTGGCGGCGGAATCGCAGCCGGCGTGCTCGGTGCCGGCATCCTCGCACTATTTACCGGCGCAATTACCCAGGCGCTGCAGGGCTTTGGCCAGGAGATTTTCAACGCAGCCATCCTGGTGGTCGCCGTGGTCATGCTGGGCTGGCACAACTTGTGGATGGCCAGTCATGGTCGCGAGCTGGCGACCCAACTGCGCAGCGCAGGCAATTCAGTACTCAAGGGTGAAAAATCACTCTGGGCCCTGGCCGTGGTCATCACCGTGGCCGTGCTGCGCGAAGGCTCGGAAATCGTGCTGTTCCTCTATGGCATCGCCGCATCCAGCCAGACAGACCCACTGTCGATGCTGGCCGGCGGCGTGCTCGGCATCGTCGCCGGCGCCGCGCTGTCCTGGCTGATGTACCGCGGCCTGGTCGCCATCAGCCTCAAGCGCCTGTTCTCGATTACCGGCTGGATGATCGCCTTGCTTGCCGCCGGCATGGCTGGCCGGGCCGCCGCGATCCTCGCCGGTATCGACCTGATTCCCGCCTGGGGCTACCAGCTCTGGGACACCTCCTGGCTGGTCTCCGATGGCAGCCTCACCGGCCGCGCATTGACCGCGCTGGTGGGCTACACCGACCGACCTCTGGGCGTTCAATTGGTGGCGTGGCTCGTCACCCTCTCGCTCCTGGTGCAGGGTAACCGTTTACTGCATTCACGCCCGACACAATCACATTAACCGCCCCAGGAGCCCCACCATGAAACACCTGCGCAACCCCTTCGCCGCCGCACTGCTGCTCGTCAGCGCCGTGGCCGCTTCCTCCCTCGCCCAAGCCCGCGAATACCCGATTGGCGGACCGGTGCAGATCAATGACATGGAGATCGCCTCCTCGTACTTGGTGGGCATCGAAATGGCGCCCATGCCGCCAGGCATGGTGATGAGCAAGGACTCGGTACACCTTGAGACCGATGTGCACGCCACTGCCGACAACAAATACGGCCTGTCCAACGGTGAGTGGGTGCCCTACCTGACCATCAGCTACTCACTGGTCAAGGAGGGCTCGCCCGACTACAAGGAAATCGGCACGCTGTTGCCGATGGTGGCCAAAGACGGCGCCCACTACGCCAACAACGTGAAAATGGACGGCCCCGGCACCTACACCGTGGTGCTGCGCTATGAAAGCCCACAGATCAAGGGCTTCTTCCACCATGTAGACAAGGAAACCGGCGTGCCTGAATGGTGGGCTCCCTTCACCGAAACCTTCACCTTCAAGTACCCGCAAAAGTGAAATACGGGGCGGCGATACCCGATTAACCGGTGTCGCGGCCCCTACGCTGTCTGATAACGTGCGTCTATCGATTGCAGCCGGTATGCTTGGCCCGCAACCTCATGGACGCCCGCTATGACTCTTACAGAATTACGCTACATCGTTACCCTCGCCCAAGAGCAGCACTTCGGCCACGCGGCCGAGCGTTGCCACGTCAGCCAGCCGACGCTGTCGGTGGGTGTGAAGAAGCTTGAAGACGAACTCGGTGTGCTGATTTTCGAGCGCAGCAAAAGCGCCGTGCGCCTGACGCCCGTCGGCGAAGGCATCGTCGCCCAGGCCCAGAAGGTTCTGGAACAGGCCCAGAGCATTCGCGAGCTGGCCCAGGCCGGCAAGAACCAGCTGACCGCCCCGCTGAAAGTCGGCGCCATCTACACCGTCGGCCCGTACCTGTTCCCGCACTTGATTCCGCAACTGCACCGCGTCGCGCCGCAGATGCCGCTGTATATCGAAGAAAACTTCACCCACGTGCTGCGCGACAAACTGCGCAACGGCGAGCTGGACGCGATCATCATCGCCCTGCCGTTCAACGAGGCGGATGTGCTGACCCTGCCGCTCTACGATGAGCCGTTCTACGTGCTGATGCCGGCGTCCCACCCATGGACGCAGAAAGACACCATCGACGCGGGCCTGCTCAACGACAAGAGCCTGCTGTTGCTGGGCGAAGGCCATTGCTTCCGCGACCAGGTGCTGGAAGCCTGCCCGACCCTGACCAAGGGCAACGACGGCGCCAAGCACACCACCGTGGAGTCCAGCTCCCTGGAAACCATTCGCCATATGGTCGCCTCCGGCCTGGGTATCTCGATCCTGCCGCTGTCGGCGGTCGACAGCCATCACTACGCCCCCGGCGTGATCGCCGTGCGCCCACTGACGCCGCCGGTACCGTTCCGCACTGTGGCGATTGCCTGGCGTGCGAGCTTCCCGCGTCCGAAAGCGATTGAAATCCTCGCCGACTCGATCCGCCTGTGTTCGGTGGCCAAGCCGCCTGCTGCGAGCTAATTAACGGTATGACTGAGCTGTCCCAGGTATCGGTGACGGCACTCAAGGGTGTCGGGGAGGCCATGGCCGAGAAGTTGGCCAAGGTCGGGCTGGAAAATCTCCAGGACGTGCTGTTCCACCTGCCCCTGCGTTACCAGGACCGCACCCGCGTGGTGCCCATCGGCCACTTGCGCCCTGGGCAGGACGCCGTGGTTGAAGGCACCGTCAGCGGCGCCGACGTGGTCATGGGCAAGCGCCGCAGCTTGGTGGTGCGCCTGCAAGACGGCACCGGCGGCCTGAGCCTGCGCTTCTACCACTTCAGCAACGCCCAGAAGGAAGGCCTCAAGCGTGGTACCCGCGTGCGCTGCTACGGCGAAGCCCGGCCCGGCGCTTCGGGGCTGGAAATCTATCACCCGGAATACCGCGCGATTACCGGCGACGAACCGCCGCCGGTAGACACCACCCTCACGCCAATTTACCCGCTCACCGAGGGCCTGACCCAGCAGCGCTTGCGCCAACTGTGCATGCAGACTCTGACGATGCTCGGGCCAAAAAGCCTGCCCGACTGGCTGCCCCAGGAACTGGCGCGCGACTATCAACTGGCGCCGCTGGATGATGCGATCCGCTACCTGCATCACCCACCCGCCGACGCCGACGTCGACGAGTTGGCTCTCGGGCATCACTGGGCCCAGCATCGCCTGGCGTTCGAAGAACTGCTGACCCATCAACTGTCCCAGCAGCGCCTGCGCGAGAGCATGCGTTCGCTGCGCGCGCCGGCCATGCCCAAGGCCAAGCGCCTGCCTGCGCAATACCTGGCCAACCTGGGGTTTGCACCGACGGGCGCCCAGCAACGGGTCGGCAACGAAATTGCCTACGACCTGAGCCAGAAAGAACCGATGCTGCGGCTGATCCAGGGCGACGTGGGCGCGGGTAAAACCGTGGTCGCCGCCCTCGCCGCGTTGCAGGCCCTCGAAGCCGGCTATCAGGTGGCGCTGATGGCGCCCACCGAGATTCTCGCCGAGCAGCACTTCATCACCTTCAAGCGCTGGCTCGAACCGCTGGGCCTGGAAGTCGCGTGGCTGGCCGGCAAGCTCAAGGGCAAGAACCGCGTAGCCGCCCTGGAGCAGATCGCCGCCGGCGCCCCGATGGTGGTGGGCACCCACGCGTTGTTCCAGGACGAAGTGAAGTTCAAGAATCTGGCGCTGGTGATCATCGACGAACAGCACCGCTTCGGTGTGCAGCAGCGCCTGGCCCTGCGCCAGAAAGGCGTGGGCGGCCGCATGAGCCCGCACCAGTTGATCATGACCGCCACACCGATCCCACGCACCCTGGCCATGAGCGCCTACGCCGACCTCGACACTTCGATCCTCGACGAACTGCCGCCGGGCCGAACGCCGGTCAACACCGTGCTGGTCACCGACACCCGCCGCGTCGAAGTCATCGAACGGGTACGCGGCGCCTGCGCCGAAGGCCGTCAGGCGTATTGGGTGTGCACGCTGATCGACGAATCCGAAGAGCTGACCTGCCAGGCCGCCGAAACCACCTATGAAGACCTCACCAGCGCCTTGGGTGAACTCAAGGTCGGGCTGATTCACGGTCGCATGAAGCCGGTGGAAAAGGCCGCGGTAATGGCCGAGTTCAAGGCCGGCAACCTGCAATTGCTGGTGGCGACCACGGTGATTGAAGTCGGCGTCGACGTCCCCAACGCCAGCCTGATGATCATCGAGAACCCCGAGCGCCTGGGCCTGGCGCAACTGCATCAATTGCGCGGCCGCGTCGGCCGGGGCAGCGCCGCCAGCCACTGTGTGCTGCTGTACCACCCGCCGCTGTCGCAGATCGGTCGCCAGCGCCTGGGGATCATGCGCGAAACCAACGACGGCTTCGTGATCGCCGAAAAAGACCTCGAACTGCGCGGCCCCGGCGAGATGCTCGGCACCCGCCAGACCGGCCTGCTGCAATTCAAGGTCGCCGACCTGATGCGCGATGCCGACTTGCTGCCCGCCGTGCGCGACGCGGCCCAGGCGTTACTGGAGCGTTGGCCGGAACACGTCAGCCCGCTGCTGGATCGCTGGCTGAGACATGGGCAGCAATACGGCCAAGTGTGACGGCTGACTCACTTAGACAACCCTCACTTGTATCAAGCTGGTTATACTCCAATGACTGTAGGAAATTGGATTCAGGCCATGTCAGAAGTTGCCCTCGCCACAGCCCCACCGACTGCACCCTCGGTGATTCGGACGCTGCTTGCAAAGCTCGCCATCAGCTACACGGAAGTTGCCGAACGCCCCGGCCTGAACCCGGCGCAGAAGGTTCAAGCCGCACTGCTCGATGATGCCGTGGGTGCACTCATGGTGCTGTTTCCACAGAACCAGTTGCTGGACCTTAATCGCCTCGCCGAGCTCACCGGTCGGCGCCTCACGGCCGTGTCGCCGGAGCGCCTGGAGCGCATGCTCGGCAAGCACAGCCTGAGCCTGCTGCCCGGCCTGCCGCCGCTGACCAGTTCTCCCTGCCTGTACGAAGAAAGCCTGTTGCGTGAGCCGACCGTGCTGGTGCACTCGGGCGAATCCGGGCTGCTGCTGGAGATTTCCAGCGACGCGTTCAAGAGCATGCTGACCAAGGCCAGCGCCGCGCATTTCGGCGAGCCGCTGAGCAACATCCGGCCAAACCTGGATCGCCCCAATGACGACCGCGAGGAAATCACCCAGGCGATGCAGGCGTTCACCGCCCGCCGTATCCAGCAGCGCCTGGAAGCCACCATCGAAATTCCGCCGCTGGCCGATACCGCGCAAAAGATCATCAAGCTGCGGGTCGACCCCAACGCCACCATCGACGACATCACCGGCGTGGTCGAAACCGACCCGGCCCTGGCCGCCCAGGTGGTGAGTTGGGCCGCGTCGCCCTACTACGCCTCGCCGGGCAAGATCCGCTCGGTGGAAGACGCCATCGTGCGCGTGCTGGGCTTTGACTTGGTGATCAACCTCGCACTCGGCCTGGCCCTGGGCAAGACCTTGAGCCTGCCCAAGGACCACCCGCAACAGGCCACGCCGTACTGGCACCAGTCGATCTACACCGCTGCCGTCATCGAAGGCCTGACCCGCGCCATGCCCCGCGCCCAGCGCCCGGAAGCCGGGCTGACGTACCTCGCCGGCCTGCTGCACAATTTCGGCTACCTGTTGCTGGCCCACGTCTTCCCGCCGCACTTCTCACTGATCTGCCGGCACCTGGAGGTCAACCCGCACCTGTGCCACAGCTACATCGAGCAGCATCTGCTGGGCATCAGCCGCGAGCAGATTGGTGCGTGGTTGATGCGCTATTGGGACATGCCGGACGAACTGTCCACCGCCCTGCGCTTCCAGCACGACCCGACCTACGACGGCCAATATGCGGAATACCCGAACCTGGTGTGCCTGGCCGTGCGCTTGTTGCGCAGCCGCGGCATCGGCTCCGGGCCGGATGAATCCATCCCGGACGAACTGCTTGAGCGCCTGGGGCTGACCCGGGACAAGGCAGAGGATGTGGTGAGCAAGGTGCTGGACGCGGAAACGTTGTTGCGCGAGTTGGCGTCGCAGTTCAGCCAGGGATAAATCTGGCGCCTGTTACACCGTATTCGCGAGCAAGCCCGCTCCCACATTCGACCGAGTTCCAACTTTGGAATGGGATTGAATGTGGGAGCGGGCTTGCTCGCGAATGCAGGCGACGCAGTATTGCTGAAGAACCCCCTAGCCTTTGGGCTTTTTCTTCGGCTTCAAATACTTGGTCAACCCCTGGAACCAGATCACCAGCGCCGGGTTGCCCTTGATCTGGATCGACTTGTCCTGAATCCCCGTCATGAACGCCAGTTGCTTGTTCTTCGCCTGCATCGTGGCGAAGCCGTAGGCGGCGTCTTTGAAGGCGATGGCAAACGCAGGCGCGGGATGAACACCCGAGCGGCTGGTAATGCGCTGGTCTTTGACGATGAAGTGACGGGCAACCTTGCCGTCGAGGGTCTGCAACTGGAACGCCAGGTCCTTGTCACCCAACTGCTGCTGGAACGCAGGGTTGGTGCGGCTGGCTTTGCCCATCAACAGGCCAAGCATCCAGAGAAGAAAACGAAATTTCATGCACACGGCCTCAGTGTAATTATTGGGTGGCCGCAGCAGTTTAACGATTTGTGCAAATAACGCTACCGATCTCCCGTTTTAGCAGGAGATCGGCTGGCGTTTAACGCTTATAGCAACAACTTTCCTCAGACGTTAGGGCAAGGAACCGGTGCCCAATCCGCCAGGTTCGGATCACGGCAAGTGCCTTCGATCTGCGCTTTACCGGCGCTGGCAACCTGCTTGCTTTCAGCTTGTTTGGTCTGGGCGGTCTGGATGGTTTTCTCGGTGGCTACGGCTTCTTTCGGCACGGTTGGCAGTACCGGCTTTTTCGCGACTTTTACCGGCTTCTTACCTTTGGCTGGCGTCACCACCGGCGTGGTATCGGCAGTCGCAACAGTGACCACGTCAGCACGTTGTACGCCCACTTGTTGCAGATCCTGCTCGTACGCCTGGGTGTAGTTGTTCAGGTCTTCGCTGGCCTTGCCGTTCACCGCGACGATCAGGTCGTTGGACTCTTTCAGGCCCGAGACGATTTCTGCCAGGCGCTTGCGGCCTTCAACGTCGTTGACGGTCTTGGCCTTGCGGTCGGCCACCAGCTTGGTGAACGCGCTCTGGTAGCACTGCTGGGACGCCTTGGCGTACGCGGTGCTGCGGTCGATGTCGGAGGCACGCTTGTTGACGTCGGTGGCGTAGGAGGCGATGCGCTGGTTGTCATCGGTGATCTGCTTCTGGCGCTCGGTGTAGTAACCCGCAGCACCACCGGCCAGGGCGCCGCCCGCTGCACCGATGGCAGCGTTGCGGCCACGCTTGTCGGAGTCGCCGGTCAGGGCGCCCAGCAAAGCACCACCGGCCGCACCCAGGGCGGCGCCGGTGACCACCGACTTGGTCAGGTCCGAATCGGTAGCACGCAGGTGCTGCACCGGCTCGTAGCAGTTCGGGTAGTACTCGACCTTGGTGGTCGAGGCGACCTTGTTGGTCGGCGACGTTGCGCAACCGGTCAGCACCGTGCTGAAGCCTGCGGCAATCAGCAGCAGATGACGCTTGGAAACCGCCTTACGGGAAAAAATCATCGTTGTGTTCTCTTTTAAGTTTGACTTGCCCAGCACGGCCCACCGCCGCCTGAGTCCCTTCCAAGCTCGCTGTACAACCAGCGGTCAAGACCGCTGACCGCTCGCTGCGAGCAATTCCTTCAAAATCGTCGCCGGGTCGGCCCGCTGTTGCTTGCGGTAGTTGCCCACATGGCGAACGAATAACGTCGCACGCGTCACCAGGCTCTTGCCCAGTACCGGCTTGCGATCCAACTCTTCCTTGATCCGTTGAAACTGCGCCTGGATCACCGCATCGGTGTAGCGCGTGCCGGTGGCCAGGTTGTCGATGTAGATCGCCACCGCGCCGTCCAGCGCACTGCGCCCATTGGTGATCGCCGTGGCGAACAGCTGCGCGCTGGCCTCGTCCTTAGCGTCGATGGCCTGCTGGCGGCTCTTCTGCAAATTGATCAGGCGGATGTTGTAGTTGTTGATGGTCTCGGCCACCAGGGCCGCGGACTGAATCAGGTTGCCGGCCGCTTCTTCGCGCTGCTGGGCGATCAGCGAGACGTTGCGCTTGAGCTCTTCGTTGACCAGGCCGAGCTCCGCTTGCAGGCGCGGGTCGACGCTGGCGGCGATGATGCTGTCCAGGCGCTTGGTCGGGTCCTGGGCGTCGTCGATGGCATCGGTCAGCGAGGCCAGGCGACCTTCCTTCTGCCACTGGGCGAACAGTTCCTTGTAGCGCGAACGCGGTGCCGACAAGGCGCCAATCGCCACGCGAAAGCCGGTGGTCTCGTTGCTTTGTTCGGTACCGTCGGCGGCGAACAACGGGTACTCGCGGCGCATGCCGGTGAACAGCGTGCCCTCGCCTTCCAGGTAGTTGCCGCCCTTGACCACGAACCCACCATAGGTGCCCTGGCGACGCCCGGCGTGCACCAGTTGAAAGGACTCCTGGACCATTTCCGCTGCGTTGCCGATCACATCGAACATGCCGATCGGGTTGGGCAGCTTGGTGCCGATGGGCATCAGCCGTGCGGCCTGGCCGGTGCCACCCGCGACCTGATTGAACACCGCGTAATCGGCAAGGGGACCATCGCTTTCGCTGCCCTCGGTACGCCGTGGAAACAGTCGGCCTTCAAGGTCCTGACGGCTGACCGCCTGGCCACCGCGCGCGGCAAACTCCCACTCCACTTCGGTAGGCAGGCGCACAAAGCCCAGGCCGCCGTCGTCCGCCGAAGCACCGCGACCACTCACCGGCAGCAGCTCGCGGTGATATTTCATCAACCAGGCGCTGTACACCGCCGAGAAACGTTCGGCTTCAAAGCGCGACAGCTTGACCTTGGGCAAGCGCGCCGCCATCCCGGTAGGTACATCGCACGCCGGGGCGGGTTCGCCACTGGCCAGGGATTGCGCCTGGGACATGACCTGCGCATATTGCCGCGCAGTGACTTCGTACTTGCCGATGAAGTACAGCATCGGCTTGAGCGGGGTCTTGGCGTCGGTCTTCGGCATCAGCGGCGCAATGACCTTGTTCCAGTCCTTGGGCAGGTCCTTGAGGGTGAACTGGCCGTTGATGAAGTCGCGGCGATAACCGGAAATGAACGATTGCTGATAGCCCGCTTCACCTTCGCTGAACGGGTAGCCGAGGCTGATCTCGCGGTCATCCAGGGTGCCCTGGGCCAGCACGTAGGCATAGCGGAACACCATGTTGCCTTCGCAAGGCAGCGGCAGGCTGACGTCATCCGGCAACGGCTTGGGGTTGTCCAGCTTGTCGCTCGCCTCATCGGCCCAGGCCACGCAGGACAGGGTCAGCGCCATGGCGGCGCCCAGTAACTTATACATCTCTGATTCCTTCAGAAGCCTGGATACGCGCCACACGCCAACCACCACACGCCGCCGCCACGGCGCTGACGCCGAGGACAGCTGCCAGGGCCAGGCCGTAGTGACGCGCCAGCAGGTGGCTGGCGTATTCGCCCGGCACCTGCACGAATAATTGGTTCAGGCCGGACTCTGCCAAGCCATATAAAAGCCCACTCAATGCAGCGGCAAACCCCGCGCTGTAGAGCGCCTGCAACACCACAAACAGCAACAACCCGGCGGTGGAAAACCCCAACAACCGCAATACCGACAGCTCCCGGCGCTTGCGTGCAACCGACGCCAGCGCCGCGGCAAAGATCGCGGCAAACGCGCCCGCCAACGCCAGCCCGGCGATGATCCAGAACACGATCGACAGGTTGCGGCTCAACGACTGCACCTGGGCGATGGTCTGGGCCTGGGTCGACACCAACAGATTCTGCCCGGCGAAATACACCCGCAGCGGCTCCACATCCACCAGGCGCCGCGCATACAAACGGAACGCCGGGTATACCCGTTGCTCGCTGACGCCCACCGCATCGCCGTCCCAGCCAAACGCCGGCACCGCGCGGCCATCGCGATAATCTTCCGCTGCTTCCAGCAAGCCCAAGGGTGCAAACAATCCATCCCGGGCGAAGGCTTCCAGCGGCGCTACCTGCAGCACTTGAACCCGCAGGCGTTGCGACTCGATGCGCCCCGCCACCTGGCGCCCAAAACTCGCCTCCAGCCAACCCCCGGCCTTTGCCCCGAGCTTTTCGGCAGCGGTGTGGCTCAGCACGATCTGATCCAGGCCCTTGGGCATCGGCAGGCCGGCCAGCAATGGGTCGTTGGCGGCGGTCGGCAGCATCTCCACCGTCACCGCCCCCAACTGCGCCGTCGCCGCAATCTGCCGGGTGCGCGGCAAGGCGAACGCCACGTCGTTGCGCTGGCGGAGCTGCTCGACAAATTCACTGCTGAATCGACCACCGCCCAACGGAATAATTTCCCGGGTGGCCGGGTCGTTCTCCAAACGTTCGGTCAAACTGCTAACCAGTCCAAATTTCAGGCCGAACAACACCAGCAACGGCGCGATCACCGCCACCAGCGCCAGCACCGAACACACCGACAGCCACGCATCGTTGCGGTAATCCTGCCAGGCCAGGGAAGCCACCAGGGCGATACGCATCAGCACGCCTCCCCAAGGGTGGCGGTGACGCCGCCGTCGGCGTCGCGACGGCAACTGATGCGCCGCACCTGCAAGCCGCTGGCCCGGGCCAGGGGTTCATCATGGGTGGCGATCACGCAGCACGCGCCGTTATGCCGGGCCTGGGCCAACAGCGCCTGCATCACCCGCTCGGCGTTCAACGGGTCGAGCGCAGCGGTGGGCTCATCCGCCAGCAACAGCTGCGGACCGTGGGCCAGGGCTCTTGCGCAACTGACCCGCTGACGCTGGCCGACGGACAACGCCGCCGGCTTCTTGTCCAACTGATCAGTGATTTCCAACTGCTCGGCCAACCGCGCCACGCTGCCGTCGTCTTTCAAACCCAGGAGTTGCCGCGACAACGCAATGTTGCCGCGCACATCGAGAAAGCCCAGCAGGCCGCCGGTTTGCAGCACGTAACCCAGGTGCCGACTGCGTAGCTCCGCCAGCGCGCTTTGCTGGTTACCACGCCAAAGCCCGGCAATGTCGACGCGGTTGAAATCGAACTGCCCGACCTGATCCGGCGCCAACACCAGCGCGAGCAAATCCAGCAAGGTGCTCTTGCCACAGCCACTCGGCCCGACCACCGCCAACTGTTCACCCGCACGCAGTTGCAAGCCCGGTATCACCAGGCTGTAGCGCTGGGCACCAACGCCCCGGCTCTTGTGCACTGCGCTCAAGTTCAGCATTACGGCAGCGTCGACAGCGGCACGCGGTACAACGCATCACCCGGCTCGGCATCGCCGAAACGGACCCAGTTGGCCACATCGTTATGGAAGGTTTCGTAGAGGCGGATCTTCGAATCCAGCTCGTCGATAAAGTCTTCCTGCTCGGCCACGCTCAACGACAGCCACAAATCCTGGGTCATGTTCAGCGACTTGCTGCGGTACGGCAGGCCTTCCAGGTATTCGCCAAGGATGCCGCCGTCCGCCAGGTTGCCGCCCTTTTTCAAGGCCTGTGGATCACGGCTCATATAGGCCGAGGCGCTGGCGATTTCCTGGAAGAAATCCTTCGGTGAGGTCTGGGTTTTGCGCGCGGCGTCGACGATCAGTTTCAAGGACTGCTGCAATTCGTTGAGCTGCAATTTGGTCAGCATCACGCACACCTGAAAGGCCGGCAGCGCGGTGTTGGTCAGGTCGCGATCGGCGGTCCAGGCACTCACCAGTTGCGGTGCCTGGCTCGCGGTTTTGCGGCCAAGGAAATCCATGTGCATCGCGTAACCGACGGCGGCGGATTTGTCCGCCAGGGTCGGCGCGGCACTGAGCAGCGGCACCGGCTGCGGCGTGTTGCTGCGCACCTGATGCACCAGGTTGGCGAACACCGTGCCGATCTCGTCGACCCGCTCGCCGAACTTGCGCACATCGCCACCGGGCACCGGCGTGTACAGGTCGCCGATCTGCGGGTTGGCGTCGGCGGTCAGGGTGCGGTACTGGGTTTCGGCGCCGCTGTGGGTTTTCTTCCCGGCATCGGTGCGCAGGTGCAAAGCGTAGATCTTGATCTGCTTGCCCAATGCAGCCTGGCGTACTTCGGCTTCGTTCATCTGGGTGGTGGCGAACGGGTCGTTCTTGCGCAGCGCACCGGCGTCGGTCACCAGCAGGATCAAGCGCCCGCCGTAGCCGGACCAGTCCATGCCTTCCACCGCCTGCATGACACCGGCGAACGCGTCTTCGTTGAACGAGTGGCTGGACACCGTCGACGCTTTGACCTGCCGCGCCATGTCGAGGAAGCGCTGCGGGTCGCGCCCTTGGTCGAGGGTGATCAGGGTCTTGGCCACATACTCCAGGCCGGGGGTTTTCTTGATGCTGTTGCGAAAACCCACCAGGCCAAAGCTCACGCTGTCCAGTTCGCCACGCTCGGCGATGCGGGTTTGCAGCTCGTGGACCACGTCGCGAACCTGGTCGATGTAGGGCTGCATCGACACCGTGGTGTCGACCACCAGCACCACGGCCGTGCGGAAGGCATCGGCATTGGCATCAATCACCGGCGTTCGACCGACAGCCTTGGCGATGACATCAGGTGTGCTGCCAGGGTCGATGGAGGCGACGTTGAGCAACTGCACCGGCTGGCCGTTTTCGTCGAAGCTCTCCTTGGAGTCGAAGATCGGCAGCAAATAGAACTGGTTCTGCGGGACGGCGCTGGCGGTCGGCTCCAGGGCCAGAACCTGCTGGTTGTCCTCGGTGTTTTTCTGCACCTTGAGCAGCAGGTTTTTCGCCGCTGCGGGATCGGCTAAAAGCTTCTCCACTTCAGCGGACTGACGCAGGAACATCACCGGCGCCCGGCCCGAACGCTCGGTGAACTTGAGCACCAGGCTCTGCTTCCAGTCGCTGGCTTGCGCCGCCGGCAGCCAACCGTCGCTGCGCCCGCCGGTGGCGGCGCCAACCCGCAGCCAGGGGCTGCCGTCGACGTCCTTGCGTTGGTAGACATAGAGCACGGAAAACGCCGGCAAACCTTCGCCAGGCGCCCCGCCCGCTTCGTGGGAAAGCTTGGCGCCAGGCTTGCTCAGTACCCGCTGGAACAGGGTTTTCTTGCCGGCCATCAGCAACGGGCGTTGGCCGCCGTCGGCCTGCGCCGCGACCGGTTGCGCGGCAGTCGGCGTGGCAGTCGGCGCGGCGGTCTTGGCCGCCTCGACAACCGACGGCGCGGCGGGCGCGTCATCTTTCAACCACCAGTAACTCGCGCCCCCAATCGCCAGCGCCACTGCCACGGCAACCGCTGCCAACGCCAGTACCGGCCCACGGTTTTGTTCGGACACGGCGGAGTGTTGCGTCGGCGTCACCACCGGTTGACGCACCGGTTGCGGCTGCGGCTTATCGGTCGGGATTTCGATGGAGACCGGCGTGAGTCCGGCCAGGTCATTCGAGACCGCCACCGGAATCGGCAGAGGCCGAATCAACGTCGCCTCGACCTGCTCTTCCTTCGGCAACTGATCCAACGCCCGCAACAACGCCGCCGCATCCGGGAAGCGTTCCGCCGGGTCTTTGGCCAGCAGCTTGCGCAGCACCTCCTGATAGCGCCCGTGGTGCACCGGCAATTCCGGCAGCGGTTCAGTCAGGTGTGCCAGTGCTGTGGAAAGCGCATCGGTGCCGTTGTAAGGCAACTTGCCCACGAGGATTTCATAGAGCACCACGCCCAACGCATACAGGTCGGCGCGCCCATCAATCTCCTGGCCCCGGGCCTGCTCCGGGCTCATGTAGCTCGGCGTGCCGACGGCAAATCCGGCCTGGGTGAACTGCGTGCGGTCATCCAGGGACTTGGCGATACCAAAGTCCGACAACACCGCCGTGCCATCCGCGCGGAACAGAATGTTCGCCGGCTTCACATCGCGATGCACCAGACCCTGAGCGTGGGCGTAGCCCAGCGCCGACGCGATCTGGCGGATATACGTCAGCCCCTGCTCCGGCGTCAGTCCCGCGGCGATGCGCTCCTTGAGCGTGCCATTGGGCAGGTATTCCATGGCCATGTAGTACAGCTCACCGACATTGCCGATGTCATGGATGGTCACGGTGTGCGGGTGGGACAGGCGCGCCAGGGTCTTGCCTTCGCGCAGGAAGCGCTCGCAGAAGCTCGGGTCGGCCGCCAGCGCCGCCGCCATGATCTTCAGCGCCACCTTGCGCTCCAGGGAACGCTGGGTCGCAAGGTACACGCTGGCCATGGCGCCAACGCCGATTTCGCCTTCGATGTCGTAGCCGGGAATGATGATGTTCATGTCGACACCTTCACAACGATGGCGGTGATGTTGTCCGGCGCGCCGCGATTGAGCCCCAGGTGCACCAGGCTGCGGACGATTTCGTCCGGCTCGGCATGGCTCAGTACTTCGCGGATCTCGTGGTCTTCGACGGTCTTGTTCAGGCCGTCGCTGCACAGCAGGTAACTGTCGCCGGGGGCGATCAACAGGTCGACCGACGACAACGCCAACTGTGCTTCCACGCCAATCGCGCGGGTGACGATATTCGCCCGTGGATGCACCCGCGCATCGGCTTCGCTGAGCAGGCCGCTGTCCTGCAAGTCCTGCACGTAGCTGTGGTCGCGGGAAATGCTTTCCAGCAGGCCGTCGCGCAGGCGATACAGGCGGCTGTCGCCGGCCCACAGGCACACGCCGCGCAAGCCTCGGGTGGCGAGCAACACCACGGTACTGCCCATCATGGTCACGCCACGGTGGGCGGTTTCTTCGCGCACCGCGCCGTTGACTCGCAGCAGGTCGCTGCGCAACGCCGCCGTGTATTCCTCAAGGGAACGGCCCACGGGAATGCTGCGCAGGCTGTCGACAATCAGGCTGCTGACGTAATCCCCCGCCGCGTGCCCGCCCATGCCGTCGGCCACCACCCACAGGCCGTTTTCCGGCAGGTCGAGGCAAGCGTCTTCATTGACTTGGCGAACCATGCCGACGTGGCTTTTGCTGGCGGATTTGAACGTGGACCGCATCTACACAACACCTTCTTGGCCGAGCAAAAATTGCGCAAAATCGTCGGCAGCAGGCAAGCCCTGACACCGCATTAAACCGGGAGAAATCTGTTGCGAACCACGGCCCCACCACAGGCTCGCGCCTTCGCAGGCCTGTTCGGCAAGCGCAGTCATCCGCGCCTGCGGGTCTGTGGCGTTGACACGCTGCAAACCCGCAAAGCGACTACCCAAGGTGCGAGGTTGGCAGGCTGGAGCGCCGAGGGATTCGATCCCGCCGCTGAAACCTTCGAAGCTGGCGCCGGCGTCCAGCGTGCTCAGCAACAACTCTTCCACCTGTTCAAACCAGGTGTCCGGGCCGCCAACGACGGAGGCCGGGTCGGTGTCGTGATCCAACAGCGCAGCCACCGTCAGCGGGAAATAGCGCCCCACCCGGTCGATGCTCGGCATCACCACGCCCACCGCCGCGTCCGGCCCGCACACACCCGGCGCCAACACGAAGCGCCACAATGGGCTGACCAGGTAGGCGTTCAACCAGTCAGCCCCGAGGCGGGTCTGGCTGGCGAGCAATCCGGACGCCAGCCAACTGTCCCAAGGGCCGATAAAACTCTGGGGCAGCGCGCGGCTGACAAAGTCGCCGCGGCACGCCAACTTGCCGTAGAAACCCAGCGTGGTCATAGCCGCTCCGGCAGGCTGAAGCCGTTAAGCACGCGGCTCTTGAACGGGTTGAAGGCACTGTTGGCCCGCAACTCGTAGGAGATGCTCGCGCCGTCGACCCGCAGACGCAGGTTGAAGCGGTCCGGCGAATTGCCGGCGGTCAGGTCCGATTGCTCCAGCAGGCGAAACCAGGCCCACGGGCCATCCAGCGTTACACCGGAGCGCCCGCTGGCTGACGGCGGCATGATGGAAATGCGCACCACGCCAATGCTGCCGGGATTCGGCCACTGCATCGCGACCGGGCGGCTCGGGCCGTGGTCGTAGCTCAGTTGCTGGCCGTCCAGGTCCAGCAGGAACTGGGTGATGGTCGCGTCCATCGCCACCGGCTTGAGTTCAAAGCGCACGATCGGCTGGGTGCCACCGGCGCGGAAAAACGCGTCACGAATAGTCGCCGCCCGCTGGAAGGTTTGCAGCACACCCGGCGCGATGCCGAGCTTCTGCGCCGCGCCCGGCTGCCAGCGCCAGGTTTGCGTGGAGGTGTCGACGTAAGGTTGCAGGTACTTGCGGAAGTAATTGTCCATCACCCCGCCCACCCCGAAGAACTGGCCGAAGTCATCCAGGGTCGCGTCCCGCGCACTGCCGGGCGACATCGGATAACGCCCGGCCAGGGACTGGCGATACACGTTCACCACTTCGCTGACCCACGCCGCATTCAGCTGGTTACGCACCCCGCCCATCATGCTGTTGGTGGTGGAGTTGACCACTGACTTGACCATGCCCTGCACAAGCGGCGGCTGGCGTTCGGCATTCAGGCTGACCCGCGTGGCCGCAGCCGCCGCCTGGTTTTTCGCTTCGCCGAGCAACGCATCGCCACTGGCGCCGACCATGGCGCTGACCTGCACATACAGCGCGTTCATGTCCGCCAGCAGGCCATCGATGGCCGCCGGTTCGCCTTCGTTCTTGCTGACGATGCTGTTGAGTTCGGCGAAGTGCGCGGTCACCGGATCTTCACTGGCCGCTGGTGCATTCGCAGTTGGCTGGTCCTGGCCAAGCAGGCTGCCGAGACGTTCCTTGAGCTTGTCCACGCCGCCTTCCACCGGCGCGCCCTTGGCAGCCAGCAGGCGTTCTTCCGCTTGCAAGTCGGTCTCTTTGGAGACCGCCACCAGCAGCTTCTTCAGCGGCGAGGTCGGCCCGGAAATCACCCGCAAGACGTCGGCCGCCTGGGCCACGCTGGTGATCGGCACAAAGTCGATATCCGCCAGCAACGCATCCCACTGGCGTTGATAGTCCTGGAAGTACAGGCGGCGCACATCGGCGGCGAGGCTAACGACGTTTTGTTGGTCGGCCTGCTCGCGGCCCAGTACCCACTGCTCTTCCGCAAGGGTGCCGGTCTGGTTCAGGCTGGCCAGCAGGAAGCCCTGGCGATAGCCCTTGGCGGTGAAGAAACCGCTCAACGGTTCGCCCAACGGCTTGCCGCTCTTGCGACTGAACACCAGCGCGGCATCGCGGCCCGCCGCTTCGTTGATGCGAAAGTCCGGCACGCCTTCCGGCAGTTTCTGGCGCTTGATGCGGTCGTAGACGCGCTGGGCCACCGGCAGTTGCTGCAGTTGCCGACGCAGGTCGTCGATCAAGCGCGGGTCGAGACGGGCGCTGGGCGGATGCCGCTCGAACAGGGCCTGCAAGTGCCCGATCAGGGCCTGGCGTTGGTCCGCCGGCAGGTCGCGCGGCAGGTTGCGGTCCCAGTCGAGGGCGATCCAGGCCTTGATGAAGTCCGGGTCGTAATGCTCGCTGTCGGCGAGCATCAGGTAGGCCTTCAAACCTTCGTAGAGGAAGTCGGAATTGCCGCCACCGTGCAGTTGCTCTTCGATGCGCGTCACCAAACGGGGCGCGAACACGGCGATCAACAGCTTGCGGTAGACGCTGGCGGATTCGGCTTCGAGCATGTCGCCCTGATACAGGCCCAAGCCTTCGGACCAGCTCGGCGAGTCGCCCGCCAGGTTCTTCACGGCGTTAAGCAGGGGTAGCACCGCGAGTACTTCGCGCTGTGCCGGGCTGAGGTTCTGCACGGTCTGGCCCAACGGCGCGACCTTCTGGTCAACCTGGGCGATGTAGGCCTGGTTGGCGCGATAACTCACCCACCACAACGTGCTGACGACCAGTACCAGCGCCACGGTTGCGGCCAGCACACCCCGGGCAATCCACTTGCGACGGCGCTCGACCTTCGGGTTGACGCCCACCAGGCCACGCTCGGCAAACGCCACGGCGGTGAACAGTTTTTCGATGAAGTAACTGCGCCCGGTGCCGGTCTGGCGCGCCAGGTGCTGGCGGTCCAGGTTCATGCTCTGGGCCATGGCGCCGATCAAGCGGTCAATCGGGCTGCCTTCCTGGGTGCCGCTGGTGAAGTACACACCGCGCAGCAAGACGCGCTCTTCAAAGGCGTTGGGTTTGAACACGCCTTCGAGGAAGCCTTGCAGGCAATCCTTCAACGCGCCGAACTGCTGCGGGAAACCGTAGATCAGGTCGCGCCGCGCCGGGTCGCGTTCCTGTTGCAGGCGCTCCACCAGGCGCTCGTTGAGGCGCTGTTCCAGGCCGGCGAACTCGCTTTGCAGATGGGCCAGCGGGCTGTCGCTGTTCTTGCCGTCGTCCAGGGCGAAGGTCATGCCCCACACTTGGGCGCGCTCTTCCTTGCTCAGGTTGTCGAAGAACTCCATGAAGCCCGGCACCAGGTCGAGCTTGGTGAGCATCAGGTAGATCGGGAAGCGCACGCCCAGTTGGGTGTACAGTTCCTGGATGCGCAGGCGGATCGCGGCGGCATGGGCGGCACGCTCGGCGTCGCTGCCCAGCAGCAGGTCCGAGAGGCTGATGGCGATAAACGCACCATCAATCGGGCGCCGGGAACGCTGCTTTTTCAGCAGGTCGAGAAAGCCCAGCCAGGCGGCTTTATCCACCGTGGAGTTGCTGTCCTGGGTGGTGTAGCGGCCAGCGGTGTCGAGCAACACGGCCTGGTCGGTAAACCACCAATCGCAATTGCGCGTACCGCCCACGCCCCGTACCGCACCGGCACCCAACTGCGCCGCCAAGGGAAAGTGCAGCCCGGAATTGACCAGCGCGGTGGTCTTGCCCGAGCCCGGCGGGCCGATGATCACGTACCACGGCAGCTCATACAGGTTGCGGCGCTCGTCACCGCCCAGCTTGGCCTTTTTCAACAGGGCCAGGGCTTCGTCCATGCGCTGGCGCAGGGTCGCCAGCTCTTCGGCGGTGGCGACGCTGGCAGGGTCTGGCGGGGTTTCCGCCGCGAGGCTGCGCATCACTTCGGCGGCCTGGCGCCGGGCCTGGATAATCCGGAATACGCGGTAGGCAATCCACACCGCGAACACCAGGATGATCAGCGCCCAGCGGCGCCCTTCCGGCACCAGCACATCGAGCAACGGGCCCACAAACCAGATGATCAGGCTCAAGGCGATCAGGCCCAGCAGCGGGATCACCCAGCGAATCACAAAACTGAAAAACGCCTTCACTCGACGCCCTCCGCCAATACGGTGATTTCTACCCGGCGATTGCGCGCACGGCCTTCGGCTGTGGCGTTGGTCGCCACCGGCTCGGTGTCGCTGCGGCCTTCGGCGCTGAAGCGTTCCGGCTGGCCGGTCTTGGCCGCGAGAATCTCCAGCACCGACTTGGCCCGTGCTTCGGACAGCGCCCAGTTGGACGGAAAGCGCAGGGTCGCAATCGGACGGTTATCGCTGTGGCCGGTGACCCGCACCTGGCCCTTGACCTTGCGGATGGCGTCGGCAATACGCAGCATCAGCGGCTGGAAGTCATCGACGATGCTGGAGCTGGCCGAGGCGAACAGTTCATCACCACGGATGGTCACCACGGAGCGGTCGACGGCATCTTCCACGGCTACGCGACCGGCCTTGATGTCTTCCACCAGGAAGCCCGCCAGACGCGGTCGCTCAATGATTTTCGGCTGGGCCACCGGACGGTCGATGGCCTGCACCGGGATCTCGCCCAGGGCATGAATATTCTTGAACACCGGCTCGGCATCCGACGCCAGTTTCATCCGCAACCCGAACAGCAATGCCAACAGCAGTGCCAGGCCGATGGCCACGGCGATCCATGGCGGCATGAACTGCGCCAGGCGATCACGGGCCACGGTCACGCCGCGCCAATGGGGTGACAGCTCGCGCTCATGCTCGCCACGGGCACTGCGAATCGCCGCCGCGGTACGCTCGCGCAAGGCTTCCAGCTGGCTGCGGCCATCGTTCATCACGCGGTAGCGACCTTCGAAACCCAGGCACAGGCACAGGTACAGCAGTTCCAGCAGGTACAGGCGTTCCCGCGGGCTTTGCAGGCAGTGATCCAGCAATTGGAAGACCTTTTCGCCGCCCCAGGCTTCGTTGTGCACGGTGATCAGCAGGCTCTGCTTGCCCCAGTCACTGGCACTGCCCCACGGCGTACTCAGCACGGCTTCATCGAGGGCGGTGCACAGCGCGTAACGCGCCAGCAGCACATCGTTGCGGGCCACGCCGGCCGCCTCGGCACGTTCTTCGAACTGGCGCAGGTAAGCCAGCAGCTGCGCACGCAGGCTCGCTGGCGCAGGGTGCGAGATCGTGTTGCGCAGGCGCGTCAGCAGCGACAACAACGGGCCGGCAGCGCTTTCCAGCGGGTTCAGGCCCTGGGCCTTGCCGGTCAGGATCGGCGCAGCGGGCATCGACAGCGGCGCCGGCTCTGCGCGAACAGGCTCCGGCGCGCGGCCACCGGGACGCGGCATGAACTGGGTGCGGTCATCGTCATTCGGATGCATCGCGGATTACCCTCGGATGGCCCAGAAAGCCAGGTTCAACCCCGGGAACTGGCCGGCGATGTGGAACGCAAAGCCACCGGAATTACCCAGTTGCTGCCAGTGCTCGCTGCCCCGGTCCAGCTCGTAGTAGGTGGAGCCTGCGTGGTACGGAATCTGCCGTGGCGCCACCGGCAGCGGCAGCAGGCCGATGCCCGGCAGTTGCAGGTTGACCAGGTCGCGGATGTGTTCCACCGAGCCGACTTTGCTTTGCTGGCCGAAGCGTGCGCGCAGGGTTTCGCCCGGCACATCGGCGCGCACCACCAGGATGAAACTGGCGCTGTCGATCAGGGTTTTGTCGGCCAGCATCGCCACGTGCACGCCGTAGGCTTTCTCGACAATCGGGATCGGCGTGGCCTTGCTGTCGATCAGCATCGACAGCGCCTCGCGCAGGGCCTGCATCACCGGGGTGAAGCTCAAGGCCAGGTCGTCATGCTGGTATTGCGGGTATTCGTGGGGGCGGCGACCCGTGGTGGAGAAGGTCGAGAACTCGCCGGCCAGGCTCACCAATTCACTGAAGAAACGCTCCGGGTGCAGCGGGCTCAACTGACTCAGGTGCTGGATCAGCGGCTGGGCGCGGTTGACCAGTTGCAGCAGCATGAAGTCGGCAATCTCCGAAGCACCACCGGCGCCCGAAGCCACCACGCGCCCGGCCAACGCTTCGCCGCGCTGGTGCAGCAGGCCCAGCAGTTCGCTGCGAAACGCGGTCAGCGGTTTGCTGGCCGTCACGTCGAGGACCGGCGGGATGTAGCTCTCGTCCAGCACCAGGGCGCGGTCGGCGCGTTTTTCCTTGATGCGCACCAGGCCAATGGCCGCGTAATCGCTGATGCCATCCTGGGCGGTCAACAGGCGCAAGGCGCGGGAGCCGACCGCCACCGGCGCACGGTTTTCGAAGGGCGCGTTGTCGTCGCGCACTTCACGCACCTGGCTGACATAGCGCGCGGCTTCCAGGGCCTCGCCTTCGTCGACGGTGTCGCGGGCGCCGGCACGCTTGAGGGGCAACGCCAGGTACACCAGGCCATCGCGCAAGTTGTCGTCGATATTCAGCGGGCTCGGCGCCAGGTCGTCCTGGGGGATATCGAACGGCGTGCCATCCGGTAACAGGCCACGTGCCGAGACGATCGCCAGCTTGCCCTGGGCCAGCAGGCCCTGGTCGATCAACAGTTCGGAAAAGCCCCAGGCCCCCGCCGACAACGGGCGGCTGCGCGCATCGATCAGGTTTTCCAGGTAACGGTCATGCTGCTGGAAGTGCTGCGTTCCGATGAACATGCCTTCCGACCAGACCACGCGATTGTTCCAGGACATGGGGGCTCCGATTCTTATTGGGCAGGGCTGGATGGGGGGACCACGACGTCGGCACGCACGGCATGCACATCGAGGCTGATCTGGTATTCGGTGTATTGGCGTGCCGGCACGTTGAGCACCGTGCGCCACTCGGCGCGGTCCAGTTCGCGATAGCCCACCAGCAGGCCGATCTGGCGGGTGGACGGGTCGAGGTCGCGCTGGATGCTCAATTGCTGGCCGGGCAGGATCACCACTTCGTCCTGGTCGAGCAGGTCGAGGCCGAGGGTCGACTGTGCGCGATCGGCCAGGGCGAAGTAGTCGGAACGGCTGAAGGTGGCGGCGTTTTTCAGTTCGAAAATCCGCACCCGTACCGGGGCTGCCTGGCCATTGGCGCCGGGGTTGAGCCCGGCGATGGCATGGAAATGCAGCTCGACGGCGGCGGTGTCTGCCTCAGCTTCGGCGGCCTCGGGCTTGGCCGCATCCTTGGCACACGCCGTCAGCAGAAGCGCGGTGGCGACTGCGAGTAAAAACCTGGGAATCATCCTGCGTCCTCAATGACGTACTTAGCTATCCGTTGTTCCATGTACTGCGTTGTTAGTGACGCTGTCGGCTGCTGTGCGCTTCGTAGGCACGGCTGAATTCACGCCCGAACAGGTCCTGGAAATCTTCCTGGGCCTCCCGGGAAATATTGCTGTAGAGCTCGGTGAACTGCTGCCAGTACTGGGCCTGGCGCGAGCCGTTGAAAATGCTCGACAGCCCGCCGGGCTTGCCCATGCGCTCTTCGAGCTGCGCCGGTTCAAAGCGCGTCAGCAGGTGCTTGATGGCGGCTTCGACCCCGGCCATGACGGCCAGTTGGTGGGCGCGCAGATCGTCGAAACTGTCGCGCACGGCCAAGTCCGGTGCCATAAACGCCTGATTGCTGTGGCGTAGGAGCAGCAGTAGCGCTTCATCGGCATTCGGGGCGAATTTCAACGGATTGTTTTCCACCGGTTGAATCACCGTCTGCTGCATGCGGAACTCGCCCTTGAGGCTGCTGCGGGCACGCAACACGTCGATCAGGCCTTCGACCATCAGCCGGTAACTGCGGCCGATGCTTTCCATCTGGGCTTCGGCCTGGGCCTTGTCCAGGCGCAACTGATCGAGGCCCGCACCACGCAGGAAGGCTTGCAACAGGTCGGGTTGGCTGGCATCAGCCACCGGGAGCGGGCGCTCGACCTTGGGCGGCTCGATGACCGGCGGCTGTGGCGGTGTTGGCGGCGGCGGTGCAACAGGCCTGGGTGCCGGGGCATCGCCGAACAGATCCCAGTCTTCGGGGATTACTGAGCCCGAGACCACCGGCGCAGGCGGCTCAGCCACGGGCAGCGGTGTCGGCGGGCGGAAGTCGTGCTGCTCGGCCGGCACGTGATCGTGCACGGTGGCCGGCGGTACGCTGGTGGGCGCGAGGAAGTCGAACAGGTCCGGCAGGGTGTCCATCGACGAGGCGCCCTGGAACTGCGGCGCGATCACCGGAGGTGGCGTCGGGGCCTTCACGGCGGCACCCATCAGGGCTTCGAAACTGTTGGAAGCGTCACCGGTGAAAGACGGGGTATCTGTCACTTTCAGGTTGAAATCGATACGCGCCTGGATCTCGTAATCGCCGATGCGGATCAGTTCGCCGTCCTGCAATGGCTCGCTGCTTCCCCGCCGCAAACGAATACCGGCATGCACTAACTCAACTCCATTAGTGCTGTTATCAGTTAAGTAGTAACGACCATCTTTGTACTGAATAACGCAATGTTGCGTGGAAACAAGACGTTCTGGATCAGGCAGTACCCAGTCATTTTCGGAACCGCGGCCAATAGCCATCACTCCCTGGTCCAGGGACTTTTCAGAACACTGGCCAGGGGTAATCTTGTGATAACTAGTGATAGTCAAGCACAGCGACATCTTGCCTCCTTGCTGATACTTCCCGCGCGGCCGTTCCCTGGGAGAAATGCTCCGAGAGATCCACGACAGATCCTTTCAAAACCTTGAAAGCCTGCTTCAACCCGCGTAATTGCTGATCTTAACCGGCCTGTATGACAAAAATCCTGCCTCGGCACCTGCTTCGACTGATCAGTCGCACAAGATGTTAAGCACCGCACATCTGTCATAGAGGGCGAATAGCTTACCTTGACAAGGCATAAGTACTACACCAAAAATGCACAACTTCTTGAACACCAATGATGGCACTTTGAAATCAACATGATGTCAAAGCGCTAAATAAGACCAAGAAAACATGCAAAGTTCCTCGCGCAACTAATGCATGAGTTGCCCGTCATCTAACGGGCTGATAGGGAGATCGAATTTAGTGGATGTGCCTCTGCTGCTCGCCGCCGTTTCCGCGACTTCGCCCTGTGGCGAAGACTTGGAATATGACGCCGATTACTTGCATCTTGAGCGTGCCGCACAGGGTCAACCCGAGCGCAGCATGGGCGACTCGATCCTGCCTGCCGAACCTCCGGAATGGCGCAGCATCCAGCAGCAAAGTCTCGACCTCCTGCAACGCAGCAAAGACCTGCGCATCACCCATTTCCTGTTGCAAGCCGCCCTCGCCCTCCAGGGCATTGCAGGTCTTGCCGACGCACTCGCGCTGATCAACGCGCTGCTGCGCGAATACTGGGCCGACCTGCATCCGCGCCTGGATGCCGATGACGACAACGACCCCACCGTGCGCATCAATGCCCTCAGCGGCGTGGCCAGCGACGCGAACATCCGCCTGCTGCGTGAGGCCATTCTCACCCGTTCGCGCACCTTCGGGCCCGTCAGCCTGCGCGCCGCGCTGAATGCCAGCGGGCTGCAGAGTTTCCCCGGCGAAAACCTCGGTGCCGAACAGCTTAACGGCGCATTCCTCGACAGCGATGCCGAGCAACTGCAAGCCACCCGCGACGCGCTGAACGCCGCCCGCGACGCCTGTGAGGCCATCGAACAATACGTCAGCGACCAGGTAGGTTCCGCCCAGGGCGTGGACCTCGGCCCCTTGAAGCAACTGCTCAAGCAGGCCGCGCAGATACTTAACCAATACGCCCCACACAGCGGCGCTGCCAGCGAGCCCGAGGTTGTCAGTGACGACAATGCCCCCTCGGTTGAATACGCCGCCGCGCCCGTTGCAGCACGCCCGACCGGCGACATCGCAAGCCGCGATGAAGTGCTGCGCAGCCTCGACAAGATCCTTGCGTACTACACCCGGCACGAGCCTTCGAGCCCGCTGCCGGTGCTGTTGAACCGAGCGAAGAATCTGGTGCACGCCGACTTTGCGGCCATCGTGCGCAACCTGATTCCCGACGGCATGTCCCAATTTGAAAATCTGCGCGGGCCGGACAGCGAATAAGCGTACGGATCGCGCAGTTACAACACCGTCGCTCAAGCGACCAGGAGCAGCAACGTGGCGAAGCAAAGTTCTCAGAAATTCATCGCGCGCAACCGTGCGCCTCGGGTGCAGATCGAGTACGACGTCGAGCTCTACGGCGCCGAGAAAAAGGTCCAGCTGCCCTTCGTCATGGGCGTGATGGCCGATCTCGCCGGCAAGCCCGCCGAGCCTCTGGCGCCTGTGGCCGACCGCAAGTTCCTTGAAGTGGACGTCGACAACTTCGACTCGCGCCTCAAGGCCATGCAGCCACGCGTCGCGTTCCACGTGCCCAACGAGCTGACCGGCGAAGGCAACCTGAGCCTGGACATCACCTTCGAAAGCATGGACGACTTCAGCCCCGCCGCTGTGGCGCGCAAGGTCGATTCGCTCAAGCAACTGCTCGAAGCCCGCACCCAGCTGGCCAACCTGCTGACCTACATGGACGGCAAGACCGGCGCTGAAGAAATCATCATGAAGGCGATCAAGGACCCGGCACTGCTTCAGGCACTTGCCAGCGCGCCCAAGCCTGCAGGGGAGCAGTAATCATGACTGACAATACCGCCCGCGAAGGCACCCAGATCCTGGGTACCACCGAAGAAGCCAGCGAGTTCGCGAACCTGCTGCTGCAAGAATTCAAACCCAAGACCGAGCGTGCCCGCGAAGCCGTGGAAACCGCTGTGCGCACCCTGGCCGAGCAGGCTCTGGCCCAGACCGACCTGGTGTCCAACGACGCGATCAAGTCGATCGAATCGATCATCGCCGCCATCGACGCCAAGCTCACCGCCCAGGTCAACCAGATCATCCATCACCAGGATTTCCAGCAGCTGGAAAGCGCCTGGCGTGGCCTGCACTACCTGGTGAACAACACCGAGAGCGATGAGCAGCTGAAGATTCGCGTGCTCAACATCTCCAAGCCGGACCTGCACAAGACCCTGAAGAAATTCAAGGGCACCGCGTGGGATCAGAGCCCGATCTTCAAGAAGATGTACGAAGAAGAATACGGCCAGTTCGGCGGCGAACCCTACGGTTGCCTGGTGGGCGACTACTACTTCGACCAGTCGCCTCCCGACGTGGAGCTGCTGGGGGAGCTGTCGAAAGTCTGCGCCGCCATGCACGCACCGTTCATTGCCGCCGCTTCGCCAACCGTGATGGGCATGGGCTCGTGGCAGGAACTGTCGAACCCGCGCGACCTGACCAAGATCTTCACCACCCCGGAATACGCCGGCTGGCGCTCGCTGCGTGAATCGGAAGACTCGCGCTACATCGGCCTGACCATGCCGCGCTTCCTGGCGCGCCTGCCGTACGGTGCCAAGACCGATCCGGTGGAAGCCTTCGCCTTCGAAGAAAACACCGACGGTGCCGACAGCTCCAAGTACACCTGGGCCAACGCCGCTTACGCGATGGCGGTGAACATCAACCGTTCGTTCAAACACTTCGGCTGGTGCTCGCGCATCCGTGGCGTGGAGTCGGGCGGTGAAGTCGAGAACCTGCCGGCCCACACCTTCCCGACGGATGACGGCGGTGTGGACATGAAGTGCCCGACCGAAATCGCTATCAGCGACCGCCGCGAAGCGGAACTGGCGAAGAACGGTTTCATGCCGCTGCTGCACAAGAAAAACACCGACTTTGCCGCCTTCATCGGCGCCCAGTCGCTGCAGAAACCGGCCGAATACGATGACCCGGATGCCACCGCCAACGCCAACCTGGCCGCGCGCCTGCCGTACCTGTTCGCCACCTGCCGTTTCGCCCACTACTTGAAATGCATCGTGCGCGACAAGATCGGTTCCTTCAAAGAGAAGGACGAGATGCAACGCTGGTTGCAGGACTGGATCCTCAACTACGTCGACGGTGACCCGGCGCACTCCACCGAAACCACCAAGGCCCAGCATCCATTGGCTGCCGCCGAAGTGATCGTGGAAGACGTCGAAGGCAACCCGGGGTACTACAACTCCAGGTTCTACCTGCGCCCGCACTACCAGCTCGAAGGGCTGACCGTGTCGCTGCGCCTGGTATCGAAGCTGCCTTCGGCGAAAGGCGCGTAACACCGTCGCTCGTTCCCACGCTCCGCGTGGGAATGCCGCCCGGGACGCTACGCGTCCCAGTGACGCAGAGCGTCACAAGATGCGTTACCACGCAGAGCGTGGGAACGATCAGCGTTAACAAATTCTGTGGCTGAGACCACACAGGGAGAAAACATGGCTGTTGATATTTTCATCAAGATCGGCGACATCAAGGGCGAGTCCATGGACAAGGCCCACAAGGACGAAATCGACGTATTGAACTGGAGCTGGGGCATGGCCCAGTCCGGCAACATGCACGTGGGCGGTGGCGGCGGTGCGGGCAAGGTGAACATCCAGGACCTGTCGCTGACCAAGTACGTCGACAAGGCCTCGCCCAACCTGATGATGCACTGCGCGAGCGGCAAGCACATCGACAAGGTCACGCTGACCGTGCGCAAGGCCGGCGGTGAAAGCCAGGTCGAGTACATGATCATCAACCTCGAAGAAGTGCTGGTCACTTCCCTGAGCACCGGCGGTTCGGGCAGCGATGACCGCCTGACCGAAAACGTGACCCTGAACTTTGCCCAGGTGATGGTGGACTACCAGCCACAGAAAGCCGACGGCACCAAAGACGGCGGCGCGATCAAGTTTGGCTGGAACATTCGCTCCAACACCAAACGCTGATTGCCCCTGTAGCCGCCACCCCAAGTGGCGGCTGCAAGCCCCCTGTTCCTCTCGCAACCCGTCCGTGGAGCTGCTTTGGTGGTAACTGAAATTGCTTCCCGCGATCGCCTGCAACCGTCCCTGCTGGACCGGTTGACCGACGATGACCCGACCAATCCCAAGGAAAGCGCCGACAAACGCGTGCTGTCCCTGAGCCAATTGAAAGCCTCGGTGCTGCGTGACCTGACGTGGCTGCTCAACACCACTTCACTGCTCAACGCCGATGCCACGCTGCACACGCCTGCCGGTACGTCGGTGGTCAATTACGGGCTGCCGGCGCTGGCGGGCAACAGTGTCTCCAGTGTCGACATCAGCGCCCTGGAGGCCTTGATTCGACAAGCCATCGCCACCTTCGAGCCGCGCATCCTGCGCCACACCTTGCGGGTCAAGGCACGCGTCGGCCACGGTGAGATGAACCACAACGCCCTGAGTTTCGAGATCGAAGGCGACCTGTGGGCGCAGCCGGTGCCGTTGCGCCTGTTGCTGCAAACCGACCTGGACCTGGAGTCCGGCCATGTGCGTGTGGTCAATGCCGACCAGCGGAGACGCCCATGAACCCGCGCTTGCTGGAGCTGTATAACCAGGAACTGCACCACGTGCGCGAAAGCGCCGCCGAGTTCGCCAAGGAATACCCGAAGATCGCCAGTCGGCTGACCCTGTCCGGCATGGACTGCGCCGACCCGTACGTCGAGCGTTTGCTCGAAGGCTTTGCGTATCTCACGGCCCGGGTCCAGCTCAAGCTCGACGCCGAGTACCCGACCTTCACCAACAATCTGCTGGAGATCGCCTACCCGCACTACCTGGCGCCGACCCCGTCGATGACCGTGGTGCAGTTGCAGGCCGATCCCGATGAAGGCTCCCTGGCCAGTGGTTTTCCACTGCCCCGCGACACCGTCCTGCGCGCCGCCTTGGGCCGCGAAACCCAGACCTGCTGCGAATACCGCACCGCGCACCCGGTGACGCTGTGGCCGTTGCAGGTCGCCCAGGCCGAGTACTTCGGCAACCCGTCCGCCGTACTCGGGCGTTTGGCTGCCAGCGAACCCAAGGCCAAGGCTGGCCTGCGCCTGACCTTGCGTACCGGCGCCGAGCTGCCGTTCAACAGCCTGGCGCTGGATAATTTGCCGTTGTACCTCAGCGGTGCCGACGAACAACCGTTCCGCCTCTACGAACAACTGCTGGGCAATGCCTGCGCGGTGTTCGCGCGCAAGCCCGGCGGTGACTGGGTTGAGCGCCTGCCGCCGGAGGCCTTGCGCTCCCGGGGTTTCGATGACGCCGATGCGGCGATGCCGGTGGTGCCGAGAGCGTTCCAGGGCTATCGCTTGCTCCAGGAATACTTCGCCCTGCCCCACCGTTTTCTGTTCGTCGAATTCGCTGAACTGAGCCGTGCAGTCAAACGCTGTGACGGCCAGGAACTGGAACTGATCGTGCTGTTCGACCGTCACGATCCAAGCCTGGAAGGCAGCGTCGGCAAGGCGCAATTCGTGCCGTTCTGCACCCCGGCAATCAACCTGTTTCCCAAGCGTGTGGACCGGATTCATTTGTCCGAGCGGGTCAACGAACACCATGTGATCGCCGACCGCACACGACCGATGGATTTCGAGATTCACTCCTTGAGCGGCATCACGGGCCACGGCACCGGACCGGAGCAACCGTTTTTGCCGTTCTATGCAGTACGCGATCCGTCGCGCTATGGCCGTGACCAGGCTTACTACACGGTGCGTCGCGAACCCCGCGTGTTGTCCAGCGACCAGCGCCGCAACGGGCCGCGCTCCACCTATGTGGGAAGCGAAACCTTCGTCAGCCTGGTGGACACCCAGCAAGCCCCGTACCGCCATGACCTGCGCCAACTGGGCGTGACCGCACTGTGCACTAACCGCGACTTGCCGCTGTTCATGAGCGTGGGCAACGGCAAGACCGACTTCACCCTGGCCGACAGTGCGCCGGTCTTGGCCGTGCGCTGCGTCGCCGGGCCAAGCCGCCCGCGCGCCAGCCATGCCCATGACGCCAAGGCCTGGCGTCTGATCAGCCAGTTGTCGTTGAACTACCTGTCGCTGAGCGAGCAAGGCCAGGGCGCCGCCGCGCTGCGTGAACTGCTGCGCCTGTATGGCGACAGCAACGACGCCGCCCTGCAATTGCAGATCGAAGGCCTGCGGGAAGTCAGCAGCAAGGCGGTGACCCGGCGCCTGCCGATGCCCGGCCCGATTGTGTTTGGCCGCGGCCTTGAGATCACTCTGGAATTTGATGAAAACGCGTTCCGCGGCACCGGCGTGTTCCTGCTCGGTGCGGTGTTTGAACGGTTCCTGGCACGCTACGTGTCGATCAACAGTTTTACCGAGACGGTGATCCGTACCACCGAACGCGGCGAGATCATGCGATGGAAAGCCAAGCCCGGACGCCGTCCGACCCTGTGAGTACCCTGGATGCGATGCATCAGGAGCCCTGGGAATATGACTTCTTCCAGGCGCTGCGGCGCATCGAGTGCGAATCGCCGGACCTGCCACGCCTGGGGCATTCCCTGCGCCTGGCGGATGACCCGCTGCGTCTCGGGCAGCAGGCCGATTGCACCTTTGCGCCGGCCACATTGGCCTCGGTCGAACCTGGGGCTGAAGGCCAGCCGGCACGGCTGGAGCAGTTCTTCTTCGGCCTCGGCGGCCCCAACGGCCCGCTGCCGCTGCACATCACCGAGTACGTGCGTGAGCGCCAGCGCAACAACGCCGACAGCACCAGCAAGCGCTTCCTGGATGTGTTCCACCACCGCCTGCTGACCCTGTTTTATCGCGCCTGGGCCGAGGCGCGGCCGACCGTCAGCCATGACCGCCCGGACGATGACTACTGGTCGGCGCGCCTCGCCGCATTGAGCGGTCGCGGCACCCCGAGCCTGCTCAACCAGGGCCTGATCCCCGACACGGCGAAGCTGCATTACAGCGGCCACCTGTCGGCACAAACCCGCTATCCGGACGGCCTGAAGGCGATTCTCGGCGAGTACTTCGGCCTGCCGGTGGAGATCGAAGAGTACGTCGGACAATGGCTGGAGCTGCCCGAACGCAGCCGCGTGAGTGTCAGCGCCAACCAGCTGGGCGTGGACTTTTGCCTCGGCAGCCACGTGTGGGACCGCCAGCATAAATTCCGCATTCGCCTGGGCCCGCTGAAGCTCGATGACTACATGGGCATGCTGCCCGGCAGCCAGCCGTTCAACGAGCTGGTGGCGTGGGTCGCCGAGTACCTGGGCCACGAACTGGACTGGGACCTGAACCTGGTTCTGCAACAACCGGAAGTGCCGGCCCTGCAACTCAACGGCCAGTTCCGCCTGGGCTTCAACACCTGGCTCGGCCAACCCGAGCATGACGCCAACGACCTAATCCTGGCCCGGCATTACGCCGAACACGCCAACACCTCAAGGAATCCAGAGCATGGGTGAAATCAGTCGCGCCGCACTGTTCGGCAAACTCAACAGCGTGGCCTACAAGGCCATCGAAGCCGCCACCGTGTTCTGCAAGCTGCGGGGCAACCCGTACGTGGAACTGGCCCACTGGTTTCACCAGTTGCTGCAACTGCAGGACTCGGACCTGCACCGCATCATTCGACAGTTCAATGTCGAGCCGGCGCGTCTGGCGCGCGACCTGACCGAAGCCCTGGACCGCCTGCCCCGTGGCTCGACGTCGATCACTGACTTATCGTCCCATGTGGAAGAAGCGGTCGAGCGTGGCTGGGTCTACGGCAGCCTGATGTTTGGCGAAAGCCAGGTGCGCACCGGTTACCTGGTGCTGGGAATTCTCAAGACGCCGAGCCTGCGCCATGCGCTGTTGGGCTTGTCCGGTGAGTTCGACAAGATCAAGGCCGAAGCCCTGAGCGAACGCTTTGACGAATACGTCGGCGACTCGCCGGAGAATGCACTGAGTGCCAGCGACGGCTTCAATGCCGGTGCTGTACCGGGCGAGGCCAGCGGCGCCATGGCCCCGAGCGCGATGGGCAAGCAGGAAGCCCTCAAGCGCTTCACCGTCGACCTGACCGAACAGGCCCGCAGCGGCAAGCTCGACCCGATCGTCGGGCGTGACGAAGAGATCCGCCAACTGGTGGACATCCTCATGCGTCGCCGCCAGAACAACCCGATCCTTACCGGTGAAGCCGGCGTCGGCAAGACCGCCGTGGTCGAAGGCTTCGCCCTGCGCATCGTCGCCGGCGACGTACCACCCGCGCTGAAAGATGTGGAACTGCGCAGCCTCGATGTCGGCCTGCTGCAAGCCGGCGCGAGCATGAAAGGCGAGTTCGAACAACGCCTGCGCCAGGTCATCGAAGACGTCCAGGCTTCGCCGAAACCGATCATCCTGTTTATCGACGAAGCCCACACCCTGGTAGGTGCCGGTGGCGCCGCCGGGACCGGTGACGCGGCCAACCTGCTCAAGCCTGCCCTGGCCCGTGGCACCTTGCGTACCGTGGCCGCCACCACCTGGGCCGAGTACAAGAAGCACATCGAAAAAGACCCGGCCCTGACCCGCCGTTTCCAGGTGGTGCAAGTGGCCGAGCCGTCGGAAGACAAGGCGTTGCTGATGATGCGCGGCGTGGCTTCGACCATGGAAAAACACCATCAGGTGCAGATCCTCGACGAAGCGCTGGAAGCGTCAGTGAAGCTGTCCCACCGCTACATTCCGGCGCGTCAATTGCCGGACAAATCCGTGAGCCTGCTGGACACCGCCTGCGCCCGCGTCGCCATCAGCCTGCACGCGGTGCCGGCAGAAGTCGACGACAGCCGCCGCCGTATCGAGGCACTGGAAACCGAGCTGCAAATCATCGCCCGCGAGCACGCGATCGGCATCGCCATCGGTGCGCGCCAGACCAACAGCGAAGTGCTGCTGAGCACCGAACGCGAGCGCCTGGCCACCCTGGAAAGCCGTTGGGCCGAAGAGAAAACCCTGGTGGATGAGTTGCTCGCCACCCGTGCGACGTTGCGCGAAAAATCCGGTGTCGTGGACAGCGGCGATGATCAATTGCGTGCCCAATTGGTAGACCTGCAACAACGCCTTAGCACCCTGCAAGGCGAAACCCCGCTGATCCTGCCGACCGTGGACTACCAAGCGGTGGCCTCGGTGGTCGCCGACTGGACCGGCATCCCGGTGGGCCGCATGGCCCGCAACGAACTGGAGACGGTGCTCAACCTCGACCAGCACCTGAAGAAACGCATCATCGGCCAGGACCACGCCTTGCAGATGATCGCCAAGCGCATCCAGACCTCCCGCGCCGGCCTCGACAACCCGAGCAAGCCGATTGGCGTGTTCATGCTCGCCGGCACCTCCGGCGTGGGCAAGACCGAAACCGCCCTGGCCCTGGCCGAAGCCATGTACGGCGGTGAGCAGAACGTGATCACCATCAACATGAGCGAGTTCCAGGAAGCCCACACCGTGTCCACCCTCAAGGGTGCGCCACCGGGCTACATCGGCTATGGCGAAGGTGGCGTGCTGACCGAAGCCGTGCGGCGCAAACCCTACAGCGTGGTGCTGCTGGACGAGGTGGAAAAAGCCCACCCGGACGTGCATGAAATCTTCTTCCAGGTGTTCGACAAAGGCGTGATGGAAGACGGCGAAGGCCGGGTGATCGACTTCAAGAACACCTTGATCCTGCTGACCACCAACGCCGGTACCGAGTTGATTTCCCAGGTCTGCAAAGACCCGGCGAACATCCCCGAGCCCGAGGAAATCGCCAAGGCCCTGCGCCAGCCGCTGCTGGAGATTTTCCCGCCGGCGCTGCTCGGCCGCCTGGTGACCATTCCGTACTACCCGCTCAGCGACGAGATGCTCAAGGCAATCACCCGCCTGCAACTCAACCGCATCAAGAAGCGTGTGGAGAACACCCACAAAGTCGCCTTCGATTACGACGACGACGTGGTCGACCTGATCGTGTCCCGCTGCACCGAAACCGAAAGCGGCGGGCGGATGATCGACACCATCCTCACCAACAGCCTGCTGCCGGACATGAGCCGCGAATTCCTCACCCGCATGCTCGAAGGCAAGGCGCTGGCGGGCGTGCGAATCAGCACACGGGATAACGAATTGCACTACGACTTCAACGATTGACCTGACGGAATGCGATCAAAACTGTGGGAGCGGGCTTGCTCGCGAAGACGGCGTATCAGTTGATGCATCCGGTGACTGATTCACCGCGTTCGCGAGCAAGCCCGCTCCCACAGTTGGAGCTGGTTCCTACAGTTATTACGCTATTTACGGGTTAACCGATGTTATTCAACCAAGCCTCACGCCTGGCCAAGATCACCAGCCCCCTGGGGCCGGATGTGCTGCTGCTCAATGAAATGGGTGGCGGCGAAGAGCTGGGTCGGCTGTTCAATTTCGAACTGCAGCTGACCTCGCTGGACGCCAACATCGACCTCAACCAGTTGCTGGGCAAGCCCATGAGCCTGAACCTGCAAATGGCGGACGGTGGCGAGCGGCACTTCCACGGCATCGTCGCCCGCTGCAGCCAGAACATCGACCAGGGCCAGTTCGCCAGCTATCAGGTGACTTTGCGCCCGTGGTTGTGGCTGCTGAGCCGCACCTCCGACTGCCGGATTTTCCAGAACCTGAGCATCCCGCAGATCATCAAGCAGGTGTTTCGCGACCTGGGCTTTTCCGACTTCGAAGACGCCCTGAGCCGGCCGTACCGCGAGTGGGAATACTGCGTGCAGTACCGCGAGACCAGCTTCGATTTCGTCAGCCGCCTGATGGAACAGGAAGGCATCTACTACTTCTTCCGCCACGAGCAGGACCGCCACGTGCTGGTGCTGGCCGATGCCTACGGTGCCCACGCCAACGTGCCCGGCTACGCCTCGGTGCCTTACTACCCCAAGGACGAGCAGCAGCGCGAACGCGACCATATGCACAACTGGCACCTGGCACAGGAAGTACAGCCCGGCTCCCTTGAGCTCAACGACTACGACTTCCAGCGCCCCAGCGCGAGCATCGACGTGCGCTCGGCCATGCCGCGCCCGCACACCGCCGGCGACTACCCGCTGTACGACTACCCCGGCACCTACGTCAAAAGCGAAGACGGCGAACACTACGCCCGCACCCGCATCGAAGCCCTGCAAACCCTGCACGAACAAGTGGAGTTCAGCGGCAATGCGCGCGGCCTGGGTTCCGGCCACCTGTTCAGCCTCACCGGCTTCAGTCGCCGCGACCAGAACCGCGAATACCTGATCGTCGGCGCCCGCTACTACATCTCCCAGGAAAGCCTCGAAAGCGGCGGTGGCGCGCCTTCGGCCCAGTTCGAAAGCACCCTCACCTGCATCGACGCACAACAGAGTTTCCGCCCGCTGGCCAACACCTACCGGCCCATCGTCAAAGGCCCGCAGACCGCGCTGGTGGTGGGCCCCAAGGGCGAAGAAATCTGGACCGACCAATATGGCCGGGTCAAGGTGCATTTCTATTGGGACCGCCACGACCAGTCCAACGAAAACAGCTCATGCTGGATTCGCGTATCGCAGTCCTGGGCCGGAAAAAACTGGGGCTCGATGCAGATCCCGCGAATCGGCCAGGAAGTGATTGTGAGCTTCCTGGAAGGCGATCCCGACCGGCCGATCATCACCGGCCGGGTGTACAACGCCGAGCAGACCGTGCCTTACGACCTGCCGGAAAACGCCACCCAAAGCGGGATGAAAAGCCGCTCCAGCAAAGGCGGCACGCCGGCCAACTTCAATGAAATCCGCATGGAGGACAAGAAGGGGTTGGAGCAGCTGTACATCCATGCAGAGCGTAATCAGGACATCGTGGTAGAGGTGGATGAAAGTCATTCGGTGGGGCATGACCGGAACAAGAGTATTGGGCATAACGAGACGGTGACGATTGGGAACAATCGAGTGCGCATCGTCAAGCATCAAGACATCCTCTCGGTGGGCCAGAGAAAGACCGACAGCATCAGCCAGAGCTACGTGATTGAAGTGGGCGAAAACCTGCGATTGGTCTGCGGTAAAAGCATCCTGGAGTTGAACGCCAGCGGGCAGATCAACCTGAGTGGCGTAAATATCAGCTTCCACGCCAGCGGCGATGCCGAATTCAATACCGGCGGCGTCCTGCACCTGAACAACGGCGGCGGCCCCGGCGCAACACCCGATGGTCAGGGCATGAAAGCCAGCATCGACGCCAATATCAAAGCCGCGTTCCCCGCGCCTAAAAGCTCCTGACGAGACCTGTTTTCCATGACGTACCGAATTAACGAATTTCAGTTCCAACTGCCGGCCGGCGAGCTGCAGGACGCTACGATCAATATCCTCAAGTTCCCCGAGCTGGGCACTTCCTTGATCATCAGCCGCAGCTTCCTCACCGATGGCGAAACCCTGCACAGCAACTTCGACGAACAGCTCAAACGCCTGGAAAAACAGGTGCAGGATTTGCGCTATCAACCGGGCGTCGGTGTCCGTCTAGGTGCAACAAAGGAAGTAGAAGGCATAGAGCTCCGCAGCCAGTTCAGCAAGGGCAGTGACAAGGTGTTCCAGTACCAACTGGCTCTGGTAATCCCGGGCACACGCAAGATGCTCGCCTTGAGTTATGTGAAGGCAGACAAGCTGGGCGATGCCGAGGCGGCGCACTGGGCGACGATCAAAAACTCATTGTCGTTCGACGCGATTTCCTGATGGGCACCATGCATGTCTGATGCTCTATGGGCCGCTCGCATGGGCGACGCGCTCTCCCACACCTCAATGATGGCCGACATCCTCGGCGGTGTGTTGGAGGTGGCGGCCAATATCGCGATCACTGCAGTAGCGACTGCTGCCGTGGTGGCTGCTACCGGTATCACCGTCGCTACCGGCGGACTCGGATGCGTCCTGCTCGGCGCAGTGGTGGGCACAGTTGTCGGCCTTCTCATGAGCAAGAGCGGGGCGGACAAAGGCCTCACCAATTTATGCGACAGCTTCAGCAACGCCCTGTTTCCGCCCACGGTACAGGCGAATATTCTCACCGGTGCCACCGATACCCTGACCAACAACCTTCCCGCCGCACGTGCCGCGGGGGCGATCAGCTCGCATGTCGCGCCAGCCGGAACCGAACTGGAAGAACCCGCACCCGAACCAGAAGCCAGTTATCTGGATATGGCCGAGAGCTTCTTCTCCCAAATGTGGCGCCCCACGGTGGCTACTCCCACACCAGGAGCCGTGCCCAAGCCTCTGGACTTGGTCACCTGCATGAAGCATCCACCGATGCCTCCGCAGTTCCTGGCCGAGGGTTCGGATAAGGTCACGATCAATGGCCAGCCTGCGGTGCGCAGTGGTGATCGTAGTACCTGCGATGCAACAGTGGTGTCGTCCGGGTTGATTTCATCGAACGTGACCATTGGCGGCGGGTCAGTGGTGGTGCGGGAAATACGCAGTGGCAAGACGCCGGGCGTGGGGTTGGCGGTCACCGCGTTACTGATGCTCAAGGGCGGCAAGGGCAAGTTCTTCAGCAAGTTGCCGTGCATGCTGATTGGCGGGGCTACTTCGATGGCCGTCAGCAGCGCGATGGACGCGATGACCAACGCTGCCATGGGCTCGTCGAATCCGGTGCATGCTGCAACGGGAGCGAAGGTGCTGGGCGGCACCGATGAACTGGATTTTGTACTGCCCGCCATCCTGCCGATTGACTGGCAACGCTTCTACAACAGCCGCGACGAACGCCCAGGCACACTGTTCGGTACAGGCTGGAGTGTGGCTTATGAAGTATGCGTCGAAATCCAACCTCATCCAGAAGGCGGTGAAGCGCTGGTCTACACCGACGAGCAGGGGCGCCCTATCGACATGGGCTCGATCCCGTTGGGGGGGGCGGTGTTCAGCCCCGGCGAAGGGCTCTCTGTGCGTCGGCACCTCAACGGGCAGTTGCTGATTGAAAGTGACGACGGCCTATATCGTTTGTTTGAGCCCACAGCCAACCCGTCGCTGCTGCGCCTGATTCAACTTGGCGACCGCAACGACAACCGCATTCATCTCGACTACGACCAGGCCGGACGCCTGGTACGCCTGCGCGATACCTTCGACTTGGTGCAGGTCGAGTTGATACGCGAACATGAGCACGTCACTCGCGTCGAACGCCTATTCCCAGATCAACGTCGCGAAGTGCTCGTCAGCTACGGCTATGACGCCAGGGCCAATCTGGCAGAGGTGCGCGATGCCTCTGGCCAGGTGCAGCGGCGCTTCACGTACGATGCCGGGCACCGAATGGTGGAGCATCAGTTACCCACCGGGTTGCGGTGCTTCTATGAATGGGCACTGATTGAAAACTCAGAGTGGCGAGTCGTCCGACACTGGACCGATGAAGGTGACTCCTACCAGTTCGACTATGACTTGAAGGCGGGCCTCACCCGTATCATCGACGGCTTACAGCGCGTCAGCACCCGACATTGGAATACTCAGCACCAGATCATTCAATACAGCGATAAGCTGGGGCAAACCTGGCTGTTCGAGTGGAATGACGAACGCCAACTTCTCAGCGCCACCGACCCGCAAGGTGGACGCTATGAATACAAGCATGATGACGCCGGCAACCTGATCGGCGAAACGGACCCGTTGGGCCGCAGCGATTCAACGTTGTGGCTTGAACACTGGGCGTTACCCCTGGTGGAGACCGACGCCGCCGGCAACAGTTGGCAGTATCGCTATGATCCTCGCGGCAATTGCGTTGCCGAAACCGACCCGCTGGGCCACATCACCCGCTATCGCTATGACGCCCACGGCCAGGTCGTGGAAATCATCGACGCCTCCGGTAAAAGCAAAAAACTGCGTTGGAATCCGTTCGGGCAATTGGTCGAACACATTGATTGCTCGGGTTATCCCACGCGTTTCAGCTACGACGAGCGCGGCTATCTGCAGGTGATCACCGACGCGCTTGGCGAGCGCACTCAATTCAGCTACGACCTCCAGGGGCGCTTACTCAGCAACCAACTGCCGGACGGTCGCATCGAGCTGTTTCAACGCGATGTCAGCGGCCAACTCGTGGGGTACACCGACCCTGCCGGACATACCACGCTCTACCAGCACAATCGACGTGGCCAGATAAGCCTGCGCACCGACGCTCATGGCCGGCAGGTGAAGTTCGGCTATGACAGCTATGGGCGCCTGCAAGCACTGACCAACGAGAACGGCGAACGTTATCTCTTTGCCTGGGACGCCGGGGATCGGCTGACTGAGCAGCAAGACCTCGATGGCAGTGCCAAAAGCTACACCTACAATCCACTGGACCATATCACCACGGTGACCGCCACTCCGGCCCCCTACGGCAACGGGCTAGGCCTGGTTCCCGAGACGCCGCCAGCGCCCATTGTCCATCAAATGGAACGTGACGCAGTAGGTCGGCTGATCGCCAAAACCACCGACGATGGGCGCACCGACTACGCCTACGACCCGCTGGACCAGCTCACCGCCGTCACCTTCACCGACCTGCTGGGCAATACCCAAGCCCTTGGTTTCGCTTACGACGCCCTCGGCCAAATGCTTGCCGAACAGAGTTCTATGGGCACCCTGCAGCACCACTACGACGAACTCGGTAATCTTATCCAGACCCAGATACCCGACGGACGCTGGCTCAATCGCCTGTACTACGGCAGCGGTCACTTGCATCAGGTCAATCTCGACGGCCAGGTCATCAGCGACTTTGAACGCGACCGCCTGCACCGCGAAGTACTGCGCACCCAAGGCCGACTCAGCACCCGCAGTGAGTATGACCGCAGCGGCCGTCTACGCTCACGCCAACACCGCCTTACAGGCCTGCCATCGTTGATGCCAGCGACAGCGCAAAAGCAGTTCGAGTATGACCCTGCCGACAACTTGGTCGGCAAGTTCGACCAGCAATCTGCCATACAACATCGCCAACTGCTGCACTACGATGCCACTGGCCGCATCATCGCCAGCCAGGACAGCCTGCACGGCCAGCGCGAAACGTTTGCCTACGATGCCGCCGCCAACCTGCTGGATGGCCCGCAGTCAGGCGCTGGGCTGGTCGTGCATAACAAACTGCTGACCTATCAGGACAAGCGTTATCGCTATGACGCGTTCGGTCGGATGATCGAAAAACGCAGCGCAGCGCGTGGCTTGCAACGCTTCGCCTACGATGCAGAAAGCCGGCTGATTGAAGTGCGCAATGAAAACGGCAGCGTAGTCAGGATGATCTACGACCCGTTGGGCCGACGCATTGAGAAAACCGAACATGGCAACGACGGCTATCCCCTGGGGGAAACCCGGTTTACCTGGGATGGGCTGCGGTTATTGCAGGAGCATAAACACAGCCAGACCAGTCTTTACATCTATGAAGATGAAGGCAGCGAACCCTTGGCTCGCGTTGACGGCACCGGGCCGCTGCAGAAAATCCGCTACTACCACAACGACCTCAACGGACTGCCGGAGCAACTGACTGAAGCTGACGGGCATAATGTCTGGCGCGCGACATATCGTGTGTGGGGCAATACGGTTGAGGAAGTGCGCGAGCCGTACTACATCGAAGAACAGAACCTGCGCTTTCAGGGGCAGTATCTGGACCGGGAGACGGGGCTGCATTTCAATACTTTCAGGTTTTATGATCCGGACGTGGGACGGTTTACGACACCGGATCCGATTGAGTTTGACGGCGGGCTCAATTTTTATCAGTACGCCCCCAATCCAATATCCTGGATTGATCCATGGGGACTGGCCCCCGAGCTTTATTACCTGATTGCGAAAAAGGACGGCTTTTATGACGAGATGGCATGGGGCCATAAAAAGCCAATAGGCCAAGTCTATTTGAAAAAAGGTGAAGTTTGGAAAGTCGGTGAAACCGTCAATCCGAATCGGCGATATACCCAAAAGTGGCTGAAATCCAAAAATCTTGCCTACAAAAGGGTTATGGCAGCACCGACGAAGGGCAATATGCAGGTATGGGAAAGATTAAAAATCGGAAAATATTTTAAACGCCGAGGAAAACTACCCCCGGGCAACAAATGCAGGCACTGACATAAGGAATACTTTATGCGAGTCGATACGACATCGGACTCACCGAGTTGGACAAAGGTCTTTGAAATCACCGACGAGCTAAATGGCCTGAGTGAGATTCTTGAAAAAAAGTATCCCACCCTCGACTGGGAACTGGCGGTCTGCATGCGATGCCTGCCGAAGAACCTGGAACGAAAAACATTTTGCCGTTATTACGCAAAAGACAAAATGTTCGGTCTGGATATCGCCATGGACGAGGAAGATTTTGTTCCACTGAAAAAAGACATAGCTGCTCAGCGCAAATTAATAGGTGCGGCATTCATTACATTTTTTGTTGAAAGTATTAAGAAATACGAGAAAAAACTCCCCAATCTGCAACCGGTATCGGCGCAACTAATTGCGGATGTACAGCAATGGTGTATTGAGAACGAGTGGACAGCTTGAAGCTCAACGATTGAGCAAGGATTGCCCACCCACAAAAAATGGGCACCCGACCCAGTCGGCGTGCCCATTTTTTATCCCGCGCTCACACTCGCATGTGCGTAGCGCAGGCTTCTTTACTTACGGATTGACGCTGTCTTTAAGCGACTTGCCTGGCTTGAACGCAACGGTGTTGCTCGCCTTGATTTTCACCGGCTCGCCGGTTTGCGGGTTTTTGCCGGTGCGGGCGCCGCGGTGGCGCTGCAGGAAGGTGCCGAAGCCCACCAGGGTGACGCTGTCCTTGCGATGCAGCGCGCCGGTGATTTCTTCGAGTACGGCGTTGAGTACGCGGTTGGCCTGTTCTTTGGTCAGGTCTGCTTTTTCTGCAATAGCGGCTGCGAGTTCTGGTTTACGCATAAGTGAAGCCTCTTTGACGGTTTTTTGTTGTTATGTCCGTGCTGCTCTCTATCGGAGCAGCGCCCAAGGCGCCGCAGGCTCTACTCTGCGGCAGACGGGAGTGAGGATGGCATGCCATCGGGGCCTGCGCCAGTCTCACGGCGACCTTTCTACGGTCAAAATGATGCTTATTCCGACAGAACGACCAGCATTTACGCCAGCAGCGGCGGAAGTTCTTTGTTGAGGGCCAGTTTTTCCATCACGGCCGTGCCGGTCAGGGCGTAGCCCAGCAGTCGGCCGCTGGCGTCGCGGCACAGGGCCTTGATGTCGCCGCCCTGCCCTTCGACGCTCCACACACCTTCGCTGCCCCGTGGCGGTGGCGAGACGACCAGCGGGCAGATCGGGGTTTTTACCGTGACGGGCATCGGACCGTAGCTGACGGCCGTCGCGTTACCCGCCAGGGTCTGGGCCAGGGCGCGGGCGCAGCTCATCAGGGGCATTACGTACAGCAGGTTCAGGCCATCGACCTCGGCGCAGTCGCCCAGGGCGTAGATGTTGGCGTGGGAGGTCTTGAGGTGGCGATCGACCATGATCCCGCGGTTGATCTGCAACCCGGCGGCGGCGGCCAGGTCGACACGCGGGCGCAGGCCGATGGCAGATACCACCAGGTCGCACTGGATCACTTCGCCATCAGACAAGTGGGCTTCCAGGCCGTCAGCGGTGCGCTGCAGGCGATTGAGCACCGGGCCCAGGTGAAAACGCGCCCCCAGGCCTTCCAGACCGGCCTGCACCGCTGCGGCGGCGGCCGGGTGCAGCAGGGTCGGCATGACTTGCTCGCACGGCGCCACCAGGTCGATCTCGTAGCCGCCGAGGATCAGGTCGTTGGCGAACTCGCAGCCGATCAGCCCGGCACCCAGCAACAGCACCCGGCGTTTTCCGGCCGCAGCGGCACGAAAGCGTGCGTAGTCTTCGAGGTCGTTGATCGGGAAAATCAGCTCGGCGGCGTCGCCCTGTACCGGCACCCGCACGGTTTCTGCGCCCCAGGCCAGGATCAGGTCGCGATAGGCCACCGCTTCCTCACCGATCCACAAGCGCTTGTGGCCCGGGTCGATGCCACTGATGCGGGTGTGGGTACGCACTTCGGCCTTCAGTTGCTCGGCCATGGCGCCCGGTTCCGCCATGCTCAGGCCGTCGGCTTCCTTGTTCTTGCCAAAGCCGGTGGAAAGCATGGGCTTGGAGTAGGAGCGCCCGTCATCTGCGGTGATCAGCAACAGCGGGGTTTCGCTATCGAGCTTGCGAAACTCCCGAGCCAGGTTGTAACCGGCCAAACCCGTGCCGACGATCACGACAGGTGCGTTCATTCCTTTCTCCTTGTAGTTAGTACGGTTCTTGAATTGCGATTTAAATCAGCAATCAGCCGATTTCGATCATTTCGAAATCCATTTTGCCCACGCCGCAGTCCGGGCACAGCCAGTCTTCGGGGACGTCCTGCCACAGGGTGCCCGGCGCGATACCGTCATCCGGCCATCCGTCTTTCTCGTCGTAGATCAGGCCACAGACGACACATTGCCACTTCTTCATTACTTGTTTCCTCAGGTCCAGGCGCGTTGGCCGACGGTCGATAGATGCAACCTTGCCGTGCGGCTCAGGGCGTTTTGTACTGATCAGCAGGCGCAGATGCAAGCATGATCGACGCATGGGCCTGGCGCACTCCGGCAAAAGTCCAGGGCACCATGGTAAGCTCGCCGCCTCATTAACTGCCAATAATGACCCTCCGTGCCGCATTCAAACGCCCTTCCCGATGCTTGCCGATGGCTGACCCAGAGCCTTCTGAGCCCACTGCCCACGCCGCTGACACTCAACTGGCTGTTCGATGAAGGCTCGCTGACCCGGCGCCTGACGCGCCTGTCCGACGATGGCTTCAGCGTGACGCCGTTGTTCGAAGGCTGGCAGCCACTGCGAGACGACGAATGCGCCACCCTGGACTTGCCCGCCGCCAGCATCGGCTGGGTGCGCGAGGTGTATTTGCGTGGCCATGGCCAGCCGTGGGTGTTTGCCCGCAGCGTGGCGGCCCGCAGCGCCTTGCAGGGCGACGGCTTGCACATGGATGAGTTGGGCAGCCGGTCTCTCGGGGAATTGCTGTTTTGTGACCACGCCTTCACGCGCCAGGCCATCGAGGTGTGCCGCTACCCACGGGAATGGCTGCCCCCGGCGGACCAGGCCGATCACCTGTGGGCACGCCGCTCGCGCTTCGACCGCGGGCCGCTGAGCGTGCTGGTGGCCGAGATCTTCCTGCCCACCCTGTGGCAAGCCGTGCACGACCATCCGGAGCGTTTCTGATGTACCAGCGCCTGCTCAAATCCCTGAATCACCTGAACCCAAGGGCCTGGGACTTCATCCAGTTGACCCGCATGGACAAGCCCATCGGCATTTACCTGCTGCTGTGGCCCACGCTGTGGGCGCTGTGGATTGCCGGCAAGGGTTCGCCATCGCTGCTCAATATCCTGATCTTCGTGCTCGGCGTGATACTCACTCGGGCCGGCGGTTGCGTCATCAATGACTGGGCCGATCGCAAGGTCGACGGCCATGTGAAACGCACCGAACAGCGCCCGCTGGTCAGCGGCAGGATCAGCTCGAAAGAGGCCCTGGTGTTCTTCGCGGTGCTGATGGTCATCAGTTTCCTGCTGGTGTTGCTGACCAACTCCATGACGATCTGGCTGTCCCTGGGCGGCCTCGCGCTGGCGGCCAGCTACCCGTTCATGAAGCGCTACACCTATTACCCGCAGGTGGTATTGGGCGCGGCGTTCTCGTGGGGCATGCCGATGGCGTTCACCGCCGAGACGGGCAGCCTGCCCGCCGCGGCATGGCTGTTGTACATCGCCAACCTGTTGTGGACGGTGGGATACGACACGTACTACGCCATGACCGATCGCGACGATGACCTGAAAATCGGGGTCAAATCCACCGCGATTCTGTTCGGCGATGCCGACCGGGTGATCATCCTGACCCTGCAGGGCCTGGCACTGGTGTGCCTGTGGCTGGCGGGGATGCGTTTTGAGCTGGGCGGCTGGTTCCACCTGGGCTTGCTGGCGGCGGCCGGGTGTTTTGCCTGGGAGTTCTGGTACACCCGGGACAAGGACCGGCTCAAATGCTTCAAGGCGTTTTTGCACAACCACTGGGCCGGGTTGGCGATTTTTGTCGGGATTGTCGCGGACTACGGATTTCGGTGAGAGGCCAGGCCCCTCACCCTTATCCGGCTCACATCAAGGCTTGGCGACCTTCCACGCCCCGTCCATTTTGCCTTCGCCGGTCATGTCACCGGCCTTCTTGTCCATGATGAAGGTGTAGAGCGGCTTGCCGCTGTAGGCCCACTGGCTTTTCTGGTCGTCACGGGTGATCACGGTCCACTTGCCCATGGGCTTGTCGGTGGATTCGGCCATCAACGGCGGCCAGTTGGTGGCGCACTTGTCGTTGCACATGGATTTGCCATCAGCGTCCTTGGCAAAGGTGTAGAGGGTCATGCCGTTGTGGTCCACCAGCATCCCGTCCTTGGTCATCGCCGGGTCTGCCGCAAACGCCAGTGTCGGCAGCGTTAACGCGGCCGTTACCAGCAGGGCTTTCCAGGAAAAAGTACTGTGAGTCATGGGAACCTTCCTTTTGTGGTTGTCAGGATTCGGACCCAAAGCGTAGTCCAGAGAGGCAAGGATTGCCCAAGCGACTAAATTACTGTCACACGACTGCAATAATTCCGTTATCTAATGCGGCGCAAGACAGTTAAATGACAAGAGGATTTAGCATGGTTGGCAGGAGCATTCTGATCGTTGACGACGAAGCGCCCATTCGCGAGATGATCGCCGTTGCGTTGGAAATGGCCGGCTATGACTGCCTGGAGGCGGAGAACTCCCAGCAGGCCCATGCCATTATCGTCGACCGCAAGCCGGACCTGATCCTGCTGGACTGGATGCTGCCCGGCACCTCCGGCATCGAACTGGCCCGCCGCCTCAAGCGTGACGAGCTGACCGGGGATATCCCGATCATCATGCTCACCGCCAAGGGCGAAGAGGACAACAAGATCCAGGGCCTGGAAGTCGGCGCCGATGACTACATCACCAAGCCCTTTTCCCCACGGGAACTGGTCGCCCGTCTGAAAGCCGTTCTGCGCCGTGCCGGCCCCACCGATGGTGAAGCGCCTATCGAAGTCGACGGCCTGATCCTTGACCCGATCAGCCACCGCGTGACCATCGACGGCAAACCCGCCGAGATGGGCCCTACCGAATACCGCCTGCTGCAATTCTTCATGACCCACCAGGAGCGCGCCTACACCCGCGGCCAACTGCTGGACCAGGTCTGGGGCGGCAATGTGTATGTGGAAGAGCGCACCGTCGACGTGCATATCCGCCGCTTGCGCAAAGCCTTGGGCGACGCTTACGAGAATCTGGTACAAACCGTGCGCGGCACCGGCTACCGGTTTTCCACCAAAGGCTGAGCCAGCCCGAACTGCCCAGACAGCTGAAAGGACGCGTGTTTAAGTGAACCAAAACTGGCATGGCACCCTGATCCGCCACATGCTCCTGTTGATCACCGGCTGCCTGCTGGTGGGCCTGGTCAGCGGCTATTACGGCTGGAGCCTGGCCGTCGGCCTGGGCCTTTACCTGGGCTGGACCCTCAAGCAACTGCTGCGCCTGCACGAATGGCTGCGCCAGCACAAACCCGACGAAGCACCACCCGACGGCTACGGCCTGTGGGGCGAGGTGTTCGACAGCATCTACCACCTGCAACGCCGCGACCAGCGTGTACGCGGGCGGCTTCAGGCGGTAATCGATCGGGTCCAGGAGTCCACCGCTGCGCTGAAAGACGCCGTCATCATGCTCGACAGCGACGGCAACCTGGAATGGTGGAACCGCGCCGCAGAGACCTTGCTGGGCCTCAAGACGCCCCAGGACAGCGGCCAGCCGGTGACCAACCTGGTGCGCCACCCGCGTTTCAAGGAGTATTTCGAGCAGGACAACTACGAAGAAGCCCTGGAAATCCCGTCACCGACCAACGACCGCGTGCGTATCCAGCTGTACCTGACGCGCTACGGCAATAACGAACACTTGATGCTGGTGCGTGATGTCACACGCATCCATCAGCTGGAACAGATGCGCAAGGACTTCGTCGCCAACGTCTCCCACGAACTGCGCACACCGCTGACAGTGATCTGCGGTTATCTGGAGACGCTGCTCGATAACGTCGAAGACGTGAACCCGCGCTGGACCCGTGCCCTGCAACAGATGCAGCAGCAAGGCTCGCGCATGCAAACCCTGCTCAACGACCTGCTGTTGCTGGCCAAGCTGGAAGCCACCGATTACCCCTCGGACAACCATCCGGTGCCGGTGCAAAGCCTGTTGCAGACGATCAAGAGCGACGCCCAGGCATTGTCCGGGCAGCGTGAACAGCAGATCACCCTTGAAGCCGACCCGTCGATCCTGCTCAAGGGCAGCGAGGGCGAGCTGCGCAGCGCGTTTTCCAACCTGGTGTTCAACGCCGTCAAATACACCCAGGACAAAGGCAACATCCGCATCCGCTGGTGGGCCGACGACCAGGGCGCACACCTCAGCGTGCAGGACTCCGGGATGGGCATCGACGCCAAGCATTTGCCGCGCCTCACCGAGCGTTTCTACCGCGTCGACTCCAGCCGCAACTCCAACACCGGCGGCACCGGGCTCGGCCTGGCCATCGTCAAACATGTGCTGCTGCGCCATCGCGCGCGGCTGGAAATCAGTAGCGTGCTCGGCCACGGCAGTACCTTTACCTGCCATTTCCCGCCGGCCCAGGTGACACGTTCCCGGGTCCTTCATCAGGACGAGTGACCCTCCGCCCGGCAGCCGCCACTAGGCAAGCGCCCCGTCAGCCGCTACATTGGCGGACTTGCGCCTGCCTTTCAGGCCCACCTGCTCACCCTTTTCGATTAGACGGAACCCGCAAAACCCCATCATGGACCCTTCCCCTGGCATCACCCTCGCGACACTCTTCGCCGACTTCGGCATGATTCTTTTTGCACTGATCCTGGTACTGCTCAACGGCTTTTTCGTTGCGGCGGAATTTGCCATGGTCAAACTGCGCTCGACCCGGGTCGAGGCCATCGCCCACAAGAACGGCTGGCGCGGGCAGATCCTGCGCACCGTACACAGCCAGCTCGACGCCTATCTGTCGGCCTGCCAGTTGGGTATCACCCTCGCCTCCCTGGGCCTGGGCTGGGTCGGTGAGCCGGCCTTCGCGCACATCCTCGAGCCGTTGCTGGGGGCGATCGGTGTGCAGTCGCCGGAAGTGATCAAGGGCGTGTCGTTCTTTGCCGCCTTCTTCGTGATCTCGTACCTGCACATCGTGGTCGGTGAACTGGCGCCCAAGTCCTGGGCCATTCGCAAGCCCGAGTTGCTGTCGCTGTGGACCGCCGTGCCGCTGTACCTGTTCTACTGGGCCATGTACCCGGCGATCTACCTGCTCAACGCCAGTGCCAACGCCATCCTGCGCATCGCCGGCCAAGGCGAGCCTGGCCCGCATCACGAGCACCATTACAGCCGTGAAGAACTGAAACTGATCCTGCACTCCAGCCGTGGCCAGGACCCGAGCGACCAAGGCATGCGCGTGCTGGCCTCCGCCGTGGAAATGGGCGAGCTGGAAGTGGTGGACTGGGCCAACTCCCGGGAAGACCTGGTGACCCTGGACTTCAACGCACCGCTCAAGGAAATCCTGGCGCTGTTCCGTCGCCACAAGTTCAGCCGTTACCCGGTGTACGACGCCGTGCGCAACGAGTTCGTCGGCCTGCTGCACATCAAGGACCTGCTGCTGGAACTGGCGGCCCTGGACCACATTCCCGAGTCGTTCAACCTGGCCGAGCTGACCCGCCCGCTGGAACGCGTATCGCGCCATATGCCGCTGTCGCAACTGCTCGAGCAGTTCCGTAAAGGCGGCGCGCACTTCGCCCTGGTGGAAGAGGCCGACGGCAAGGTCATCGGCTACCTGACCATGGAAGACGTTCTGGAAGTACTGGTAGGCGACATCCAGGACGAACACCGCAAGGCCGAGCGCGGCATCCTCGCTTACCAGCCGGGCAAATTGCTGGTGCGTGGCGACACGCCGCTGTTCAAGGTGGAGCGCCTGCTGGGCGTCGACCTGGACCACATCGAAGCCGAAACCCTGGCCGGGCTGATCTACGACACCCTGAAACGGGTGCCGGAAGAGGAAGAAGTGCTGGAAGTCGAAGGCCTGCGCATCATCATCAAGAAGATGAAAGGGCCGAAGATCGTGTTGGCCAAGGTGCTGTTGCTCGACTAGGGCACACCCCCTGTAGGAGCGAGCTTGCTCGCGAAGGACGTTAACGATAACGCTGGGATCCTGACACCCGGCAGCGCCCTCAGGTTTTTCGCGAGCAAGCTCGCTCCTACAAAAGCCTTACCGCGTGCCCAACGCAAAGTTGGGCAACGCCTGCACCGGCTGGTTGAACTCATAGGGAATCGACACCAGCCCCGACGCCGTCGTGCGCTGCACCACAAAATGCAGATGCGGCCCGCTGCTGTTGCCGGTATTGCCCGACAGCGCCAGCGGGCTGCCCACCGCCACGCGCTGCCCTTCCCTGACGCTGACCGACCCTTGCTTGAGGTGCAGGTACACGCCTTGCGTGCCGTCATCGTGCTGCACCCGCACGAAATTGCCCGATGGATCGCTGCCGCGCCCGCTCTGCTCGTTCTCGGTTTTCAGTACGACACCGCCACGTGCCGCGATGATTGGCGTGCCTTCAGGCATGGCAATGTCCATCGCATAACGGCTTTTGAGCTCGGAGTGGCTGAAGGTACCGTTGGGGCCTTGGGTGAGACGGAACGGCCCGCCACGCCAGGGCAAGGGATAACGATAGGAAGCGGGTTGCGACGGATATACAGGCTTGGGAATCACCCGCTCCTGATACACAAACGCCTGTGCCCCGGGCGTGTACCGGTCGCTGAAGACCACAGCGCCGTCGGCGTCGATGGATTTGTAGAGGGTCATGGACATCGCCGGCATGACAACGGCGAACAGTCCACACAACAGCAGTGAGCGCACGAGCATCGGGTTGGCCTGCCAGGGACGACTGGATGGCAGGCTAACAAGGGATCATGACAGTGCTATGTGAACCAAGCACTAACCCTGTGGCGAGGGGGCTTGTCCCCCGTTGGGCTGCGCAGCGGCCCCAGTAGAGTTATCGCGCAGGGTCAGGCAGAACTCAATTACAGGGTTTGGGGCCGCTACGCAGCCCAACGGGGGACAAGCCCCCTCGCCACAGGTTTTTTGGAGACCCCATCAAGTCACGCACCCGGCACAAAATGCTTCTGTGCGGTCCCGCGGGCGATCAGCCGCGAAATGTAGTCAAGCTTCTGCGCATCCTGGTCGATAAACCGGAAGGTCAGTTGCAGCCAGTCACTGTCGGGCTTGGGCTCGTAGGCCACCACGGCATGCAGGTAGCCATTCAGACGCGCCACTTCAGCGTTCTCACCCTGCTCCAGGTCGAGCACGGCGCTTTCCAGTACCTGAGGCAGGATTTCACCACGACGTACCACCAGCAGCGCCTCCTTGATACTCAGGGCCTTGATCACACACTGCTGGGTGCCACTGGACAGGCGCAACTGGCCCTGGCCACGACCGCTGGCAGGCGACGCTGCCGCAGCCACCTGCACCGGCGGGCTGTTGAGCAGGCCTTTGCTGGGCGCGGCCACCGGGGCCGGCTTGACTGCGTCAGGCTTGCCACCAGTGAGGGCGCTGAGGGAATCGTTACCGAACGCCGAGTTCATCTTGGTCGGTGCGCTGGCGATCAGCGCGTCGAGGCGGCCAATCTTGTTCAGTGCCTGCTTGACCTTGTTCAGCAACTGCTCGTTGGTGAATGGCTTGCTGACGTAGCCGGAAACCCCGGCCTGGATCGCCTGCACCACGTTTTCCTTGTCGCCACGGCTGGTCACCATGACGAAAGGCATGGCTTTGAGATGAGGCTGTTCACGGCACCAGGTCAACAGTTCCAGGCCGGACATTTCCGGCATTTCCCAGTCGCACAGCACCATGTCGAAGGTTTCGCGCATCAGGATGGCCTGGGCCTTTTTGCCGTTCACCGCATCTTCGATCTTGATCCCCGGGAAGTAGTTACGCAGGCACTTCTTCACCAGGTCGCGAATAAACGAGGCGTCATCCACCACCAATACACTGACTTTGCTCATCGACCCTTCATCCTATAAAAACCCCGGCAAGCATAACGCTTCGCTGATGGCGTTTTGCCAAAAATTCCAACACCACAAACGAAAACGCCCGACCAAAGGCCGGGCGTTTATTTCTCGGGCAATCTTACTTATCGTCAGGAACGCCCGGAACATTAGGGATTTGATCGGTCGTACCTTCAACTTCTGCTTTCATCCGCTTGAGGCCCATGTGCCGCACGTCGGTACCCCGCACCAGGTAAATCACCAGTTCCGAGATGTTGCGTGCGTGGTCGCCGATGCGTTCCAGCGAACGCAGTACCCAGATGATGCTCAGTACCCGTGAGATAGAGCGCGGGTCTTCCATCATGTAGGTCGCCAGTTCGCGCAGCGCCGTCTTGTATTCGCGGTCGATGGTCTTGTCGTATTGGGCCACCGACAACGCCAGCTCGGCGTCGAAACGGGCAAACGCGTCGAGGGCGTCGCGAACCATGTTGCGCACCTGGTCACCGATGTGGCGCACTTCGACATAACCACGCGGCGCTTCGCCTTCCTCACACAACTGGATGGCGCGGCGGGCGATCTTGGTGGCTTCGTCACCGATGCGCTCCAGGTCGATCACCGACTTGGAGATGCTGATGATCAAACGCAGGTCGGACGCCGCCGGCTGACGACGGGCCAGGATGCGCAGGCATTCTTCGTCGATGTTGCGTTCCATCTGGTTGATCTGGTCATCGATCTCGCGCACTTGCTGGGCCAGGCCCGAGTCGGCCTCGATCAGCGCGGTGACGGCGTCGTTGACTTGCTTCTCCACCAGCCCGCCCATGGCCAGGAGGTGGCTGCGCACCTCCTCAAGCTCGGCGTTGAACTGCGCGGAGATGTGATGGGTAAGGCCTTCTTTGCTAATCATGTTGGCGTCCTTGGAACGTCCAGTAAGGTGCGGTCGACCGCAGCATCAGTTCAGTGAGCAACCAGCCACCTGCTAGCCGTAGCGACCGGTGATGTAGTCTTCGGTCTGCTTCTTCGCCGGGTTGGTGAACAGGGTATCGGTGTCGCCAAATTCCACCAGCTTGCCCATGTACATGAACGCGGTGTAGTCGGAAACACGCGCCGCCTGTTGCATGTTGTGGGTCACGATGACGATGGTGAACTTGGATTTGAGTTCGTAGATCAGCTCTTCGACTTTCAACGTGGAGATGGGGTCGAGTGCCGAGCACGGTTCGTCGAGCAGCAGCACTTCCGGCTCCACGGCGATGGTGCGGGCGATCACCAGACGTTGCTGCTGGCCGCCGGACAAACCGAGGGCCGACTCGTGCAGGCGATCCTTGACCTCGTCCCACAGCGCCGCGCCTTTCAGTGCCCACTCAACGGCTTCGTCGAGGACGCGCTTTTTGTTGATGCCCTGGATACGCAGGCCGTAGACCACGTTTTCGTAGATGGTCTTGGGAAACGGGTTGGGCTTCTGGAACACCATGCCCACCCGGCGCCGCAGCTCGGCCACGTCTTCGCCCTTGCGGTAGATGTTGGTGCCGTACAGGTTGATCGCGCCCTCGACGCGGCAGCCGTCCACCAGATCGTTCATCCGGTTGAAGGTGCGCAGCAGGGTCGACTTGCCGCAACCGGACGGGCCGATGAAGGCGGTCACGCGCTGCTTCGGGATGTTCATGCTGACGTCGTACAGCGCCTGCTTGTCGCCGTAGTACAGGCTCAGGCCCGGGACTTCGATGGCCACGGTTTCCTGGGCCAGGCTCAGGCTCTGCTTGTCGCGACCCAGGGCTGACATGTTGATGCCGTGGGAATGGGTTTCATGTTGCATGGGATGCTCCCTGTGCTACCAATTCGTTTTGTGGGAGCGGGCTTGCTCGCGAAGGCGTCAGGTCAGTTGACCCATGTATGACTGATACACCGCATTCGCGAGCAAGCCCGCTCCCACATTTAGTCCGCGTTCACTTCAATTAACTGTCCAGCGCTTTGTATTTTTCGCGCAGGTGGTTACGAATCCACACCGCCGACAAGTTGAGCGTGGCGATCACCAGCACCAGCAGCAAGGCGGTGGCGTACACCAGCGGCCGCGCGGCTTCGACGTTGGGGCTCTGGAAGCCGACGTCATAAATATGGAAGCCCAGGTGCATGATCTTCTGGTCCAGATGCAGGTACGGGTAGTTGCCGTCCACCGGCAGCGACGGCGCCAGTTTCACCACACCCACCAGCATCAGCGGCGCCACTTCACCCGCGGCGCGGGCCACGGCGAGGATCATGCCGGTCATCATCGCCGGGCTGGCCATCGGCAGCACGATCTTCCACAGCGTTTCCGCCTTGGTCGCGCCCAGTGCCAAAGAACCTTCACGTACGGTGCGAGGAATCCGCGCCAGGCCTTCTTCAGTGGCCACGATCACCACCGGCACTGCCAGCAGCGCCAGGGTCAGGGATGCCCAGAGCAGGCCAGGCGTACCGAAGGTCGGTGCCGGCAAGGCCTCGGCGAAGAACAGCCGGTCAACCGAGCCGCCCAGTACGTACACAAAGAAGCCAAGGCCGAACACGCCGTAAACGATGGCGGGTACACCGGCCAGGTTGTTCACCGCGATGCGGATGATCCGCGTCAGGGTGTTCTGCTTGGCGTATTCACGCAGGTACACCGCCGCCAGCACGCCGAACGGGGTCACGATCATCGCCATGATCAGGGTCATCATCACGGTGCCGAAGATCGCCGGGAAAATCCCGCCTTCGGTGTTGGCTTCCCGTGGATCGTCGCTGAGGAATTCCCAGACCTTGCTGAAGTAGAAACCAACCTTGGTCATGTAGCCCATGGCGTTCGGCTGGTAAGCGTGCACCACCTTGCCAATGCCGATTTCGATTTCTTTGCCGTTGGCATCGCGGGCGGTCAGGCTGTCGCGGTTGAACTGGGTATGCAGGTCGGCCAGGCGGGCTTCGATATCCTTGTAGCGGTTGTTCAGTTCGGCGCGGCCGCTGTCCATGTCGGCCTGGGCGGTGGCGTCCAGCTTGCCTTCCAGCTCCAGTTTGCGACCGTGCAGACGGATGCGTTCGAGGCCGGCGTTGATGGCGCCGATGTCAGACTTCTCGAGGGTCTTGAGCTGGGCCGCGAGCTTGTTGACGCGGTCCACGCGGGCTTGCAGTTCCGGCCAGGCCGCCTCGCCTTCGGCGATCACCTTGCCGTCCTGCTTGACGTTGACCAGGGTGCCGTAGAAGTTGCCCCACTCACGACGCTCGATGGCCATCAACTCGACCGGCTTGGTCTGGTTGGTCAGCCACTCGCCGACGATCCAGGTGAAGTCATTGCCGTTCAAGTCACGGTTGCCGACCTTGATCAGCTCGCGGGTCATGAACTCCGGGCCTTGGTCCGGCACCGGCAAGCCAGCGCTTTTCAGGCGCTCGCGGGGCACTTCTTCTTTCTGCACCACTTCGCCGACGACGATGTGATTTTCCTGGCCCGGCACGTTGTAGTTGGCCTGGATCAGGTCGGCCGGCCAGAAGTGGCCCAGGCCACGCACGGCAATCACGGCCAGCAAACCAATGGTCATGATGACCGCGATGGACACCGCGCCACCGCTGATCCAGACGCCCGGGGCGCCGCTCTTGAACCATCCATTCAGGGAGTTCTGTTTCACAGACTTCTACCTTTCTTAAAGCGACGAGTATTTCTTGCGCAGACGCTGACGAATCAGCTCGGCGAGGGTGTTCATGATGAAGGTGAACAGCAGCAGCACCAGCGCCGAGAGGAACAGCACGCGGTAGTGGCTGCCGCCGACTTCCGATTCGGGCATTTCTACCGCGACGTTGGCTGCCAGGGTGCGCAGGCCTTCAAACAGGTTCATCTCCATCACCGGCGTGTTGCCGGTGGCCATCAGCACGATCATGGTTTCACCGACCGCGCGGCCCATGCCGATCATCAGCGCCGAGAAGATGCCCGGGCTGGCGGTCAGGATCACGACGCGGGTCATGGTCTGCCATGGCGTGGCGCCCAGGGCCAGGGAGCCCAGGGTCAGGCCGCGCGGCACGCTGAACACGGCGTCTTCGGCGATGGAGTAGATGTTCGGGATCACCGCGAAACCCATGGCCAGGCCGACTACCAGGGCGTTGCGCTGGTCGTAGGTGATGCCCAGGTCGTGGGAGATCCACATGCGCATGTCGCCGCCGAAGAACCAGGTTTCCAGGTACGGGCTCATGTACAACGAGAGCCAGCCCACAAACAGGATGACCGGGATCAGGATCGCGCTTTCCCAGCCATCCGGGACCCGCAGGCGGATCGACTCAGGCAGGCGGCTGAAGACGAAGCCGGCCACCAGGATGCCGATCGGCAGCAGCATCAGCAGGCTGAAAATCCCCGGCAAATGCCCTTCGACATACGGCGCCAGGAACAGGCCGGCGAAGAAGCCGAGGATCACCGTCGGCATCGCTTCCATCAATTCGATCACCGGCTTGACCTTGCGGCGCAGGCTCGGGGCCATGAAGTAAGCGGTGTAGATCGCAGCGGCAACGGCCAGTGGTGCGGCCAGCAGCATGGCGTAGAACGCGGCCTTCAGGGTACCGAAGGTCAGGGGCGCCAGGCTCATCTTGGGTTCGAAATCGGTGTTGGCGGCGGTCGATTGCCAGACGTATTTAGGTTCGTCGTAGTTTTCGTACCAGACCTTGCTCCACAGCGCGCTCCAGGAAACTTCAGGGTGCGGGTTGTCCAGCAGCAGCGGTTGCAGCTTGCCGCCGGCCTCGACGATCACCCGGTTGGCCCGTGGCGACATGCCGAAGATACCGTTGCCGTCGACCACCTGGTCCACCAGCAACGTACGGTGGGCAGTGCTGTGGAACACACCGAACTTGCCGGAAGCGTCGAGGGCGGTGAAGCCTTTGCGACGTTCTTCAGCAGTGATTTCAACGATAGGCGCGGTGCCCATCTGGAAGGTACGGATCTGCTTCAGGCGTTGTTCGCCGTCCGGGTCGCGGGCCATGAACCACTGCGCCAGGCCACCGCTGGAGTTACCGATGATCAGCGAGATGCCGCCCACCAGCTGGGTGCTGGCCGTGACTTGCGCCACGCCGTCTTCCAATAATTTATAGCGACCGTTGAGGCTGTTGTCCCGCAGGCTGAAAACGTCGGCCTGGGCGCGACCGTTGATCACGTACAGCCACTGCTGGCGCGGATCAACGAAGATGGCTTTGACCGGCTCGGTCATTTGCGGCAGTTCGATGCGCTTCTGCTCGGTGGTGACTTCCTCGGTCATCATGTTTTCTTCACGGCTGATGGACAGCACGTTCAGATGGGCACCACTGGAACCGGCCACCACCAGCGTCGAGTCGGTCGCGTTCAAGGCGACATGCTCAAGGGAGCGGCCCTGTTCGTCGAGGACGATCGGTGTTTCGCCGTAAGGGTATTCGACGGCGGGCGAGATGGTCTTCTTGCCGTCCGGGTACGACACTTTATAGGTGTGACGGAAAACCAGGGACTGGCCGTTGGACAGGCCGAGGATCACCAGCGGGCTGCCGGGCTGGTCTTCACCAATGGAGGCGACTGTCACGCCCGCAGGCAACGGCAGGTCAACGCGCTTGAGTTCGGCACCCGTGTCAACGTTGAAGAACAGCGCCTGGCCCTTGTCGGAAACCCGCATGGCGACCTGGTTCTGTTCTTCCATGGAGATCATCAGCGGCTTGCCGGCGTCCTGCAGCCAGGCAGGCGCGAGGGCCTCTTCCTTGGTCAGGTTGGCGCCGTGGAACAGCGGCGCGACCACGTAGGCGAGGAAGAAGAAGATCAAGGTGATCGCGCCCAGGACGGCGAGGCCGCCAATCAGCACGTACCAGCGGGTCAGGCGATCCTTGAGCGCGCGGATGCGGCGCTTGCGTTGCAGCTCAGGCGTATTGAAATCAATGCGCTTGGGGGGAGAAGTCGTCGTCATGGTGGAATTGGCCAGATCATTCATGCGCACACCCTAGCGATCCTGTATGACAGAAAGATGACAATGCAGTGACGCAAGAAATCCGCCGCGTAGCAGGGCTGGCAGCGGATTAAAAAATGGGAGGCGAGGTCCAGGTCTTACAAACCCCGCCCGGGCCTTGAACCGTGGGTAAACCGCGGTTCAAGGCAGGTTTACCGGCGGCTTATTTGCCACCTTCTTTCAGGCCCAGGTCAGCCAGTGCCTTGGCGGCAACTTTGGCTGGCAGCGGGATGTAGCCGTCTTTCACTACCACTTCCTGGCCCTGTTTGGACAGAACCAGCTTCACGAACTCGGCTTCCAGCGGGGCCAGAGGCTTGTTCGGGGCTTTGTTGACGTAGACGTAGAGGAAGCGCGACAGCGGGTATTTGCCGTTCAGGGCATTTTCTTCGCTGTCTTCGATGAAGTCAGTGCTGCCTTTCTTGGCCAGGGCCACGGTTTTCACGCTGGCGGTTTTGTAACCGATGCCCGAGTAACCGATGCCGTTCAGCGAGGAGCTGATGGACTGCACAACCGACGCCGAACCAGGTTGTTCGTTCACGTTAGGCTTGTAGTCGCCTTTGCACAGGGCTTCTTCCTTGAAGTAGCCGTAGGTGCCGGATACCGAGTTGCGACCGAACAGTTGCACTGGCTTGTTGGCCAGGTCGCCGGTCACGCCCAGGTCGCCCCAGGTCTTGACGTCAGCCTTGGCGCCGCACAGACGAGTCGAGGAGAAGATCGCGTCGACTTGCTCCATGGTCAGGTGCTGGATCGGGTTGTCCTTGTGCACGAACACGGCCAGGGCATCCACGGCAACCGGGATCGCGGTTGGCTTGTAGCCGTACTTCTGCTCGAAGGCAGCCAGTTCGGTGTCCTTCATCTTGCGGCTCATCGGGCCCAGGTTGGAGGTGCCTTCAGTCAGTGCAGGAGGTGCAGTGGCGGAGCCGGCGGCCTGAATCTGGATGTTGACGTTCGGGTATTCCTTTTTGTAACCCTCAGCCCACAGGGTCATCAGGTTTGCCAGGGTATCGGAACCAACGCTGGACAGGTTGCCCGACACACCAGTGGTCTTCACGTAAGCCGGAATCGCCGGGTCAACACCAGCGGCTACCGCGTTAGCGGTCGCAACGCCAGCAGCGACAAAAGTCATTGCCGCCATCAAACGTTTCAGTTTCATGCCTTGCTCCTAGCAGATAGGGATAGTTGGATCGGGGCCAAGTATCGGTAGGCCGTGTGAACACTCTATGTCTGGAATATGACAATTAGATGAAAGGCCAGCATTTATGAAAAAACTGACAGGAAGGAGAAACGCCAATAAATCCGGGGCTTGCGAGGAGGTTGGAGCGATTTCGTGGAAACAATCTGTAATCGTTGTAAGGCAAAATCTGTGGCGAGGGAGCTTGCTCCCGTTGGGTCGCGTAGCGGCCCCCAGAATGGAACTGCTGCGCAGTTCAACGGGAGCAAGCTCCCTCGCCACAAGGTTGTCCGGCAGTTTTCAAAAACGTGTCAGCGCCCGCGCTTCCACAGGTACCCACCCACCGCCATCCCCATCACGCACAGGGCAGCCACGTAGTAAGCAGGGCCCATCGGGCTCTCCTTCATCAGCAGCGACACCGCTAACGGCGTCAGGCCACCGAATACGGCGTAGGCGACGTTGTAGGAGAACGACAAACCGCTGAAACGCACCACCGGCGGGAACGCTTTCACCATGACATAGGGCACCACGCCAATGGTGCCTACAAACAGGCCGGTCAAGGCGTACAGCGGGAACAGCCAGTCCGGGTGAGCCATCAGGCTGTGATAGAGCGTCCAGGACGTTGCCAGCAACAAGGCACAACCGATGATCAGCACGCGCCCGGCACCAAAACGGTCGGCCAGGGCGCCGGAAGCGATACACCCCAGGCTCAGGGTGACGATGGCCAGGCTATTGGCCTGCAGCGCCACCGTTGGGCTGAAGTGGTAGATCGTTTGCAGCACGGTCGGCGTCATCAGGATAACCACGACCACACCGGCCGACAGCAGCCAGGTCAACAGCATCGACAGTACGATGGCGCCACGATGGTCACGCAACACCGCGCGCAACGGCAGCTCGGCCGCCAGGGTCTTGCGCTGCTGCATCTCGGCGAAGATCGGGGTTTCGTGCAGCCAGCGACGCAGGTACACCGACAACAGGCCGAATACACCCCCCAGCAGGAACGGAATGCGCCAGGCGTAATCCGACACCTGTTCCGGGCTGTAGAGCGTGTTGATGGCGGTGGCCACCAGCGAACCCAACAGAATGCCGGCCGTCAGGCCGCTGGTCAGGGTGCCGCAGGCATAACCGATGTGACGGGGCGGCACGTGCTCGGACACGAACACCCACGCGCCCGGCACTTCACCGCCAATCGCCGCGCCCTGGATCACGCGCATCAGCAGCAACAGGATCGGCGCCCACAGGCCGATCTGCGCGTAGGTCGGCAGCAGGCCCATGATCAGGGTCGGCACGGCCATCATGAAGATGCTCAGGGTGAACATCTTCTTGCGCCCCAGCAGGTCGCCGAAGTGCGCCATGATGATCCCGCCCAGCGGCCGCGCCAGGTAGCCGGCGGCGAAGATGCCGAAGGTCTGCATCATGCGCAGCCATTCGGGCATGTCCGCCGGGAAGAACAGCTTCCCGACTACCGTCGCAAAAAATACGAAGATGATGAAGTCGTAGAACTCCAGCGCCCCGCCCAAGGCAGACAGCGACAGGGTTTTGTAGTCGTTGCGGGTCAGCGGGCGCGAAGGTTGCGCACTGCTTGCGGGCACGGAGGACATGGCAAGGCTTCTCTTATAGTAGTCAGGACGGCAAGCCCGGGACTTGCGGCAGGCTTGGCAAGATAGCAAATCGCTTGAAAAAGCACAGCGTTGAGCCGTTAACAGTTCAGATCCGCGAAATATTTCCGTAGCAGACGTGCAATTAATATGAGCAGGAGCACAGTTGCCGGAAAAAGCCGCGATACAGCGCCTATTTACCGACCAAATGAGCGTCGGGAGGTCGTCGTGGCGCCGACGGCTCGATATACTCGGCCCTTGCAAGCGCCAGACCCGCATCCTTGAGGGGCTGCTGTGCCAAAACGCCGTTGGTTATACACCAGCCGATTTGGCAGAGTTTCCCTTTAGTACGCCTTACGAGAAACGCATCGAGCGGTGTATGTTGGTGCTGAAACGTTTTTCCAGAAGACGGCTATCCACTTGAAATACCCATAAAGCGTCACGGGTCAGAGGCACCGGCATGATCGAACTCGAACAAGAAGATCCTATCCCGCAAGGCGATCTCGCCCTGCAAATCACCGCACTCCCGCGTGAAACCAACGGTTTCGGCGACATCTTCGGCGGCTGGCTGGTCGCGCAGATGGACCTGGCCGGCACCGCCATGGCGAGCAAGGTTGCCGGTGGCCGCGTAGCCACCGTGGCGATTGATCGCATGGCATTCCTGGTGCCCGTGGCCGTCGGCGCACAGTTGTCCTTCTACACCCAAGCCCTGGAAATCGGCCGCAGCTCGATCCAGATGATGGTCGAAGTGTGGAGCGACGACCCGCTGTCCAGCGAATGGCGCAAAGTCACCGAGGCGGTGTTTGTGTTCGTTGCCATCGATGGCAGCGGCCGCACCCGCTCGGTTCCGTCGCGGGCGCGTTAAACATCGCGACGTTTTGACGGTCCATTGCCCCATTGTCTGCCATTGAGAGCGCGCGCCTATGTCTACGCCCAACGTTGAAACCGTAAAACTGGATGAGCTGAACGCTTGGCGCATCCGCCACAACGGCGCCGAATTGGTGGTGGCCCAGCAAGGCGCGCACATCGTGAGTTACCAGCGCACCGGCGAGAAGCCGCTGATCTGGCCCAACGATCAGGTGCTGTTCAAGAAAGGCAAAGGCATTCGTACCGGCGTGCCGGTGTGCTGGCCGTGGTTTGGCGTATTCGACCGCAACCCGCAGAGCGTCAAGGCCATGTACCAGGGCGCCGAGCCGGCCGGTGCCCATGGTTTCGTGCGGACCGCTGACTGGACGTTGGCTGGCGTTGAGGCAGAAGGCACAGCGCTGAGGGTTGAGCTGGAACTGCCAGTGCCTGAAGGTGGCTTCCCGGGTTGGCCGCATCAGGTTGACCTGAAGATGAGCATCCTGCTGGATGATCAACTGCACATCCGCCTGACCAGCCACAACCACGGCGCCGAGACCGTCAGCCTCAGCCAGGCGCTGCACAGCTATTTTGCGGTCAGCGATGTACGCAACGTGCAGGTCGACGGCCTGGACGGGCGGGACTATATCGATACCGCCGACGGCTGGACCCCAAAGCAGCAATCCGGGCTGCTGCACTTCACCGCCGAGACCGACCGCATCTACCTCGACACCCCGGCTCAGCTGAACATTGTCGATAAAGACTGGCAGCGCCGCGTTCAGCTCACCAGCACAGGCTCGCGCTCGACGGTGATCTGGAACCCGTGGACTGAACGTGCCAAGGCTTTCAGCGACATGGCCGACGACGGCTGGCAGGGCATGTTGTGCATCGAGACCGCGAATGTGCTGGACGATGTGGTGACGCTGGCGCCAGGTGAAAGCCATACCCTGGGCGTGAGCATCAGCGGTATCGCCCTGTAACCCCAATCAAAAATGTGGGAGCGGGCTTGCTCGCGAATGCGGTGTTCCAGTTAGTGCATGTGCTGACTGACACACCGCATTCGCGAGCAAGCCCGCTCCCACATTAGGTTCTGCATCAGATCAGAGATCCGATTCCTTGACCGCCCGCACCTTCCCCGCATCCAACGCATACGCCGCATCGGCCAGATCATTGTTGACCTTCTCCACCTTCAGCGTGCCCGTCACCCACAGCGGCGTGTAGATGTCATCCAGCTTCAAGCCCTTGGGATAACGCACCAGCACCAACTGGTTGGGCGGCGGTGGCGGCACGTGGATGCAGGCGCCCGGATAAGGCACCAGGAAGAACAGCGTGCTGCGGCCCTTGGCGTCGGTTTCCAGCGGCACGGGATAGCCGCCAATGCGAATATTCTTGCCGTTCATGGCAGCCACCGTCTTGGTGGAATACATAACCGCCGGCAAACCCTTGCTCTGCTTCAGGCCACCCTTTGCGGTGAACGTGCCTTGGGCTTCCGGGGAGTTGTGGTCGATTTCCGGCATTTCTTCGAGGGCTTTCTGGTCCGACTTGGGCATCAGTTCCAGCCAGTCGGTTTCCGGCAGTTCGCCAGCGTGGGCCAACCCGGTGCATAGAAGAAGGGATAACAGGAGACGGCGCATGGAGAGGCTCGGCAAGGATTACAGTGCCGGCATTCTAGCCCTCTGCGCCTGCGCAGCGCAGAGGGCCTGGTCGCTAAATTACTTCTTTTTCAGCAGACCGTAGATCACCAGCAGCACCACGGCACCCACCAGCGCACCAATGAAGCCTGCGCCCTGGCCCGCCTGATAGATGCCCAGTGCCTGACCACCATAAGTCGCAACCAGCGAACCGGCGATACCCAGCAGGATGGTCATGATCCAGCCCATGCTGTCGTCGCCTGGCTTCAGGAAACGCGCCAGCAGGCCGACGATCAAACCGATAAAGATGGTCCCAATGATACCCATGGCATTTCCCTCTGATTGAAGTGAATTCAGTCAAAGCCTAGTCAGACTTTGGCTTCCTGCAATCAGAGGGTGGCGGGTACCAATGGTTCCGCCCGGCCTTGGGTTATTGCTCGGCGATCAGCGCTTCGACCTTGAGGATCTGCGCTTGCAGCGTCGCGCGATCCTTGCAGCGCAGGTTGGCGTGGCCGACCTTGCGCCCGGCCTTGAACGCCTTGCCGTAGTGATGCAGATGGCAGTCATCAATCGCGATCACGCGATCAACCGGCGGCACCACGCCGATGAAGTTGAGCATGGCGCTCTCGCCGACTTTTGCCGTGGAGCCCAATGGCAAGCCCGCTACCGCCCGCAGGTGGTTTTCGAACTGGCTGCACTCGGCACCTTCGGTGGTCCAGTGCCCGGAGTTGTGCACGCGCGGGGCGATTTCGTTGGCCTTGAGGCCACCGTCGACTTCAAAGAACTCGAACGCCATCACGCCGACGTAATCCAGTTGCTTCAGCACACGGCTCGAATAATCTTCGGCCAGGGCTTGCAGCGGGTGATCGGTGCTGGCCACGGACAGCTTAAGGATGCCGCTGTCGTGGGTGTTGTGCACCAGCGGGTAGAAACGCGTTTCGCCATCGCGGGCACGCACGGCAATCAGCGAGACTTCACCGGTGAACGGCACGAAGCCTTCCAGCAGGCAGGCGACGCTGCCCAGTTCAGCGAAGGTACCGACCACGTCGGCGGCGGTGCGCAGGACTTTCTGGCCCTTGCCGTCGTAACCCAGGGTGCGGGTCTTCAACACGGCCGGCAGGCCGATGGAGGCGACTGCGGCGTCCAGGTCAGCCTGGGACTGGATGTCGGCGAAAGCCGGTGTCGGGATGCCCAGGTCCTTGAACATGCTCTTCTCGAACCAGCGGTCACGCGCGATGCGCAAGGCTTCGGCGCTCGGGTATACCGGCACGAACTGCGACAGGAAGGCCACGGTTTCAGCCGGGACGCTTTCAAACTCGAAGGTCACCAGGTCGACTTCATCGGCCAGTTGGCGCAGGTGATCCGGGTCGCTGTAGTCCGCACGCAGGTGTTCACCCAGGGCAGCTGCACAGGCATCTGGTGCCGGATCCAGGAAAGCGAAGTTCATCCCCAGCGGCGTACCCGCCAGGGCCAGCATGCGGCCCAGTTGGCCGCCACCGATTACACCGATTTTCATCAATCAACCACCTCAGGCAATGCGTGGGTCTGGATTGTCCAGGACGCTGTCTGTCTGCTCAGCACGGAATTTTTTCAGCGCCGCGTGGAACTGCGGGTGCTTGGCGCCGAGGATGCTGGCGGACAACAAGGCAGCGTTGATCGCGCCGGCCTTGCCGATCGCCAGGGTGGCCACCGGAATACCGGCGGGCATCTGCACGATGGACAACAGCGAATCCACGCCCGAGAGCATCGACGACTGCACCGGTACGCCCAGCACTGGCAGGTGAGTCTTGGCTGCACACATGCCTGGCAGGTGAGCTGCGCCGCCGGCACCGGCGATGATTACCTCGATGCCACGGGATTCTGCTTCATCGGCATACTGGAACAGCAAATCCGGAGTGCGGTGGGCGGAAACCACCTTCACTTCGTAGGGAATGCCGAGTTTTTCCAGCATATCGGCGGTGTGGCTAAGGGTGGACCAATCGGACTTGGAGCCCATGATCACGCCAACCAATGCACTCATCGTCGTGCCTCTTCTCTCTGGGCGCCCGCAGGCGCGTCAAAAAACAACAAGCCACGCGGGAAATCCAGCGTGGCTTGTTGTACGAATTAAGGCCGGTTGGACCGGCCGAAGGCCGCGCAGTATACCGTAATAACGCAGATAAACAGCCCCTGGAATGACCATCTGTCTTACACCTCAAACAGGCGGTTTTATTGACTTCCAGGTCAGCGAACACACCAGAAAACTAATGTGGGAGCGGGCTTGCTCGCGAATGCGGTGGATCAGCCACAGATGGGTTGACTGACACTACGCTTTCGCGAGCAAGCCCGCTCCCACATTTGATCTGTGTGGGCTCAGGTATTCTGCGCCGCGCCGCCTTCCAGCTTGCGCCACAACAACCGCACGTTCGCCTTGCGCACCAACGCACAGCGATACAACCGGATCTCCAGCGGCACATGCCATTGCGGGCCGCCGCATACCACCAGCTCACCCCGGGCCAGCTCGGCGCGCACGCTCAACTGCGGCACCCAGGCAATGCCCAAGCCCTCAAGGGCCATGCTTTTCAGGCTGTCGGCCATGGCGGTTTCGTAAATCGTGGTAAAGCGCAGCGCCCGCTGGCGCAGCAGCAGGTTTACCGAGCGCCCCAAGAAAGCTCCGGCGCTGTAGGCCAGCAGCGGCACGCTGCCCTCGCCTTCCAGGTCGAACAGCGGCTTGCCGTCGGCATCGGCGGCGCACACCGGCAGCATCTCGGTGTTGCCCAGGTGCAGCGACGGGAAGATCTCCGGGTCCATCTGCATCGCCGCATCCGGGTCGTAGAACGCCAGCATCAAATCGCAGCCGCCTTCGCGCAGCGCATGCACGGCGTCGCCCACGTTGGTGGCGACCAACCGCGTGGCAATGTTCAGCCCTTCGTTGCGCAACTGCGCGATCCAGCGCGGGAAGAAACCCAGGGCCAGGGAGTGCGCCGCCGCCACTTGCATGACTTCGCCCTGCCCACCTTCCAGGTGATGCAGGTGGCGCAGCACCTCGCCGAGTTGCTCGACCACGGTCCGCGCGGTGACCAGGAACAACTGCCCCGCCGCCGTCAGTTCGACCGGCGTGCGCGAGCGATTGACCAGGGTCAGCCCCAGCGCCGCCTCCAGGCTGCGGATGCGCCGACTGAACGCCGGCTGGGTGACGAAGCGCCGCTCAGCCGCCTGGGAGAAGCTGCGGGTGGCAGCCAGGGCGCTAAAGTCTTCCAGCCATTTGCTTTCAAGGTTCATCACATCCTCCCGGGGCGCGCACCATTTTGGCACACACGTCCGTCATGGTAACGGGGTCACACCGACATTATGCCGTTTATGCATAGGCCAGTGTTTAACAGCATTGGCCCAAAATCTCCTGCAAGCCTAGCATTCACAGCGTTCCGGCCTAGCCCGGGTCCATATCGAGATGATTTCCGTCATGTCCTCCGCTGCATCTTTCCGCACAGAAAAAGACCTGCTTGGCGTACTCGAAGTACCCGCTCAAGCGTATTACGGCATCCAGACCCTGCGAGCGGTGAACAACTTCCGTCTCTCGGGCGTTCCGATTTCGCATTACCCGAAATTGGTGGTCGGCCTGGCAATGGTCAAGCAGGCAGCTGCTGACGCCAACCGCGAGCTGGGCCAACTCAGCGAAGCCAAGCACGCTGCCATCAGCGAAGCCTGTGCCCGTCTGATCCGCGGCGATTTCCACGAAGAGTTCGTGGTGGACATGATTCAAGGCGGCGCTGGCACTTCAACCAACATGAATGCCAACGAAGTCATCGCCAACATCGCGCTGGAGGCCATGGGCCACAGCAAGGGCGAATACCAATACCTGCACCCCAACAACGACGTGAACATGGCGCAGTCGACCAACGACGCGTACCCGACCGCGATCCGCCTGGGTCTGCTGCTGGGCCACGACGCGCTGTTGGCCAGCCTCGACAGCCTGATCCAGGCGTTCGCTGCCAAGGGTGAAGAATTCAGCCACGTCCTGAAAATGGGCCGTACCCAGCTGCAAGACGCCGTGCCGATGACCCTCGGCCAGGAATTCCGTGCCTTCGCCACCACCCTCGGTGAAGACCTGGCCCGCCTGAAGACCCTGGCGCCTGAGCTGCTGACCGAAGTGAACCTGGGCGGCACCGCCATCGGTACCGGCATCAACGCCGACCCGCGTTACCAGGCCCTGGCCGTCCAGCGCCTGGCGACCATCAGCGGCCAGCCGCTGGTACCGGCTGCCGACCTGATCGAAGCCACCTCCGACATGGGCGCTTTCGTGCTGTTCTCCGGCATGCTCAAGCGTACCGCGGTGAAGCTGTCGAAGATCTGCAACGACCTGCGCCTGCTGTCCAGCGGCCCGCGCACCGGCATCAACGAAATCAACCTGCCGGCGCGTCAGCCAGGCAGCTCGATCATGCCCGGCAAGGTCAACCCGGTGATCCCGGAAGCCGTGAACCAGGTGGCGTTCCAAATCATCGGTAACGATTTGGCGCTGACCATCGCGGCCGAAGGCGGCCAGCTGCAACTGAACGTGATGGAGCCGCTGATCGCCTACAAGATCTTCGACTCGATCCGCCTGCTGCAACGCGCCATGGACATGCTGCGCGAGCACTGCATCGTCGGCATCACTGCCAACGAAGCCCGCTGCCGCGAGCTGGTGGAACACTCCATCGGCCTGGTCACCGCGCTGAACCCGTACATCGGCTATGAAAACGCCACCCGCATCGCCCGTATCGCCCTTGAAAGCGGCCGCGGCGTGCTGGAACTGGTGCGCGAAGAAGGCTTGCTCGACGACGCCATGCTCGACGACATCCTGCGCCCCGAAAACATGATTGCCCCACGCTTGGTACCTCTGAAGGCCTAAGCGTTTGTTGCACCGCTCACCAGGTTGAGGGACTAGACACCTCTCACCTTTTGAGGGCCTGAAGGCTCGTTCTTCAGGCCCTTTTTTTTGCCTCAAGGTTGTGAAATGACGCCAATAAAAACTCCAAGATCGCCCAACAAACCCGCCTTGCCCGTAACGCCTTGGCTGAAACCTTTAATCGCCTCGTGCAGACGGATCACCCACTCCTAGGTATAGTGCCGCCCCTCTTCGCGTCAGCGGTCGTCGGTAACGAGACCCTGGGAAGCGCGAAACCGCATGAATAACAACACCCGCAAAAGGATTGGGGTCGAAGCGTCGTGCACTGCCTGGTGCCGAGCGATGCGTCGGACCGTCCTGCGTTTGCCATTAGAAAAATCAGCGAGGAACACTCCATGCTAGAAGTCATCAACGACTTCCTCTCAGGGAAAGTATTGATCGTGCTCATTGTCGGGCTCGGTGGTTACTTCACGATCCGCTCGCGTTTCGTTCAGTTGCGTCACTTTTTCCACATGTTTTCGGTGTTTCGCGACAGCCTGAAAAGCAGCGCCGGCCAGCTCAGTTCGTTCCAGGCGCTGATGCTCAGCCTCGCCGGGCGCGTGGGTGCCGGCAACATCGCAGGCGTCGGCATTGCCGTGACCCTGGGTGGTCCGGGCGCCGTATTCTGGATGTGGGTCACCGCACTGGTGGGCATGTCTTCGAGCTTTATCGAGTGCTCCCTCGGCCAACTGTACAAACGCACCGACGCTGAAGGCACCTACCGTGGTGGCCCGGCGTATTACATCCAGCACGGCCTGCACAAACGCTGGCTGGGCATGGTGATGGCGTTCCTGCTGCTGGTGACTTTCGGCTTCGCCTTCAATGGCCTGCAAGCCCACGCCGTCACCCACTCGCTGAACAACGCATTTGGCCTCGACACCACCTACACCGGCCTGGCCCTGGCGGTGCTGCTGGGCCTGGTGTTCATCGGCGGGATCAAGCGTATCGCCTCGATCGCCGACCTGCTGGTGCCGGTCAAGACCCTGGTCTACATCGCGGTGACCCTGTACGTGATCGTGCTGCAATTCGACCACGTGCCGGCCATGCTCGCGACCATCGTCAAGAGCGCTTTCGGCCTCGACCAGGCCTTCGGTGGCCTGGTGGGCAGCGCGATCATCATGGGTGTGAAACGCGGCGTGTTCGCCAACGAAGCCGGCCTGGGCAGTGCGCCTAACGTGGCGGCAGTCGCCTCGGTTGAACACCCGATCGCCCAAGGCGTGGTTCAGGCGTTCAGCGTGTTCCTCGACACCTTCGTCATCTGCACCTGCACCGCGCTGCTGATCCTGCTCTCGGGCTTCTACACCCCGGGCTTTGAAGGCGACGGCATTGCCCTGACCCAGAACTCCCTGGCGGCGGTGGTGGGTGACTGGGGCCGGATGTTCATCTCGGTGGCCCTGGCGTTGTTCGTGTTCACCTCGATCATGTACAACTACTACCTCGGCGAGAGCAACCTGCGCTTCATCGTGGGCGACAACCGCAAGGTGCTGATGGGCTACCGTGCGCTGGTGCTGGTGCTGATTTTCTGGGGTTCCATCGAGAACCTGAGCACCGTGTTTGCCTTCGCCGACATCACCATGACCATGCTGGCGTTCGTCAACCTGTTCGCCCTGGCGTTCCTGTTCAAGATCGCCATGCGCATCCTGAATGACTACGACGGCCAGCGTGCTGCGGGCATCAAGACCCCGGTGTTTGATTCCAGCAAGTTCCCGGACCTGGACCTGGACCGCAAGGCCTGGCCGGCGAATCCGGTGAAGCCTGAGCCAGCCGCTCAAGCGACCGCAGAACTGAACGCTCAAGCGCAACGCTAAACCTAGATAGATGACACGCCGCCCGGCCTTGGGCATGCTCTGGGCCCGGCGGCGTTTTTCGTTCAGGAGATTCTTCAATGCAACCAGCCAACAACGTCATGGTGCTCTACACCGGCGGCACCATCGGCATGCAGGCCAGCGCCAACGGCCTGGCCCCCGCTTCGGGGTTTGAAGCGCGCATGAGCGAAGCCCTCGCCCAACTGAATATGCCAGCCTGGCGCTTTCGGGAAATGTCCCCGCTGATCGACAGTGCGAACATGACCCCCGCCTATTGGCAGCGCCTGCGCGCCGCCGTGATTGAGGCGGTGGACGAGGGTTGCGACGCCGTACTGGTGCTGCACGGCACCGACACCCTGGCCTACAGCGCCGCGGCCATGAGTTTCCAACTGCTGGGCCTGCCCGCGCCGGTGCTGTTTACCGGCTCGATGCTGCCGGCCGGTGTGCCCGACAGCGATGCCTGGGAAAACGTCAGCGGCGCGCTGGCAGCCCTGGGCGCTGGCCTGGCGCCGGGCGTGCAACTGTACTTCCACGGCGCACTGATGGCCCCGACCCGTTGCGCGAAGATCCGCAGTTTTGGTCGCCATCCGTTTGCCGCATTGCAGCGTAACGGCGGCGTCGCCAAGGCGGACATGATTCCGGCGGCGCTGCATTACCGCCAGCCCAAGGCGCTGGCCAATGTGGGTGTGCTGCCACTGGTGCCGGGCATCGCCGCCGCGCAATTGGACGCGTTGATCGACAGCGGCATCCAGGCGCTGGTGCTGGAATGCTTCGGCAGCGGCACCGGGCCGAGCGACAACCCACAGTTCCTCGCCAGCCTGCAGCGCGCGCAGGATAACGGCGTGGTCGTGGTGGCAATCACCCAATGCCATGAAGGCGGTGTGGAGCTGGACGTGTACGAGGCCGGCAGCCGCTTGCGGGGCGTCGGGGTGTTGTCAGGTGGCGGGATGACCCGTGAAGCCGCGTTCGGCAAGCTCAATGCGTTGATCGGCGCCGGGCTGGACACCGCCGAAGTCCGCCGCCTGGTCGAACTCGACCTGTGCGGCGAACTGAGCTGACCGGCATATAACTTGCTCCTCTTCCAGCCATCCCCTGGCTGGAAGCACCCATGTTGCACTCCCACCTCACCACCCTCAATGCCGTCTCGTTGGTGCTCAATACCTTCAAGGCCGAAGGCCAACCCGCCGAGGCCTTGCTGGCCGGCAGCGGTATTTGCGCGGCGGACTTGAGCCGCGCCGACACCCGCATCACCACCAACCAGGAGATGCGCGTGTGCGCCAACGCCGTGGCCCTGCGCCGGGATATCGGCCTGGAGCTGGGCCGGCAAATGCACGTTTCTTCCTATGGCATGCTCGGTTACGCACTGCTCACCAGTGCCACCTTCGGTGACGCTTTGCGCCTGGCGCTGCGGTATCCGGCGCTGCTGGGAACACTTTTCGAGCTGGACCTTGAGGAAGACGGCACGCGCATCTGGTTCAGCGCCGCGGATTACCGGGAAAATCCGGCGCTGGAAATGTTCAACGTCGAACTCTGCCTGGCCTCGTTGAAGGTGATCTGCGACGACCTGCTGGGGCATGCCCTGCCGCTGCTGGGGGCGCGCTTTGAACACGACGCCCCGGATTACCGCGCACGGTACGCCGAAATCTTTGCCTGCCCGCTGCAATTCGGCGCCATCGCCAACGCGTTTGCCTTCGACCGAAGCTGGCTGGACCAGCCCCTGCCATTAGCCGACGCCGTCACCCACCAGGCCATGGCTGAGCGCTGCCGCAAGCAAAACACCGAGTTCACCGGGCGCCAGGCCTGGCTGGGCAAGATTCGCCACCTGCTCGCCAGCCAACTCAGCGCCGCGCCGGGCCTCGACGGCCTGGCCGAGCAGATGAACTGCTCCCCGCGCACGCTACGCCGGCACCTGCATGACTTGGGCTGCAGCTATCAGGAGTTGCTGGACGAGCTACGCTTCGAGCGGGCCAAGCGATTGCTGGGCGAGGATGAGCTGCCCATTTACCGAATTGCCGAGGCGCTGGGCTTCAGCGAAACCGCGAGTTTCCGTCACGCCTTTGTCCGCTGGAGCGGCGTCGCACCCAGCCAGTTCCGCCCCTGAAGCCACTTGCTGGGGCACGGCCGCGCCATTTTGGGGCGAATTGCGGTCACACACTTTGGCCATATTTATCCCCTTTTGGCCGCTCCTGCCATTCTCATTAATCCCACCCGCCGCAAGACTGGACTCACCGATTCAGCCTGCGGAGAACAACAATATGCTGACGATCTACTCGGACGATCACCACCTGCACCATGGCCGGTGCGAGTTGATGGACGGGCAACTGATGCCCTGTTTTGAAATGCCCTCGCGCGCCGACCATGTGTTGCAACGGGTCAAGGACCGCGAACTGGGCCCGGTGCAAGCGCCTGAGGATTTTGGCCTGGCGCCGCTGCAACGTATTCACAGCCCCGCGTACCTGGACTTCTTCAAAGGCGCCTGGCAACGCTGGACGGCATTTGGCCAGGACGGAGACTTGCTGCCCTACACCTGGCCCGCACGCACCTTGCGCCGGGTCATCCCCACCAGCCTGCACGGCCAGCTCGGCTATTACAGTTTCGATGGCGGCGCGCCGATCACCGCCGGTACCTGGCAAGCGGCCTACAGCGCGGCGCAAGTTGCACTCACCGCGCAACAGGCGATCCAGCAAGGCGCCCGCAGTGCCTTCGCCCTGTGCCGTCCGCCCGGGCACCACGCCGCCAGCGACTTGATGGGCGGATATTGCTACCTCAACAACGCGGCGATCGCAGCCCAGGCGTTTCTCGACCAAGGCCACACAAAGGTGGCCATCCTCGACGTGGACTACCACCACGGCAACGGTACCCAGTCGATTTTCTACGAGCGCGACGATGTGCTGTTCACCTCGATCCACGGCCATCCGGAGGCGGAATTTCCGTTCTTCCTGGGCTACGCCGACGAGTTGGGCGAAGGCGCCGGTGAGGGTTTCAACTTCAACTATCCGTTGCCCGCAGGTTCTGGCTGGGACCGCTGGAGCGCCGCGCTGGAGCAGGCCTGCGGGGATATCGAGCGCTACGGCGCCGACATCATCGTGGTCTCGCTGGGCGTCGACACCTTCAAGGACGACCCGATCTCCCAGTTCAAGCTCGACAGCCCCGACTACCTGGCGATGGGTGCGCGAATCGCCCGCCTCGGCAAACCGACGCTGTTTGTGATGGAAGGCGGCTACGCCGTGGAAGAAATCGGCATCAATGCCGTCAACGTTCTCGAAGGTTTTGAGGGATTCGCCCAATGAACATGCTCAAGCATCTCGTCCTCTGCGCCGCCGTGCTGAGCGGGGCCGCGCACGCCGAAGAAAGAACCCTGCGGGTCTACAACTGGTTCGACTACATCACGCCCAAGGCCCTGGAAGATTTCAAGGCGCAGAACCCCAGCGTCAAGCTGGTCTACGACATCTTCGACACCAACGAAGCCCTGGAGGCCAAGCTGCTGACCGGCAACTCCGGCTATGACGTGGTGGTGCCGTCCAACGTGTTCCTGGCCAAGCAGATCGAAGCCTCGGTGTTCCAGCCGCTGGACCGCAGCAAACTGCCCAACTGGAACCACCTCGATCCCAAGTTGATGAAGCTGATCGAGGCCAACGACCCCGGCAATAAATTCGCCGTGCCCTACATGTACGGCACCATCCTGATCGGCTTCAACCCGGACAAGGTCAAGGCCGCGCTGGGGGCCAACGCCCCCGTGGACAGCTGGGACCTGATCTTCAACGTCGAGAACATCAGCAAGCTCAAGCAATGCGGCGTGGCGCTGCTGGATTCGCCGTCGGAAATCCTGCCCCTGGCCTTGCAACACCTGGGCCTGGACCCCAACAGCAGCAACCCGGCGGACTATGTCAAAGCCGAAGCATTGCTGATGAAGATCCGCCCGTACATCACCTATTTCCACTCGTCCAAGTACATGGCTGACATTGCCAACGGCGACATCTGCGTGGCGGTCGGCTATTCCGGCAGCTTCTCCCAGGCCGCCAACCGCGCCAAGGAAGCCAAGAACGGTGTGACCGTGGACATGCGGCTACCCAAAGAAGGCGCGCCGATCTGGTTCGACATGCTCGCGATCCCCAAAGGCGCCAAGGACCCGGAAGACGCCTACGCCTTTATCAACTACCTGCTGCAACCGGGCGTGATCGCGCCGATCAGCGATTTTGTCGGTTACCCCAACCCCAACAAGGACGCCACCGGGTTGGTGGATCCGGCGATTCGCAACAATCCCAACCTGTACCCGACCGAGGCGGCCATGGCCACGCTGTATACCCTCAAGCCCCTGGGACGTGACGCCGAACGTGCCAGGACCCGCGCCTGGACCAAGATCAAGTCCGGCACCTGATCGGTTGCCGCCGGTTGCGCCTCAGTGCGCAACCGGCGCGCGCCAAACCTGGCCCAAGCGCTTCAACGCCTGGCTGATCTGCGCCTCGGGCACGGCAGCAAACCCCAATACCAATCCGGCACGCTGATCCTGCGGCGTGAGTGACTCCGGCAGCCAATAGCTGCTCAAGCCATTGACCTCCACACCCACTGCCGCCGCCTGTTGGATCAGCGCCTGTTCCCGCGCCAGGCTGTCGACCCGCACGGTCAGGTGCAGCCCGGCCGCCACCGACGGCAGGCGGCCAACACCTTCAACGCCGGCGGGCCATTCGGCCAATAGCGCATTGAGCCGGCTCTGCGCGGCGCGGCGCATGCGGCGTACATGACGCTGGAAATGCCCGGTCGCCATGAACTCCGCCATCACCGCCTGGTTGCTGACTTCCGAGTGGCGCACATCCACCGCGCGGCGCCGGGCAAAGGCCTGGACCAGGCCGGCCGGCAACACCAGGTAGCCCAGGCGCAGCGCCGGAAAGGCCACCTTGCCGAAAGTCCCGACATACAGCACCCGCCCCGTGCGATCGAGGGCCGCCAGTGGCGCCAGGGGCGCGCCGCTGTAGCGGTACTCACCGTCGTAGTCATCCTCGACGATCCAGCCGCCCGTACGCTCGGCCCAGGCCAGCAGTTCCAGGCGCCGGGCCAGGCTCATCACCACGCCGGTGGGGTATTGATGGGACGGGGTGACGTAGGCCAGGCGGCAACCGCCGAGGCGGTTCAAGGCAGCGCAGTCGATGCCCTCGCTGTCCACCGTCACGCCATGCAATTGGCCACCCGCCACCGCGAACGCATGGCCTGCTGCCCGATACCCCGGATTCTCGATGGCAACCTCATCGCCGGGCTCCACCAGCAGCTGTGCACAAAGGCTGATTGCCTGCTGCGCGCCACTGGTGATCACTATTTGCTCAGCCGTGCACTGCATGCCGCGAGAACTGCGTAGATAGGCCGCAATCAATCCACGCAGGCGCGCGTCGCCCGCCGGGTCGCCGTAACACAACTGCTGCAAGTCCGGCTTGCGCCAGAAAGCCGCATTCAGCTTGGCCCACACGTCAAACGGGAACAGATCGAAAGCCGGTACGCCCACCCTGAAAGCCCTCGGCGGACCACTGGGCGGAAGCGCCAAATGGTTGTTTTCCACCCGCGCCAGCGCACCGCTGTGGATAACTTGACTGGACGAAAACACAGGTAAATCCGGGCGCTTTGTGGATAAACCTGGGGATAAGCCTGTTGATAACCCTGTGGACACTTTTGTGGATAGTTTTTTTGCGGGCGTCGACGTCTGCGGCAATTGCGCCACATAGGTGCCATCACCCACGCGGCCTTCGATAAATCCTTCGGCATACAGTTGGTCGTAAGCGCGAACCACACTGTTGCGCGAGATCGATAGTGCCGCCGCCAGGTCACGGCTGGCGGGGAGCCGGGTGCCACTGACTAACCGGCCATCCAATACTCGCTGGCGCAGCGCCTGATAGAGCTGGCGGGTGAGTCCCTGGCGTCGGTCCAACTCGATACCCGCCGGGTTGAACGAGAGCGGTGGTTCTAACGCAGGCATGGAATTGGACCTATAAAATTGACTATAGATGGCTCTTACAACGAACCAATAGCCTGCCTAGGATGCAGGCATTCGCCAAGGAAAATCTTCATGTACACACCACGCGCCTTTGCCCTCGATGACTTGCCCGAAATCCAGCAACTGATCCAGCACACGCGCCTGGCGCAACTGGTGACCTTGGGCGAACAAGGCCTGCAAGCCAGCCATTTGCCGCTGCTGCTCAACCCGGATGAAGGGCCCAACGGCACCCTTTACGGGCACATGGCCAAAGCCAATCGCCAATGGCAGGACCTGCAAAATGGCGGCGAGGCCCTGGTGATTTTTGCCGGCGCCGAGGCCTACGTCAGTCCGTCGTTCTACCCGGCCAAGGCCGAACACGGCAAAGTGGTGCCGACCTGGAATTACATCGCGGTACACGCCTACGGCACCGGCGAAGTGTTCACCGACGCCGAGCGCCTGCTCGAACTGGTCAGCGCCCTCACCGACCGCCATGAAGGCAATCGCGCCCAACCCTGGAAAGTCAGCGACGCCCCGGCCGACTACATCGACGGCATGCTCAAGGCCATTGTCGGCTTTGCCCTGCCGATCCAGCGCCTGGAAGGCAAACGCAAACTCAGCCAGAACCGCAGCCCGGCGGACATCGCCGGTGTTCGCGACGGCCTGGCCGCCAGCACCGACGTACGCGACCAGACCCTCGCCCGCTTTATTCCCAAGGAGCCATCATGAGCCAGATCGAAATCCGCCAGGTCAGCGCCGCCGACCACGCCGCTTGGTTGCCCCTGTGGCAAGCCTACCTGCGCTTCTACAACACCGAGCTGCCCGACGCCGTCAGCCAGAACACCTGGCAACGCTTGATCGACGCCAATGAGCCGACCCACTCGGCCCTGGCCTGGCAGGACGGCAAGGCCGTAGGCATGGTCAATTTCATCTACCACCGTTCCAACTGGAGCATCGAGAACTCTTGCTACCTGCAGGATTTGCTGGTAGATCCGGCCCAGCGCGGCACCGGCGTCGGCCGCAAGCTGATCGAATTCGTCTACGCCACCGCCAAGGCCGACGGTTGCTGCAAGGTCCACTGGCTGACCCACGAGACCAACGCCACCGCCATCCAGCTGTACGAACGCATCGCCGAACGCCCCGGCTTTATCCAGTTTCGCAAAGGTCTTTAAGGAGAAGCACAGCATGACGACATCATTGGCCGACTGGAAAGGTGTCCCGGCGCCCACCGTCACCCTTATCGAAGGGCGCTTCGTGCGCCTGGAAAAACTCGACCCCGCCCGCCACGGCGATGACCTGTTCAACGCCCTGCAAGGCCCCGGCGCGGATCCGAAGCTGTGGGACTATTTGCCTTACGGCCCATTCCCCGAGCGCGCCGCCTTCGATGCCTGGCTGAACAACCACGCGTCCCACAGCGACCCGTACTTCTTCAGTGTGATCGACAAGGCCAGCGGCGAGGTGCAAGGCATCCTCAGCCTGATGTCCATCGTGCCCGAGCAAGGCCGTATTGAAATCGGCCACGTGACCTTCGGCGCCCCGATGCAACGTTCACCGAAAAGCACCGAGGCGGTGTACCTGCTGGCCAGGCACTCGTTTGAGCTGGGCAATCGTCGCCTGGAGTGGAAGTGCAACAACGCCAACGCCCGCTCCAAAAACGCCGCCGAGCGTTTGGGTTTCAGTTTTGAAGGGGTGTTTCGCCAGCACACGGTAGTGAAGGGAAAGAACCGGGATACGGCGTGGTATTCGATCCTGGATGGGGAATGGCCGGCGATTGGGGCCGGGTTTGAAGCGTGGCTGTCGGATGCAAACCAGACCGGTTCGGGACAGTTGAAAACACTGGTGGAGTGCCGTACCTAAGCCACCCTGCCACCCCCTGACAAATGTGGGAGCGGGCTTGCTCGCGAAAGCGGCGTATCAGTCACAAATGTATCAACTGACCCACCGTCATCGCGGGCAAGCCCGGCTCCCACATTGTATCTTCAGCGTATCCGGGCCTTGTGCTCAGCCGAGGCGAATAGGCGAGCATCTATATCAAACACCACGCCATCGCCTTTTCCTACAAGCTTCTGCGAACCTTCACCACTCCCATCTTCAACCCAAACGGCCTGAACACTGCGTTCAACGACTTCAGCGTCTGATTGCCCTCGCCATGTTCGATATGCACCAGCGTGCGTACGGAGATTTTGCACATCTTGGCAAACTGGCTCTGATGCAGCCTAGTGACTTCCGTTCGCAGCCGGCGTACCGCCTCGGCTATTTCCAGCGTTCCCTCGGCCAATGCATCCTGAATGCTTTCGATCAACCGGGTTCGTTCTTCAACCGTCAGGCTCATTTCAATCCCCGTCACCTCCTCGCCATCATTCTGTAAAAAACCTCCGCTATACAGGTCGACTCTTTTCCAAAAACAAGGTCGCCCGCCATGCCCCCTTCGCCCCAGCGCCTTGCGCTCACTCTCGGCCTGCTGGTCAGCAGCGGTTTTGTCGATGCGGCGCCCACGCCAACCAAGACGCTGCAGATCGACACGCCCACCACCACCGGGCAAACCCTGGGTGGCAGTGACTCGTTGACGATTTCGGCACCGGGCAGCATTACGACTTCCAAAGTCGCGGTGACCTTGAAAGACGGCACCAGCGGCAACGGCGTGCGGATCGATAACTCGGGCACTATCGCCTCCACTGGCGGCCGCGGGATCGACAGCAGCGGCGACCTCACCGCCGCTCGCAACTACAGCATCTACAACCGCGCAGGCGGTGTGATCCAGGGCGCCAACGACGCGCTGCGCATCGACAGCAACTTCGCCAGCGGCAGCCTGTTGATCGACAACAACGGCACCATTCGCTCCGCCACCGGCCAAGGGCTGGACCTGGATGCGATCCGCAGCTCCAACGTCACCACCACTATCATCAACCGCCAAGGCGGGCTGATTCGCGGCGACGCCAGCGACGGCATGAAGACCGGCGGCAACGCTACGATCACCAACTACGGCGAGATTTCCACCGGCGACACCCACTCGCGCGATGACAAATTCGACGGCGTCGACATCGACTCCGCTACTGGCGTGACCGTCACCAACTACGGCCTCATCTCCGGCGGCCGCCACGGCATCACCACCGACCTGGGCGCCACGCTGACCAACTACGGCACGGTAATCGGCCGCAACGGCTCGGGCTTTGGTTCCGACGGCGATGGCACGGTGATCAACCACGGCACTATTACCGGCGCATTTTCCGGACTGCAGCCGGACGGCGATGGTGACGGCGTGGACATCGACAAGATCGCCCACATTGAAAACTACGGCATCATCCAGGGCGTGGGCGCCGGCGGTGTCGACAAGAACGGCTTTGCCAACGGCAGCGAAGGCATCGCCCTCGGCGGTGGCTACGTGTTCAACGGCGTGGGTGCATTGGTAAGCGGTGCCAACAACGCGGTGCTGGTGGACGACGGCAGCGACGGCCCGGGACTTGCTGCAACCACCCTGATCAACCATGGCACCATTCAGGGCCTGAACGGCTTCGGCGTGAAGTTCGTCGGCGAGTTTGCCGACACGGTGGTCAACGCCGGCTTGATCAGCGGCAGCAACGGCCTGGCCCTGGATTTGGGCGGCGGCGATGACACGCTGACCCTGCTCGGCGGCAGCCGCTTTGTCGGCGTGGTGGATGGCGGCACCGGATATGACCGCGTGATCATGGACGACGCCGCCGGCGGCAGTTTTGGCGACAGCCGCAACTTCGAATGGCTGGACGTGAAGCAAGGCACCTGGACCCTCACCGGCAGCGGCGACTTCAGCGACGGCGGCGAGATTTTCAGCGGCGCCAAGCTGATCAACCAGGGCGGGATCGCTGGCAACCTGACCGTCGATGAAGGCGGTATTTATGCCGGTGGCGGCAGTGTCGGCAGCCTGTTGGTCAAAGGCACCTTGCAGACCAACACCGCCCTCGGCACCGCCAGCATCACCCGCGACCTGACGATGACCAGCGGCTCGACCCTGGCCTATGGCGTGAATGCCGACGGCAGCAGCGCACCGGTCCAGGTCGGCGGCACCGCGTACCTGAATGGCGCGACCCTGGCGGTCAATCCCGGCACCGGCACCTACCCGTGGCAGAGCCACTACACGGTACTGCAGGCCGGCAGCATCAACGGCACGTTCGGCAAGGTCACCAGCGACTATGCCTTCCTCACCCCCACCCTGGATTACAGCCCTACCCAGGTCGGCCTGACCTATTCCCGCAATGACGTGGCGTTCAATCAGTTCGCCAACACCGGCAACGGCACCCGCGCCGCCAACGCCCTGGCGAGCCTGGGCAAGAACAACGCGTTGTACAACGCCTTGCTCAACACCACCAACAGCAGCGCCGGTGCCGCCATCGAGCAATTGGCCGGCAGCAGCACCGCCAACCTGACCAGTGCCACCCTCGGCGCCAGCGCCCAGGTCGGCAACAGCATGTTGAACGCCATGCACCAACTGGGCGGCGGTGCCGGACTGCTGGTGGGCCTTGATCAAAAAGACACACCCGTACTGGCCGCCACCGGCGTACCCGCCGAAGCCCGTAACCTCAACGACCCCAATGCCCGGGGCCGCCTGTGGCTGCAAGGTATCGGCAGCTACGGCAAGCTCGACGGCGACCGCGGCAGCAATGGCCTGACCCAGCGCACCAAAGGCAGCGTGATGGGGGCCGACTGGGCGCTCGATTCGGACTGGCGCGTGGGCGTGCTGGGCGGATATTCGAAGACCGACCTGGACACCACCGGCGTCGACGGCAGCGTCGACAGCTGGCACGCCGGCGTCTACGCCATGCGCCAGAGCGGACCGCTGGCCTTGCGCCTGGGTGCTGCGTACAGCGGGCACCAGGGAGACAGTAAACGTACGGTGGCCTTTGACGGTTTCAACGATCGGCCCAAAGGTGACTACGACGCCAACAGCCAACAAGCCTTCGCCGAACTGGGTTATGCCATGGGCAGCGGGCGCCTGAGCGCCGAGCCGTTCGCCAACCTCGGCTACCAGCGCTACCACCGCGACAGCTACAACGAAAAAGGCGGCGCCGCCGCCCTGCATGTCGAAGGGCAAACCCAGGACAATTTCAGCAGCACCTTCGGCCTGCGTCTGGCGCACTTGAGCCAGCTGGACAACGGCATCAGTCTCACACCGCGGGTCAGCGCCGGCTGGAAGCACACCTACGGCGACGTGGACAGCAGCACCCGCCAGGCCTTCCTGATGGGCGGCACCGCGTTCAACGTCGAAGGCAGCGCCCTGGACCGCGACAGCCTGTTGCTGGAAGCCGGGCTGGATATAGGCCTGTCGGCACGCCATACCCTCGGCGTGGGCTACAGCGGCGAAATAGGCAGTAACAGCCGCAATCACGGGCTGATCGGGCAATGGCAGATGAGTTTTTAATCGCGGCCCACTAGAGACATCTCTGGCAGGCAAAGGGTGGATGGCCTGACATTTATCCGCCCTTTACCCCGCTAGATTTCCCGACCTCATACATCAAGAGGTCGGACCTGCATGCCACTCCTTCAGAAACAACTCGCACTCGCCATCACCTTCGCGCTGGGTGCCACCAACGCTCAATTCGTCCAGGCGCGAGGGGACATCGATCCAGACAGCGAGTGGTTCATCCCGGCGCCAGAGGCCGGCCAGCAAGGCCTCCAGCGCCCCAAGCCACCCAAGCCCACTCCCGACTTTAACTTTACCGACCACGCCACCACCCGTAACGGCCAGCAGGTTGCCCGCGTACTGGACTCTGCCGTGGACACCCTCATCAAGTCGGGCGAACTCAATGAGTGGGAGGAGTACGAACTGGACAATATCGCCCGGGAACTTGGCAGGCTGGCACCGGGCCGTGTGGGTGCAGTTCTGGAGCAACTGGCAGGCAGCCAGAACGCCAACCTTGGCGCCGCCACTCAAGACAGCATGAAACAGCTCAACAGCAGCCTGCTTTCAGTCATGCGCCGGACAGGCGACGAACGCAACCTTACGGATGCCGAAGGCAATGGCCACGTATGGTTCCAGGCCCTGGGCAACGCTGGCAAGCTTGAAGGACAGCACGGTAGCGTGGGCCTGCAGCAACACACCCGAGGCCTGATGCTGGGCGGCGACTGGGCAGTGGACGATGCCTGGCGGGTGGGTGTGATGGGCGCCAAGTCCGCCAGCGACCTGAACGCCAAACGCTTCAAGGGCGAACTGGACAGCTGGCACCTCGGCGGTTACGCCGTGCGTCAGGACGGCCCCCTTGCACTGCGCCTGGGGGCGATCTACAGCAGCCATGCCGGCCAAACCCAACGCAGCGTAGACTTTGATTTCGTCGAGCGCCGCGAGCAGTCGAAAGGCAAATACAACGCCCAAAGCCAGAACGCTTTCGCCGAGCTGGGCTATCAACTGGACAAGGGCAGTTTCAGCGTCGAACCCTATGCGGGGATCGGCTACCAGCGCTATCACCGCGACCGCTACAAGGAAAAAGGCGGCTTTACAGCGCTGAATGTCGGCGCCCAGACCCAGGAAAACCTCAGCAGCACCTTCGGCTTGCGCCTGGCCAGTGCCTTTACGCTGGACAACCAGATGGCCCTCAAGCCGCACCTGAGCACAGGCTGGAAGCACCTCTACGGTGACGTGAGCAGCACCGTGCGCCAGTCCTCCGCGTGGGTAAAACGGCCGGGCTTCAACAGTGACTTCACCATCGAAGGCACCTCCCTGGACCGCGACAGCCTGGCGCTGCACACCGGGGTGGACCTGGCGCTGTCGACCCGGCACACCGTGGGCCTGGCCTATACCGCCGAGGTCGGCACCCACAGCCGTAACCAGGGTTTGCTGGGCCAGTGGACCCTGGCGTTCTGATTATTGCGGGCAAAAAAAAGGGGGCACATGCCCCCCCGAGGTTTAAGCGGTAGTTTCGAAGGCTGTTGATCAGCCTTCGATTTCAATCAGGATTTCACCCGGGTTGACCCGGTCGCCCTTGGCCACGTGTACGGCGGTGACCTTGCCGGCGATCGACGCCTGTACTTCGGTCTCCATCTTCATCGCTTCAGTGATCAACACAGCCTGGCCGGCCTTCACCACGTCGCCTTCCTTGACCAGTACGTCGACGATGTTGCCCGGCATCGCCGTGCTGACATGGCCTGGCGCGGTGGCGTGCTTGCGCTTGCTGCCGCCACTGCTGACAAACTCGTTGAGCGGCTCGAACACCACTTCTTCCGGCATGCCGTCGATGGACAGGTAGAAGTGGCGCTTGCCTTCGGCCTTGACGCCCACCCCGGTGATGTCCACGCGATAGCTTTCGCCGTGCACGTCGATCACGAACTCGGTCGGCACACCTTCACCACCGGCACGGGCCACGCCGCCGGCTTCAGGAATCGGCAACAGCACTTCAGGGCTCAAGGTGCCAGCGTCGCGCTCTTCAAGGAATTTGCGCCCGATGTCCGGGAACATCGCGTAGGTCAGTACGTCTTCTTCGGACTTGGCCAACGCGCCGATTTCGCCGCGCAACTTGGTCATTTCCGGCTTCAGCAGGTCTGCCGGGCGATGGTCGATCACCTCTTCGCTGCCGATGGCCTGGCGCCGCAGTTTTTCATTCACGGTGCCCGGCGCCTTGCCGTAGCCGCCTTGCAGGTACAGCTTCACTTCGTTGGTGATGGTCTTGTAGCGCTCGCCGGCCAGCACGTTGAAGAACGCCTGGGTACCGACGATCTGCGAAGTCGGGGTGACCAGCGGCGGGAAGCCAAGGTCTTCACGAACTCGCGGGATTTCGGCCAGCACTTCGCTCATGCGGTTCAGCGCGCCCTGCTCTTTCAGCTGGTTGGCCAGGTTGGAAATCATCCCGCCCGGTACCTGGTTGACTTGCACGCGGGTGTCGACAGCGGTGAATTCGCTTTCGAACTGGTGGTACTTCTTGCGCACAGCGTAGAAGTACAAACCGATTTCCTGCAGCAGTTCCAGGCTGAGGCCGGTGTCGAATTCGCTGCCTTTGAGGGCCGCGACCATCGACTCGGTACCCGGGTGGCTGGTGCCCCAGGCGAAGCTGGAGATAGCGGTGTCGATATGGTCGGCACCGTTTTCGATGGCCTTGAGCTGGCACATCGAAGCCAGGCCCGCAGTGTCGTGGGAGTGGATGAAGATCGGCAGGCTCTGCTCGGCCTTCAGCGCCTTGACCAGCTCGCCGGTGGCGTATGGCGTCAGCAGGCCGGCCATGTCCTTGATCGCCACCGAGTCGCAACCCATGGCTTCCATTTGCTTGGCCTGGGCCACGAACGCCTCGATGGTGTGCACCGGGCTGGTGGTGTAGGCGATGGTGCCCTGGGCATGTTTGCCGGCGGCTTTTACCGCTTCGATGGCCACTCGCAGGTTACGCACGTCGTTCATCGCGTCGAAGATGCGGAACACGTCGATGCCGTTGACAGCGGCCTTGGCGACGAAGGCTTTGACCACATCGTCGCTGTAGTGGCGGTAGCCCAACAGGTTCTGGCCACGCAGCAGCATTTGCAGGCGCGTGTTGGGCAACGCCGCGCGCAGTTTGCGCAGGCGCTCCCACGGGTCTTCTTTCAGGAAGCGTACGCAGGCGTCGAAGGTCGCGCCGCCCCAGACTTCCAGGGACCAGTAGCCGACTTTGTCGAGCTTGTCGCAGATCGGCAGCATGTCGTCGGTGCGCATGCGGGTTGCCAGCAACGATTGGTGGGCGTCGCGCAGGATGGTGTCGGTTACGAAGATCTTCTTGCTCATTCTTATATTCCTCACAGGCCTGCGTGGGCGGCGATGGCGGCGGCGATGGCCAGGGCCAGCTCTTCGGGTTTGCGCTTGATCGAGTAGTTGGTCAGCTCAGGGTGGCTTTCCACAAAACTGGTGTTGAACTGGCCGCTGCGGAATTCCGGGTTGCGCAGGATTTCCTGGTAATAGGCGGCGGTGGTCTTCACGCCTTGCAGGCGCATGTCGTCCAGGGCGCGCAGGCCGCGGTCCATGGCTTCTTCCCAGGTCAACGCCCACACCACCAGCTTCAGGCACATCGAGTCGTAGAACGGCGGGATGGTGTAGCCGGTGTAGATCGCCGTGTCGGTACGCACGCCGGGACCACCGGGTGCGTAGTAACGGGTGATCTTGCCGAAGCTGGGCAGGAAGTTGTTCTTCGGGTCTTCGGCGTTGATGCGGAACTGCAACGCAAAACCCCGGTGCTGAATGTCTTCCTGCTTGACCGACAGCGGCAGGCCCGACGCAATGCGGATCTGCTCACGCACAATGTCGATGCCGGTGATTTCTTCGGTAATGGTGTGTTCCACCTGCACCCGGGTGTTCATCTCCATGAAGTACACCTCGCCCTCGGCGAGCAGGAACTCCACGGTGCCGGCGTTCTCGTAGCCCACGGCCTTGGCCGCGCGCACCGACAGGTCGCCGATGTAGGCACGCTGTTCAGGGGTCAGCTGGGGGCTAGGGGCGATCTCGATCAGCTTCTGGTTACGGCGCTGGATCGAGCAATCGCGCTCGAACAGATGCACCACATTGCCGAAGCTGTCACCGAGGATCTGCGCCTCGATGTGCTTGGGATTGACGATGCATTTTTCCAGGAACACTTCTGCCGAACCGAAGGCCTTGGTGGCTTCGGAAATTACCCGGGGGAAGGCTTGTTCGAGTTCTTCACGGCTGTTGCAGCGACGGATACCGCGACCGCCACCACCGGAGGTGGCCTTGAGCATCACCGGGTAACCAATGCGGTCGCCTTCGGTGAGGGCTTCAGCGATGTCGGCAACGTTGCCTTCGGTGCCCGGGGTCACCGGTACGCCGGCCTTGATCATGCTGCGGCGGGCTTCAGTCTTGTCGCCCATGCGGCGAATCACTTCTGCGGACGGGCCGATGAACTTGATCCCACGTTCGGCGCAAATGTCTGCCAGCTCGGCGTTTTCCGAGAGGAAGCCGTAGCCGGGGTGCAGCGCGTCGCAACCGGTTTCCACCGCGAGGTTCACCAGCTTGCGCGGGTTCAGGTAACCGGCCAATGGCTCGGCACCGATGCTGTGGGCTTCATCTGCACGCTTTACATGCAGGGCATGGCGATCGGCATCGGAATAGACCGCGACCGAACGAATGCCCATCTCGGCGCAGGCACGCACGATACGTACGGCAATCTCACCACGGTTGGCGATCAGGATCTTTTTTATCACTTGGAAATTCCCTTGAGCCGATTGCTACCTACTTCGACCCTGGAAGCGGGTCGGCGCGTGACCAAATGTTTCATGGCAGTCGCGTGACACACACTATGCCCCTGCAGGGATTAACAAAAATCAATAATTATTGGGTTGTGTATAAGCAAAGACTTATAGTCGTCGCATCAAGGGTCGGCGGGAGTGGTTGAACTATGCGTAAGTCATTGATGCGTATGACATTGCGTCAATTGCAGATTTTCAATGAAGTCTGTGATTTGCGTTCCTACAGCCGCGCAGCCGAGGAAATGTCCCTCACGCAACCGGCAGTTAGCCTACAAATCAAGCAGCTGGAGGAGCTGCTGGGCCAGCCATTGTTCGATTACGTCGGCAAAAAGCTCTATATGACTGAAGCTGCTGAAGCCTTGCAACGGGCCAGCCGGGACATTTTCGGACGCCTGGAAAACCTCGATATGCAGCTCTCCGACATGCAGGGCTCGTTGCAGGGCCAGCTGAAACTGGCGGTGGAATCCAGCGCCAAGTACTTCGTGCCGCACCTGTTTGCCGCCTTCAAGCGCCAGCATCCGGAGGTCAACCTGCACCTGACGGTGGTCAACCGCGCCCAGGTGATTCGCCGGCTTTCAGACAACCGCGACGACCTGGTGATCATGTCGATGGTGCCCCAGGACATGGGCCTGGAATTCCTGCCGTTCCTGAACAACCCGATTGTCGCGGTGGCGCCCCACGATCATCCGCTGAGCCATCAAGGGCCGTTGCGCCTGCAGGACCTTGAGCCTTACACGCTGCTGTTGCGCGAGCCGGGGTCCGGGACGCGGATGGCGTGCGAAGAGTATTTCAAGGAGAAGCGCGTGCACTTCACCCAGACGGTGGAAGTGTCTTCGGCCGAGGCGCAGCGCGAGTGCGTGACCGCTGGGTTGGGCGTGGCGCTGCTGACGCGCCACGCGGTCAACCTGGAACTGGCCACCGGCGGGCTCAGGGAGCTGCCGGTGGAAGAACTGCCGCTTTACCGCAGCTGGTGCCTGGTGCAGGCCAAGGCCAAGCGCCTGTCACCGGTGGCCCATGCATTCCTGGGCTTTATCCGCAGCGAGCGACTGCAGATCAGCGCGCTGGCTGAACGCTTCGCTGGGCAGCCGCGGGTGCCTGCCAGTGGAGTTCCGGATAGTCACTGATGCTCTGTTGCAATTGACGCTGATCGCAGCGGTCTTCAATTGCGCGACGGAAGGCCATGCGGCGCTGGTCTTCCTGCTGGCGGCGGGTCTTGACGGTGCTGTTGCTTTCTTCGTATTGCCGAGCCATTTCGAGTCTCCCAATGCGAGTAAGGGGAGTTCAGGATGGGCTCGGGCAATGACGGTTTAGCGGCATGGGGATGACAGGACGATGAATCTTGCGGGGCAGGACCCAATCAAAATGTGGGAGCGGGCTTGCTCGCGAATGCGGTGGGCCAGCCAGCATATTCAGTGACTGACACTCCGCATTCGCGAGCAAGCCCGCTCCCACAATTGATCCGCGTACAAACTATCAGTCGTCGAGGGCTTTTACGGACTTGGGTGACAACCGAAGGCTGCGCAAGCTGCGCTTCACGCTCTTGAGGTGGTTGACCAGGCTCGGGCCGCGCGCCATGGCCACGCCCATCGCCAGCACGTCGATCACCACCAGGTGGGCGATACGCGAGGTCAGCGGCGTGTAGATCTCGGTGTCCTCGTGTACATCGATCGCCAGGTTGACGGTCGACAGCTCTGCCAATGGCGTCTGGCTCGGGCACAGGGTAATCAGGGTCGCGCCGCTTTCACGCACCAGGTTGGCGGTGATCAGCAAATCCTTGGAGCGGCCGGACTGGGAAATGCAGATCGCCACGTCGCTGGGCTTCAACGTCACCGCCGACATCGCCTGCATGTGCGGGTCGCTGTAGGCCGCCGCCGTCAGCAGCAAACGGAAGAACTTGTGCTGGGCATCCGCCGCCACCGCGCCGGACGCGCCGAAACCGTAGAACTCCACGCGCTGGGCCTGGGACATGGCGGTCACGGCTTTTTGCAGCTCCACCGGGTCGAGCTTTTCGCGCACTTCCATCAGGGTGTGCAGGGTGGTGTCGAAGATTTTCAGGCTGTAGTCGGCGACGGAATCGTCTTCGTGGATCGCAAACTGGCCAAAGCTCGCACCGGCCGCCAGGCTCTGGGCCAGCTTGAGCTTCAAGTCCTGGAAACCGGAGCAACCGATGGCGCGGCAGAAGCGCACGATGGTCGGCTCGCTGATGCCCACGCTGTGGGCCAGGTCGGCCATGGAACTGTGCATCACGGCCGCAGGGTCAAGCAGCACGTGATCGGCAACCTTGAGTTCCGATTTGCGTAACAGGTGGCGCGACTGGGCGATATGTTGCAACAGGTTCAAAGGGCTGGACTCTTGTTATTGGCAGACGCCAGGGATGTAGCAAGCTTGTAGTTATACTACAAGAATTACCGATTTGCCCGTTCGATGCATCACTTAATCACGCTGCTGCCCGCTGATTCAGCGGGCAGGCTCGATGTAGCCCCGCGTGCGGCTTGGGCTCAACTATGGAAAATCGGCATTTTTTCGTAACAAATCCGCCAAGCCATCCGCTTCCACCGGCCGACTGATCAAATAGCCCTGCACCTCGTCGCACTGCTCATCCCGCAAAAAGTCCAGCTGCTGCTGATCTTCCACACCCTCGGCCACCACCTTGAGCGACAGCCCGTGGGCCATGGCAATGATGGCGCGGGTGATCGAGGCATCTTCGCGTCCCTGGCCCAGGCCGCGAATGAACGTCTGGTCGATCTTCACGTAGTCCACGGGGATGCGCTTGAGGTAACTGAGGGATGAGTAACCGGTGCCAAAATCATCAATCGCCAGCTTCACCCCCAGGTCGCGCAGTTGCTGGAAGGTCGAGATGATGTGCTCGACGCTGTCGAGCAGCTGGCTTTCGGTCAGTTCCAGCTCCAGGTATTGCGGATCAAGCCCGGTTTCTTCCAGCACCTGGCGCACCAGGCTGATCAGCTTGCCCTGGCGCAGTTGGTGCACCGACAGGTTGACCGACACCCGAATCGGCGCCAGCCCCTGGCGTTGCCATTCACAAGCCTGCCAGCACGCCTGGCGCAACACGAACTCCCCCAGCGGCACGATCAGGCCGGTTTCTTCGGCCAGCCCGATAAAGTCGCCGGGCGGCACCATGCCCCACTGCGGATGTTCCCAGCGAATCAATGCTTCGGCCGCATTCAGCTTGCCACTGGCCAGGCACAGTTTGGGTTGGTAGAACACCGTGAGCTGGCGCTCATCAATCGCCTTGCGCAGCTGGTTTTCCAGCTGCAACCGTTCCAGGGTGCTGGCCTGCAGGCTGTCGGTGTAGAACTGGAAGTTATTACCGCCCAGGTGCTTGGCGTGCTGCATGGCCATGTTCGACTGGCTGACCAGCGCGGATATTTCCCGCGCATTGTCGGGCAACAGGCTGACGCCCATTGAGGCACTGACCACCAGCTCGTGCCCTTCCACCGTCACCGGCACCCGCAACTTGGCCAGCAACCGCGTGGCCACCCGCGCCAGGCTCGACAGGTTGCCGTAGGCGTCGAACAGCACGGCGAATTCATCGCCAGAGAGCCGCGCTATGGTGTCGGCTTCGGGCAAGGCGTTGATCAAGCGGCGGGCCATTTTCTGCAACAACTGGTCGGCCACTTCATGCCCGAGGCTGTCGTTGAGCAGCTTGAAACGGTCCAGGTTGATATGCAGCAAGGCCAGGCTGCGGCCACCCTGGCGCACCCGCTGATGGGCTTCGCGCAACCGCTCGCGGAACAGCGAGCGGTTGGCCAGCCCGGTCAATTCGTCGTAGTGCGTGAGGTAGCGCATGCGCTCCTCGGATTCGCGCCGCGCAGACAGATCGGCGAAGAAGCCCACGATATGGCTGACGTTTCCCCGAATATCCCGGACTACATTCAGTTGTAGCCATTGCGGGTAGAGTTCGCCGTTCTTGCGGGTCTCCACGAGCTCGCCCTGCCAGGTGCCGTAGCTGAGCAACGCCTGGCGGATCACCGGGAAGTGGCGCCGTGCGTCGCGGCTGCTGGGCAGCTCCACGACATTGCGCCCGATCATGTCGTCAATGTCGAAGCCGGTGACGCGGCTGAATGCCTGGTTGACGGCTATCAGCACGTAGTCCGGGTCGAGGATCACAATGCCTTCGCTGGCCGCCTCAAACACCGTCGATGCCAGGCGCTGCTGTTCTTCCAGGACCTTGCCGGCGCTGATGTCGCGGCGGGTACCGAGCATCCGCGTGACGCGCCCGCCTGCCGAGCGCTCCACGGCGCGGCCACGGTCCTGGATCCATACCCAATGGCCATCGCCATGGCGTACCCGGTATTCCACCAGGTAGTCCTCGCTGCGGCCTTTAAGGTGCTCCACCAGCGCGCGCTTGAGCAGCGGCAAGTCGTCCGGGTGCAGGCGTGGCTTGAGGTGGCTGAGCATCGCCGTGACGTATTCCGGCTCCAGGCCGAACAACTCCTTGAGCTGGGTGTGGTGGACCTCATCGGTTTGCAGGTTCCAGTCCCACAGCCCCAGTTCGCTGGCCTGCAGCGCCATGGCCAGACGCGCCTCGCTTTTGCTCAGGGCCAGGCTGGCCGCGTCCAGTTCCTGGCTGCGCTGATCGACGCGTTGCTGCAGGCCAATCTGTGCTTCGCGCAACTCTTGTTCGACCTGGCGCCGCTGCTCCACCTCACGCACCAGTTCCTGGTTCAGTTGCTCGCTGCGTTGCTGCGCTTGCTGCAGGTGCTCGATCAACGCCTGGTTCTGGAAGCGCCTGAGCAGCCCGCGCTGGATCAGGCGATTGACCTGCCATGCCACCAGGCTCAGGGATGCCAGCAGAATCAGGCCCAGGCAACCCCAGCCTTGCTGTTGCGGGTCGCCGCTCCAGAATAAATAGAGGATGGCCGGTACCAGGCAGGGCACGGCAAACGACAGGAAAGCCGGCAGGCTGACGGCATAGGCCACACTGGCGGACAAGGTCGCCGCGCCGAGCAGGCCGAACACCCAGGCCTGTTGCGCAAAACTGTCCACAGGGACCAGGGCGATGGCAGCACTGGCCAGCGTCAAGCCGCTGACGGCCGAGCCCAGCATGAACATGCGTCGCCAGATCGGCTGCGCCTGGCGGCTGGGCATGGCGGAATCGAACGCCGCCACCTGAATTACCCGCAAGGCCACCAGCGCCAGCAGCCATACCAGCCAAATGCTGTCCAGCAGATAGCGCTGCGGGCTCCAGAGCAACCAGGCGCAGACCAGTCCATTCACCAGCATTAATAAAGTAGGCAGCAGGGAGCCTTGGTAAAGCAGGCGCGTGCGCTCCACCGCCATCTCCATGGCGTAGTGCTTGCGGATAACCTGCGCCGGCGCCACGGAGGGTCCCGCCAGGTCAATGCTAAGGGTCATAGGCAGTGTTCTTATAATGGTGAGCCCGAAACGTCGACGGAGCATACACAAGCAAACGCTCGGGCCAAACTGCCCCAAGTCATAAAAACAGCGCGACAATCAGGCGCAAACCTTGGAGCCAGACAGCTTGAGTGAGACAGGGCGCGGGCTGTGGGCGATGACCGACCGGTCATCACCGTGAATAGATTGTTGCCTTATCCTGTGTCGACGCAGAAGTTTTCCCGTGACCACCCGGCATTGGGATTTGCCCGACTCCCCCGGGCACCCTAGAATGCGCCGATGCGCGATGATCTCTCTCTTTTGCTGAACTCCCTCAACGATGCCCAACGCCAGGCCGTAGCGGCCCCCGTTGGCCGTCAGTTGGTCCTGGCCGGTGCTGGCTCCGGTAAAACCCGAGTGCTGGTGCACCGTATCGCCTGGTTGATCCAGGTCGAGAACGCCTCACCGCATTCCATCCTGTCGGTGACCTTCACCAACAAGGCCGCTGCCGAGATGCGTCATCGCATCGAGCAGTTGATGGGCATCAGCCCGGCCGGCATGTGGGTGGGCACCTTCCACGGCCTGGCGCACCGCCTGTTGCGGGCGCATTGGCAGGAAGCCGGCCTGAGCCAGACCTTCCAGATTCTCGACAGCGACGACCAGCAACGCCTGGTCAAGCGGGTAATCCGCGAGCTGGGCCTGGATGAACAACGCTGGCCGGTCCGTCAGGCCCAGTGGTTCATCAATGGCCAGAAAGATGAAGGCCTGCGCCCGCAACATATCCAGGCCAGCGGCGACCTGTTCCTGGCCACCATGCGCAGCATTTATGAAGCCTATGAAGTGGCCTGCCAGCGCGCCGGCGTCATCGACTTCTCCGAGCTGCTGCTGCGCGCCCTCGACTTGTGGCGCGACAACCCGGGCCTGCTGGCGCACTACCAGAAACGCTTCCGCCACATCCTGGTGGACGAGTTCCAGGATACCAACGCCGTGCAGTACGCCTGGTTGCGCCTGCTGGCCAAGGGCGGCGACAGCCTGATGGTGGTGGGCGACGACGACCAGTCGATCTACGGCTGGCGCGGCGCGAAAATCGAGAACATCTACCAGTACAGCGACGACTTCCCGGACGCCGAAACCATCCGCCTGGAACAGAACTACCGCTCCACCGCCGGGATCCTCAAGGCCGCCAACGCCTTGATCGCCAACAACACCGGGCGCCTGGGCAAAGAACTGTGGACCGACGGCGGCGAAGGCGAAGCGATCAACCTGTACGCCGCCTTCAACGAACACGATGAAGCGCGCTACGTGGTGGAAACCATCGAAAGCGCCCTGAAAACCGGCCTGGCCCGCAGCGATATCGCGATTCTCTACCGCTCCAACGCCCAATCACGGGTATTGGAAGAGGCCCTGCTGCGCGAGCGCATTCCGTATCGCATCTATGGTGGCCAGCGCTTCTTCGAACGTGCCGAAATCAAGAACGCCATGGCCTACCTGCGCTTGCTGGAAGGTCGCGGCAACGATGCGGCGCTGGAACGGGTGATCAACATTCCGGCCCGTGGCATCGGCGAGAAGACCGTCGAGGCGATTCGCGACCACGCACGCCACAGCGATGTGTCGATGTGGGAAGCGATGCGCCTGCTGATCGCCAACAAGGGCCTGACCGGCCGTGCGGCCGGTGCCTTGAGCGTGTTTGTCGAGCTGATCGAGAACCTGGCCGCCAAGTGCATGGAAATGCCCCTGCACCTGATGACCCAGACCGTGATCGAGCAGTCCGGCCTGATCGCCTACCACGAAGCGGAAAAAGGCGAGAAAGGCCAGGCCCGGGTAGAAAACCTTGAGGAACTGGTCAGCGCCGCCCGCGCGTTCGAAAACACCGAAGAAGACGAAGACCTGACGCCACTGGCGGCATTCCTCGGCCACGCTTCCCTGGAAGCCGGCGACACCCAGGCTGATGAGCATGAAGACAGCATTCAGCTGATGACCTTGCACAGTGCCAAGGGCCTGGAATTCCCCTACGTGTTCCTGGTGGGCATGGAAGAAGGCCTGTTCCCCCACAAGATGAGCCTGGAAGAACCCGGCCGCCTTGAGGAGGAACGCCGCCTGGCCTACGTGGGCATCACCCGGGCGATGCAGAACCTGGTGATGACCTACGCCGAAACCCGGCGCCTGTACGGCAGCGAGACCTACAACAAGGTGTCGCGCTTCGTACGTGAAGTGCCGAAAGGGCTGATTCAGGAAGTGCGCCTGTCCAACAGCGTCAGCCGACCGTTCGGCGGCGGCCAGCAGCAGAACTCCAGCAGCATGTTCGCTGGTTCGGAAATCCCCGAGACGCCGTTCAGCCTTGGCCAGCAGGTCAAGCACGCGATCTTCGGCGAAGGCGTGATCCTCAACTTCGAAGGTGCCGGTGCCCAGGCCAGGGTGCAGGTGAACTTCGCCGAAGGCAGCAAGTGGCTGATGATGGGCTACGCCAAGCTCGAAGCAATCTGAAACAACTGTAGAACATGAAGGATGTTGCCCCACCCTTGTATTTGGCAGCGGTGGGGCCAATATCTGTAATAAGTCCTACAGACGATTCGGTATTGGCCCTACGCAAAAGCCCGAAACACTATGCCGCTAGCCACTGACATCACACCTGTGCAACATGGCGCGCGTGCAATCCACAAATGGGAATTCCCTTTATGAAACGTTTTCTTAGCATCGCCATGGCGTTGTGCATCGGCCTGACGATGAGCCTCGACGCCAACGCCAAGCGCTTCGGTGGCGGCAAATCCATGGGCTCGGCGCCGAGCCACCAGACCAGCCAAATGGCCCCATCCGGCGGCGGCATGGGCGGCGCAGCTGCGACCGCTGGCGCTGCCGGTGCCGCAGGCGCTGCTGCCAAGGCTGGCGGTGCTTCGCGCTGGTTGGGCCCTCTGGCCGGTATCGCGGCCGGCGGCCTGCTCGCCTCCATGTTCATGGGCGGCGGCTTCCAGGGCATGCAGATCTTCGACATCCTGATCATGGCGGTCATCGCCTTCCTGATCTTCCGCTTTATCGCCGCCCGTCGCCGCAAGCAACAGGAGCACATGGCTCCAGCCGGCGCGCCGATGCAGCGTGAAGTGTTCGAGCAAAAGCCTGCTGCCATGGGTTCGATCTTCGGCGGTTCGGCTGCTCCTGCTGCCGCTCGTCCGGTGATCAACGCACCCGCCTGGTTCAACGAAGAGCGCTTCGTCGAAGCGGCCCGCAGCCACTTCCAGTCCCTGCAGCAACACTGGGACGCCAACGAAATGGACAAGATCGCCGAGTTCGTGACCCCGCAACTGCTGGAGTTCCTCAAGCGCGAACGTGCCGACCTGGGCGACGGCTTCCAGTCGACCTACATCGACGACCTGAAAGTGCAGCTTGAAGGTGTGGATGACCGCGCCGACAAGACCATCGCCACCCTGACCTTCAGCGGTGTGTCGAAGACCTCGCGTTTCGACCAGGGCGAAGTGTTCAGCGAAAGCTGGAACATGGAGCGCCCACAAGGCGAAAACCAGCCTTGGCTGGTCGCCGGTATCCGCCAGAACGGCTGATCCCTGCCCGCTTTGAGTACGCAGTAACAAAAACCCCGGACTTGTCCGGGGTTTTCTATTTCACGGTTGCACTTATAGCGAGCTACTGTATAAAACGCCCCTATAAACCGCGCCATCTAGCAAGAGGATCCCGGCCGTGGAAGAAGTTATCGAACAATTGCGTGAAGCCAACGAACCGGTACCGGTTCCTCTGGAGCTGCCTGACGAAGATCAACTGGTGGAAATCGAGGAACAACTGTTCATCGATATTCCGTTCGTCTTCCGTGAATTTCTGCTGACCGTCAGCGATGTGGTCTACGGCAGCCTGGAGCCGGTGACCGTCACCGACCCACAGTCCCACACCTACCTGCCGGACGTTGCCGCCAACGCCTGGGATGCCGGTGTTGACCGCAGCATGATCCCGATCTGCCAGGACGGCGACGACTACTACTGCGTCGAAGAAGACGGCACCGTGGTGCTGTGGTCCGGCGAAGAAGAACTCGTCACCGAAGAAACCTGGGAATCGGTGTGGCACTGGGCGCGGGACGTCTGGCTGGAAAGCTGAGACCCCTGTGTGCCGAGGGCGCTTGTTGTGGCGAGCGAGCTTGCTCGCGCTGGGCTGCGAAGCAGCCCTCTGCGACCCACTCAGTGCTCCGGCGTATCCTTATGGTTATCCAGGGTCTCCAGCAAGGCGACCTGCATCCGCGTATGCACGCGGATGAACCAGCGCCACAGCACGGCGGCCACCGCGGCCGTCACCACGGCGATCAGCACCAGCAACTTGTTGGTCGGCAGGATACTGGCCGACAAGGCTGCCAATAGCAGGAAAATCACCAGCAGCGAAAGAATCGGGATCACTTCGGCGATCACCCGGCGCACGCGCTGAGTGTGGCGCCCGGCCATTTCCGGCTTCACGCTCATCTCCGCCAGCAGCATCGACAGCGCCTTGAGCTTGCGGTACGCCGCAATCAAAAACGGCAGCGACAGCAGCAACGCCCCACCCCAGATCAATGCCTTCTGCCAGCTCGGATCGCTGACCCAGCCTTCCAGGTAGCTGCCAATACGCGCCGCGAAAAAGCTGCCGGCAAAGAAGATCGCCACCACCAGCGCCAGGTTCACCCCCACCTGCAGAATGATCTTGCGGATCATCGACGCCAGCATCGCACCCTCGCCCTGGGGCTGAATGCTGCGCAGCCACTCGCCATACATCCCGAACACCCGGCTCATGCGCTTGGGCATCACTGCGGCAATCTTCAGCGACAGCGGGTCTGCGCCACGGATCAGATAGGGTGTGAGCAGTGTGGTAATCGCAGAAACAGCCACCGCCACCGGATACAGAAAGTCGCTGGTGACCTGCAATGTCATGCCCAGCGCGGCGATGATGAATGAAAATTCGCCGATCTGTGACAGCCCCATCCCCACTCGCAATGAAGTGCGGCCATCGTTACCCGCAATAAACGCCCCCAACCCACAGGACAACATCTTGCCCAGCACCACGGCCACGGTAATCACCGCAATCGGCCAGGCGTATTGCAGGAGGATCTGCGGGTCGATCATCAAGCCAATGGCGACAAAGAAGATCGCGCTGAACATGTCGCGAACCGGTTCGATCAGGCGTTCAATCTTCAGCAATTGCCGGGATTCAGCCATGATCGCGCCGATCAGGAATGCCCCCAGCACCATGCTGTATTCCAGCTTGACCACCAGCAGACAGAAACCGAAACACAGACCCAACACGGTGATCAGCAGCATCTCGTTGCTTTCGAATTTGGCCACGTACTCCAGCAGGCGTGGCACCAGCAAAATCCCGATCACCAGTGCGACAATCATGAACAGCGAGAGCTTGCCGACGGTGGAGAACACCTCGCCGGAGCTGACCGTGCCGCTGACGGCAATGCTCGACAGCAAGGCGATGATGCCGATGCCGAGGATGTCTTCGACGATCAGCACCCCGAAAATCAGCTGGGCAAAGCGCTGGTTTTTCATCTTCAGGTCATTGAGCGCCTTGACGATGATGGTGGTCGAGGAAATCGCCAGGATCGCGCCCAGGAACAGCGAGTCCATGGTGTTCCAGTCGAACCAGCGGCCGATTTCGTAGCCGATCCAGATCATCAGGATGATTTCGAGGAACGCCGCGATAAATGCGGTGGCGCCAACCTTGAACAGCTTGCGCAGGCTGAACTCAAGGCCCAGGCAGAACATCAGGAAGATCACCCCAAGCTCGGCCAGGGTCTTGATCGTGTCTTCGTCGTGGATCAGGCCAAACGGTGGGGTGTGCGGGCCGATGATGAAGCCGGCGACGATATACCCCAACACCACCGGCTGCTTGAGCCGATGGAACAGGATCGTCACCACCCCGGCCACCAGCATGATCACGGCCAGGTCCTGGATAAAGCTGATGGCGTGCATGGCGAGGGGCTCCTTGAGGGGTACTGGCGCTTTTCCCATTTCCACGCATGCACCCCGAAAGGTCGCAATGAACGGAAAGAAAAGTCTGCCTTGATCGTAAGAATTGCCTTTGAGACGGGCTTTTGAAGGGTAACACCGCGACTTGCGGCAGAAAGCCGGTGCAATATATGGAAACAGATCGCCCCGGGCGTGACGGCAAGCCGGGGCCCAGCGTCCCGTTATGAATGGCTCTGCAAAGATTCCAGCACCCGCAGAGGTGCCTCCCCACCCAATGCCTACAACCCGTGAGTGTGCTATGGAACCCGGAAACGCCCAGCTGTCGATGACAGTATTGATGACCCCTGACATGGCCAACTTCTCTGGCAATGTGCACGGCGGCACGCTGCTCAAGTACCTCGACGAAGTGGCCTACGCCTGCGCCAGCCGTTATGCCGGGCGCTATGTGGTGACGTTGTCGGTGGACCAGGTGATTTTTCGCGAGCCGATCCATGTCGGCGAGCTGGTGACCTTCCTGGCCTCGGTCAACTACACCGGCAACACGTCGATGGAAGTGGGGATCAAGGTGGTCACCGAGAACATCCGTGAGCGTTCGGTACGCCACACCAATAGCTGCTTCTTCACCATGGTCGCGGTGGATGACCAGCGCAAACCGGCCGCCGTGCCGCCGCTGCAACCGCAGAACAGCGAAGACAAGCGCCGGTTTGTGCAGGCTCAACAGCGCCGGCAGATTCGCCAGGAGCTGGAAAAGCGCTATCAGGAAATCAAGGCAGACGGGCCTTAAAGCCCTATCGGGGTTGCCTCGAAGCGAACTCGCGGATGGGCAATCCGGTCCTGGGCGCGCACCAGTTCCAGCTCATAGCTGGCGCACGCCTGGGTTTCCAGCAGTACTTCATGCACCGCTGCAGCAGTGAACTCAAAGGCCGCCACCAGGCTATCGCCCAACAACACCCGCGCCAGGAACAGGCCCGACGTCAGGTCGCCCACGCCCACCGGCTGACGCGGGAATGCCAGCAGTGGCCGACGCAGGTGCCAGCTGCCTTCAGCCGTCACCAACAGCATTTCGAAGCCGTCCGGCAGCTTGCCGGGATAATCCAGGTGCTTGACCAACACCGCTTTCGGCCCGCGGGCCAGTAACGCACGGGCCATCCCCAGGCAATCGAACAGCGACTGCGGCTTGCGCCCGGCAAAGCTGTCCAGCTCCAGTTGGTTGGGGCACAGGAAGTCGGCCATCGCCGCCGCTTCCTCCAGCAGGAAGTCGCTGACCTCCTGGGGCACGATGCAGCCTTTTTCCGGATGCCCCATCACCGGGTCACACAGGTAAAGAGCCTTGGGGTTGATCGCCTTGATCCGCGCCACGCCGGTGAGGATCGCCCGGCCCTGGGCCGCACTGCCCAGGTAGCCCGACAGCACTGCATCACAGTTGCCCAGCTCGCCAATCGCCGCGATGCCTTCCACCAGCGCAGGAATTTGCTGCGGCGCCAACACTTCTCCCGCCCACTGACCATACTGAGTGTGGTTGGAGAACTGCACCGTATTGAGCGGCCACACGTTCACCCCGACCCGTTGCATGGGGAACACGGCGGCGCTGTTTCCGGCGTGGCCGAAGACCACATGAGACTGGATCGCAAGCAGATGGGGCGTACGTTTCATGCAGGGGATTTCCGTAAAGCCGTTGATATTCTGGCTGCGCAGTATGCGACTAAACGCGGCCTGTACGACAGACCGGAGACGCAGTTAAGCTGGCCCTACTTTGTTGGAGTTCATCGAATGCTGACCCTCGGAAATATCTTCGTGCTGATGCTGCTGGCGACCGGTGCCGCCTGGCTGTGGCACAACCACGGCCTGCGCGAGCGGGCGCTGGAACGGGTCAAGCAGCACTGCGCCAAGCTCGACATCGAGCTACTCGATGGCGCCGTGGCGTTGAAGCGCATCGGTTTTGTGAAAGATGCCAGCGGGCGGCGGCGCCTGGCACGGATCTACAACTTCGAATTCACCGTGACCGGCGAAACGCGGCACCCGGGGACCATCACCCAATTCGGCGCCCACAGTGCACAAATCGAGCTGGCGCCCTACCCGTTCGAGATCAAGACGCCATTGCCCAGCGCCGAGATCATTGAGCTAAGCCAGTGGCGCCAGGAGCATGGCAACAGCAAGACCCGTCACTGACGGCAAGCGGTTAACCCACCCTGTAACTGCGCAACGTCCTGCACTTCGCTGAAGATCAATTCGATACGCGAATCCCGCCGCCATTCGCTGGGCTGCCAGGCCAATGCTGCGTTATCCACAGCGTTGGCCGATGCCCAGCCATCCAGGCTGTGGATAACCAGTTTTGCCCGTCGCCAGTCCAACGATTGCAGCCATTGCTGAATGCGCCGCGCGTCGAATCGCTGGCTCGGATGCCAGCGCCAGCCAATGCTCCAGCCATCCTCCTGGCCCTGGCTGAGGCAGATCGGCGATGCCGGATCCGTCCAGATGGCCGGCATTTGCCCCAGGCCTTTGGGCAACTCGAAATTATCCACAGCCGCTGCCGCTTGAGCATTCACACCCGGTAACCGGGCCAAGGGCAGTTGCGCCTGCTGCGTCCAATAGATCGGCCGGTCGGGCAGTTGTCCTTGAATCAACAGGCGCTGCGCATCACTTAAGGCTTCATTCTTGTTCAATACCAACAGCCCGGCGCTGGCTAATGCCTCCCGTTGGGCATTGGGTAAAGGTTTACCCGCCGCCAACGCCTGGGCGTCCAGTACGAGTACGCACGGCTGCACCGCCAGTACCTGCTGCCAGGGTGCTTCCCGCAGCTGCTTGAGCAATTGAGCCGGATGCCCAAGCCCGGACGGCTCGATAAACAGCCGATCGGGCTTTGCCTTACGCAACAAACGCCCCAGCCCTACCTGGAACGGCGCACCATTGACGCAACACAGGCAGCCACCCGCCACTTCACCGAGGGCAATCCCGTCGTCGTCACGGGTGAGCAACGCGGCATCCAGGCCAATCTGCCCGAACTCATTGATCAACACCGCCCAACGCTCGTTGGCCGGGCGCTGGGCCAGCAGGTGCTTGATCAGGCTGGTCTTGCCGGCGCCCAGGGGCCCGGCAATCACATGGGTGGGAATGTTCTGCAGCATGGTGGGCATCATTCAGACCGTGTAGAGAGGTTCGATCCTACCCGGTTACGCCAACCAATCCAGCGTCAGAATCAACCGTCGTTGATCCGCTTGCAGCGGCGGCGAGCGGTGGATCAGGCCAAAGCCCTCGTTGCCGTGCCATTTTTCGCCCTTGAGCAACGCCACTTCACCGCAGTGGATTTGCTCAATGCGTTCTTCCGGCTCAGCACTCGCCTGGCTCAGGTGTCGCCGCTCCATAACCCCCTCGCGCAACCACTGGCTGCCGATGCCGGCGTAGGTGGTGATCAGCCGCACCGGCACATGATCCACATGAAAACGCGGGCACATGGCCTTGTCCAATAGCCGCAAACGCACGCCGATACGCTTGGCTCCGAGCAAACAGGCAAAGGCGCTGACCAACCACGACACATCGGCGATAAAGCCTTCGTAGCCTTCAAGGTCACGGCAACCTGATGCCAAGTCCTGCAGGTTTGGCTCGGCGTCTTCGCTGTTCAGTTCAACCACCAGCGACTCGGCCAATGGCTCATTGAGTGCCACCAGTAACGCGCCGAACTCGGCGATGTGCAGAGGCAACTGACGCTGCCACACCGCCAGGTTCACGCCGTCCTCAAGGATATCAGTGAGCACGGCCGGGGTTTCGCCGTGGGTCTGGCGTACCACCGAGCGCAGTTTCAGGGTCGGTGCCAGCATCAGGCAGCCTCTTCGAACCAAGGGCCAAAGGGATCGGCCAACAAGCGCCAGCCTTCGACACCCGTGGCCATTTCATCGTCGGTCAGCAAACAAGCGTCCAGCTCGGCGGTCATCTGGGCGAAGTCGATGTTCTGGCCGATAAACACCAGCTCCTGCCGGCAATCGCCGGTGCTCAGTTGCCAGTTTTTCATGATTGCGGCGATGCCTTCCTCGTCCTGGGGCCACTGGGTTTTCGGCACGAAACGCCACCAGCGCCCGGCAAACCCATGGCGCATCAGGCCGCCAGCCTGGGACCAGCTACCGGCGTCCTGGTGTTTGCTGGCCAGCCAGAAAAAGCCCTTGGAACGCAGCAGTTTTCCATTCACCCAAGGCCGGTCGATAAAGTCGAAAAACCGCTGCGGGTGGAACGGGCGGCGGGCGCGATAGGCGGTGGAGGCGATGCCGTACTCTTCGGTTTCCGGCAGGTGTTCGCCACGCAGTTCCTGCAACCAGCCCGGCGCCTGGGAAGCACGCTCGAAGTCGAAACGGCCGGTGTTGAGGATCTTCGCCAACGGCACTTCGCCCATGACCATCGGGATGATTTCAGCCTGGGAGTTCAAGCGCTCCAGGATCGCCATCAACTCCTCGCGCTCACTGCTGCTGATCAGGTCGATCTTGCTGATGAGGATCACATCCGCAAATTCAATCTGCTCGATCAGCAGGTCGGTGATCGAGCGTTCGTCCTCTTCACCGAGGGTTTCGCCCCGGGACGCCAGGCTTTCGGCAGCCTGGTAGTCGAGCAGGAAGTTCATGCCGTCGACCACGGTGACCATGGTGTCGAGCCGGGCAATGTCCGCCAGGCTCTGGCCGTCTTCGTCGCGAAAGGTGAAGGTTTCCGCCACCGGCAGCGGCTCGGAGATCCCAGTGGACTCGATCAACAGGTAATCGAACCGACCTTCCTTGGCGAGCTTTCCGACTTCTTCCAGCAAGTCTTCGCGCAAGGTGCAGCAGATGCAGCCGTTGCTCATCTCCACCAGTTTTTCTTCGGAGCGATTGAGGGTGACGTCGCGCTGGACCTCACTGCCATCGATGTTGATTTCGCTCATGTCGTTGACGATCACCGCCACCCGCAGGTTTTCGCGGTTGCGCAGGACGTAGTTGAGCAGCGTGCTTTTGCCGGCGCCGAGGAATCCGGACAGCACAGTAACGGGGAGACGATTGGGCATCAGGTATTCCTCATCAGGGTTGGCCGGTCAAATCGCCCGTTGATGGCGTTCGCGCAGCTCTTCACGTTCTTTGGCTTCGATACACAGGGTGGCCGTGGGGCGCAGCAGCAGGCGCTTGAGGCCGATGGGTTCGCAGGTTTCACGGCACCAGCCGTATTCACCGCGGGCCAGGCGTTCCAGGGCTTCGTCGATCTTGTCCAACAGCTTTTTTTCGCGTTCCAGCAGGCGCAGTTGCCATTGGCGCTGTTCTTCGGCGCTGCCGACATCGGCGGGATCGCTGTTGGGCTCCTGTTCGCGCAGCACCATGAATTCAGCGTCGATACGCGCTTGCAGCTCGTTGCGCTGGGCCAGCAGCAGCTCGCGGAAGAAACCTTGCTGGGCTTCATTCATGTAGTCGGCGCAGGGTTGGGCGAGAAGGTCTTGTTCGGTCATCGGAGGTGGTTCACGGGTCAGGCTGTTTTTTAATGTTATAGTATAACAATGCAAATAAGCCAATCCCCCTTGCTCGTGACGACGAAGGGCGCAATGCTGGCAGCCGAATAACGCCCCGAGAGCCTCTATGAAATACCTGCTGTGTGCTGTGTTGCTGATGCTGGCGAGCCTGGCCAACGCCCAGGTGCCCAGCCTGCTGGCCAACTGCACCCGCAGCGCCAACCTGCTGGCGTGCGTCGACGCCCAGGGCAATGCCTACAGCGTCGCGACGGCAGGCAGCACTACGTATTTGCGGGGCTTTGAAGTGATCGGAAAACGCTATTGGGCACAGACCAGCAGCCGCTACGGGCAACTGACGTTCTTTACCGGGTTGGCTTCCGATGGTGAGGCGTGGGTGGGCTACACGCGGCGAGTGGGCTGGACCACCCTCAACCGGTTTTCCAGTTCCGGTGGTGCCAGCGCCAAGTTCACCTGTAGTCGAATCACCGGCTGTTAGACCTGGCCGGTTTTCTGTTCCTGAACCCAGGCCATGTAGCTGTTCATCGGCGGGTTCTTCTGGAAGTAGTTCTTCAACCCTTCAAATAAACCGTCTGCCACCGCCTGTTGATGGCGTGCGGTGACCAGTCGCTGGGCGTCCTGGGTGTTGGAGATAAACCCGGTTTCCACCAGGATCGACGGCACGTCCGGCGACTTGAGCACCGCAAAGCCGGCCTGTTCCACGCGTTTTTGATGCAGCGTGGTGATGCTTTGCAGGCTGCCCAGTACCGAGCTGCCCAGTTGCAGGCTGGAGGCGATGGTGGCGTTCATCGACATGTCGAGAATCACCCCGGCCAGCATCGGGTCCTTGTCCTTGAGATTGAGCAAGGTGGTGGCGCCCAACAGGTCGGCGCCGTTTTCCCGCTGCGCCATGAACCGTGCAGTGGCGGAGGTGGCGCCGCCTTCAGACAGCGCATAGACAGAGGCGCCGGACGCCGTAAGCCGTGGCGCGGCATCGGCGTGTACCGAGATAAACATGTCGGCTTTGTGCTGACGGGCGATGTCCACACGTTTACGCAGCGGCACGAAGAAGTCGTCGTTGCGCACCAGCTTCACATCGAAGCCCTTCTCGCGCTTCAGACGCTTGGCCAGCAACTGGGCGATGGACAGCACCACGTCTTTTTCGCGCTGGCCCTTTGAGCCAATCGCGCCGGGATCCTTGCCGCCGTGCCCAGGGTCGACCACCACGATGATGTCGCGTTTCGGATGAGCCCTGTCCACCGGCGCCGGCACGGGTGCAGCCAACGCGGCCGGTGCCGCAGCGATTTGCATAGGCGCATGAGTGGCGCTTGTCAGGTCCAGCACGAGGCGGTGGCCCTGGCCATCCTGCGGCGGCAGGAGAAAGCTGTTGAGCTGCATCGGCGCCTTCAAATCCAGCACGATCCGCGTATCGCCCTGCCCGAAATGCCCCGAGCGAATCGAGGTAATGCCGCTGTTGGTCAGGGCCAGTTGGCTGAAATCACCGGTCAGCTTCGCGCCGCTCAAATCGATGATCAACCGCTCCGGCGCGGTCAGGGTGAAGGTCTTGTATTGCACCGGGCCGCTGAGGTCCAGCACCAGCCGCAGCGTGTTATCCGACCGCCACAGCCGTGCATTGCGGATCTGCGCGGCAGACACGCCCAAGGGCAAGGTGAACACCGCACTGGCCAGCAGCAGGTTGAGGAGTTGACGTCTGTGCATGACTTACACCGCAAATAAAGGAGCTTCCGTACTCGACATGACTGAATAAAAGACAGAACAGAAAAACTTTCGTCGTTTCAATTGTAATAATATAACATGTCTTTTTATTTCCAACGATGGACCTGCTCATGAACGCGCTGACTCTGCCCGATATCGCCGCGCAGGCTTCACGCCAAGCCTTGCCGCTCGATTGGGTGGGCATGTGCGGCATTGCCCTGCCCATTCTGATCGACGGCCAAAGCCTTAGCGCCACGGCTGATGCCGGCGTCAGCCTGGACGACGGCGAGGCCCGTGGCATTCATATGTCACGGCTTTACCTGGCGCTGGAAATGCTTGAACAGCAGCCGCTTACGCCAGCACTGCTGCGCAGTGTATTGCAACGTTTTCTCGACAGTCATGAAGGTTTATCCACAAATGCCTACCTGCGAATTCATGCAGGTCTGCTGCTGAAACGTCCGGCGCTGGTCAGCCCGTTGGCCGGCTGGAAAAGCTACCCGGTAAGCATCGAGGCGCGCCTGGAAAACCAGATGTTCCACGTGGAACTAAAAATTGACGTTACTTACTCTTCAACCTGCCCTTGCTCCGCTGCCCTCGCCAGGCAATTGATTCAGCAGCAATTTATCGAGGACTTTGCCGGCACACCGCTGCAGCACGAAGACGTACTGACCTGGCTCGGCAGCGCAAACGGCATCGTCGCCACGCCCCACAGCCAGCGCAGCAGCGCGCTGTTGCAGGTCCGGCTTCAGGGCGATCAGCCAACACTGCCGCTGACCCAGTTGATCGACGAAACCGAAGCCGCCCTCGGCACTGCAGTGCAAACCGCCGTAAAGCGTGCAGACGAACAAGCCTTCGCCCTGGCCAACGGGCAGAACCTGATGTTCTGCGAAGACGCCGCCCGCCGCCTGAACCTCGCCTTGAAACGCTCGGATGCGGTCAATGCCTTCCACTTGAAAGTGATCCACGCCGAAAGCCTTCACGCGCACGATGCCGTGGCCGAAAGCCGCTGGACGAGACCTTCCGAATGATCACCTGCACCGCTTTGCGCTGGGGCGCCCCCGGCCAACCACTGACCCCCGCCGTGGATTTCACCCTGGAAAAAGGCAGCCTTACCGGCATCATCGGCGCCAACGGCACCGGCAAAAGCAGCCTGCTGAAAGTTATCGCCGGATTGCAGAAGCCACTGGCGGGGAAAGTGACGATCGATGTTCCACGCCGAGGTGGCCTGTCGTTTTTGCCCCAGCAACAGAACCTCGATCGCCAGTTTCCTATCAGCCTTGAAGAATTGGTGGCCGCCGGTTTTTGGGGCAGCAGGCAAACCCCGCAACAACGTACCGAACGCCTGAGCGCCGTGCTCGAAGACTGGTGCCTCAGCGGCCTGGAGCATCGGCCGTTGATGGCCTTGTCGGGCGGCGAACTGCAACGCGCCCTGCTCGCCCGCATGAGCCTGGCCGAGTCGCCGATACTGCTCCTGGACGAACCCCACGCCGCCCTCGACGAAGACGGCCAGGCGCTGTGCTGGAAACACATCCACGCCTGGCACGACGCAGGCCGCACGGTGGTCGTGGTGTGCCATGACCTCGGCTCCGTACGCCAACACACCCAGCAAGTGGTGCAGATCAAAAGCAGTGGCTGCGTGTTCGGCTCCAGCAAAGAACTGATCCGCCCGCAGCCGCAAATGCAGGTGGCCTGATGCACTTCGCCGCCCACCTGTGGATGCCGTTTCTCGATTTCGTTTTCATGCGCCGCGCGCTCGTCGGCGGTCTGGTATTGGCATGCAGCACGGCGCCGCTCGGGGTGTTCCTGATCCTGCGCCGCATGAGCCTGATCGGTGACGCGGTGTCCCACGGCATCCTGCCCGGCGCCGCACTGGGCTTCTGGTTTGCCGGACTGAGTTTGCCCGCGCTGACCATCGGCGGCCTGGGCGCCGGCCTGAGCATGGCCGGCCTCGCCGCCTGGATTACCCGTCGCACCGGGCTGAAGGAAGACGCCAGCCTCGCCGCCATCTACCCGATCTCCCTGGCCAGCGGCGTGCTGATCCTCGGCCTCGCCGGAAAACGCCTGGACCTGCTGCACCTGCTGTTCGGCTCGGCCCTGGCGGTAGACGGCCCGACCCTCACCGGCATGCTCTGGGTCTCGGGCTTCAGCCTGATCGCCATGGTGGTGATCTACAAACCGCTGCTGCTGGACACCCTCGACCCGCTGTTCCTGCAAACCGTCAGCCGCCTCGGCCCGCTGGCCCACGGCCTGTTCCTGACCCTGGTGGTGCTGAACCTGGTGATCGGTTTCCAGGCCATCGGCGCGTTGATGGTGGTCGGCCTGATGATGTTGCCGGCGATTGCTTCACGTTTCTGGAGCCGGCGCCTGCCGGTGTTGATCGCCATATCAGCGGTGCTGGGATGCCTGTCGGTCTGGCTTGGCTTGTTGCTGTCGTTCTACTACTCGCTGCCCAGCGGCCCGGCAATTGTGCTGGTGGCTGGCGGCTGGTACCTGCTGTCCGTGGTCTTCGGTCCGGTGCACGGCTTGCTGCGCCGCCCGCCTTTGCTTACATCCCAATGAGGTGTTTCCCGATGCGCGCTCTACTCGTGCTGTTCAGTGTGTTGCTGCCGCTGTCGTTCGCGACGGCCCAGGCTGCCGACAAGCTTCAGGTGGTTACCAGCTTCAGTATTCTTGACGACATGACCCACCAGGTCGGTGGCGATCATATCCAGATCAGCAACATGGTCGGCCCCGACGCCGACGCCCACACCTACGAACCAACACCGGACGATGCCAAGGCCCTGCTCAAGGCCAAGGTGATCATCAAGAACGGCCTGGGCTTCGAGCCGTGGCTGGATCGCCTGGTCACCAGCACCGAGACCAAGGCCACTGTGGTCACTGCGAGTAAAGGCGTGCTCTCCCACACCATGGAAGAGGACGGCGAAACCATCCCCGACCCGCACGCCTGGCACAACCTGGCCAACACCGTTATCTACGTGAACAACATCACCAAGGCGCTGATCGCTGCCGACCCGGCCAACAAGGCCGACTACGAGCACAACAGCCAGGTGTACCTGAAAGAAATCTACCGCCTGCTGGCTGAAGCCAAGGCCAAGTTTGGCGCGCTGCCACCGGGTAACCGTCGCATCGTCACCTCTCATGACGCCTTCGGCTACCTGGGCCAGGCCTACGGTATCGAGTTCCTGTCGCCTCAAGGCCTGTCCACCGAACGTGAACCGTCGGCCGCCGAAGTCGCCACGCTGATCACCCAGATCCGCAAGGACAAGGTCAAGGCCGTGTTCATGGAAAACATCAAGGACTCGCGTCTGCTCCAGCAGATCGCTGACGAAAGCGGCGCGCAGATCGGCGGCACGCTGTATTCGGACGCCCTGGCTGCAGAAGGTCCGGCCAGCACCTTTACCGGCCTGTTCGAATACAACCTCAACACCCTGTGCGCGGCCCTGAGCAAGCCATGAGCCTGAGCATGCTTGACCTGGAAGAGGCTGCCATCGGCAGCCGCTTTCCACTCGATAGCGTGCTCGACGCCCTGCCGTGGAACAGCGATGGACTGATCGCCGCCATCGCCCAGCAACACGGCAGCGGCGAAGTGTTGATGCTGGCCTGGATGAACCGCCAGGCCCTCGACGAAACCCTGGCCACCGGGCACGTCTGCTACTGGTCCCGCTCGCGCCAGCAACTGTGGCGCAAGGGCGAAACCTCCGGCCACCGGCAACTGCTGGTGGAGGCCCGCCTGGATTGCGACGGCGACGCGGTATTGCTGATCGTCGACCAGCAAGGCCCGGCCTGCCACACCGGCCGGCCCACCTGCTTCTACAACGCCATCGACGGCCATCACGTAAACATCATCACCGCGCCTCTCAAGGAACCTGACCCATGATCCGCAAGAACCCTTCCGGCGATCTGCCCGTGATTGCCGAATCGGCCTACGTCGACAAAACCGCAATCATCTGCGGCAAGGTGGTCATCGGCGAAAACGTATTTGTCGGCCCTTACGCGGTGATCCGCGCCGACGAAGTCGACGCCAACGGTGACATGGACCCGATCACCATTGGGGCCAATTCGAATATCCAGGACGGCGTGGTGATCCACTCCAAATCCGGCGCCGCCGTAACCATCGGCGAGTTCACCTCCATCGCCCACCGCTCCATCGTCCACGGGCCCTGCACCGTTGGTGACCGGGTGTTCATCGGCTTCAACAGCGTGCTGTTCAACTGCGTCGTCGGCGATGGCTGCGTGGTGCGGCACAACTCTGTAGTCGACGGCCGCGATTTGCCCGACGCGTTCTACGTGCCCTCCACCACCCGCATCGGCCCCAACACCGACCTGTCCCAGTTCCCGCCGGTGAGTGTCAGCGCTTCGGAGTTTTCCGAAGACGTGGCACGCACCAACGTCGACCTGGTGCTGGGTTACAAAGCCCTGCAAAACGAGTTCTGACCATGAGCCGCCTGCTGATCCGCAACGCCCGCCTGGTGAACGAAGGCGAGGAATTCGAGGCTGACCTGCTGGTCGCCAATGGCCGTATCGAGAAGATCGCCGGCAGCATCGACAACGCCAACGCCACCGTGGAAATCGACGCCCAAGGCCAGTGGCTGCTGCCGGGAATGATCGACGACCAGGTGCACTTCCGAGAGCCCGGCGCACCGGACAAAGGCAGCTTCTACAGCGAGTCCCGTGCGGCGGTGGCCGGTGGCATCACCAGTTTCATGGACATGCCCAACACCAACCCGGCGACCCTGAACCTGGAAGCCCTGGCCGACAAGAAGCGCCGCGCGGCGCTGCATTCGGTGGCCAACTATGGCTTTCACTTCGGAGTGAGCAACGACAACCTCGACACCGTCGCCGCGCTGGACCCGCGGGAAGTCGCCGGGGTCAAAGTGTTCATGGGTGCGTCTACCGGCAATATGCTGGTGGATGATCCGAAGATCCTCGAGCGTCTGTTCGCCGAGGTGCCAACCATTCTCCTGGCCCACTGCGAGCACACTCCCAGCATCCACACCAGCGAGCAAAGGATGCGCGAGCGTTTCGGTGAGCACATTCCTGCCGTAGCACACCCGCTGATCCGCGATGCCGAGGCCTGCTATCGCTCCTCGTCCCTGGCGGTGGAACTGGCCAAGCGGCACGGCACGCGCCTGCATGTGCTGCACATCACCAGCGCCCGGGAATTGGTGCTGTTCGAAGATAAACCCCTGGCGCAAAAACGCATCACGGCGGAGGTCTGCCTGCATCACCTCTTGTTCGATGACCGCGACTACGCCCGCCTCGGCCACCAGATCAAATGCAACCCGGCGATCAAGACACGCGCCGACCGCAACGCCTTGCGCCTGGCATTGTTGAGTGATCGTCTGGATGTAATTGGCAGTGACCATGCGCCGCACACCTGGGCGCAAAAACAACTACCGTATCGCGAGGCGCCGTCAGGCTTGCCGCTGGTGCAACACGCCCTGCCGGCGCTGCTGGAGTTGGTCGCCGACGGCCTGCTGCCGCTGACCACGCTGGTGGCGAAAACCAGCCATCGGGTCGCGGACCTGTTTGCGATCCCCGACCGTGGCTACCTGCGCGAAGGCTATTGGGCCGACCTGGTGCTGATCCAACCCGAGCCTCACGGCAAGCCCGTCAGCAGCCAGCCGGTCCTGGCCCGCTGCGGCTGGACGCCCTTTGCGGGGCGCAGCTTCCGGCACAGCGTCAGCACCACGCTTGTGTCCGGCCACCTGGCCTGGCACGACGGGCGCGTGCACGACAGTTGCCAGGGGTTGCCGCTGCATTTTCAGCGCTGAAGAGACTCTGTACCTGGCAATCCAATCAAATGTGGGAGCGGGCTTGCTCGCGAATGCGGTGGGTCAGCCAATACACCTGTAACTGATTCACCGCATTCGCGAGCAAGCCCGCTCCCACATTTTGATCGGGGTATGTCTTAGGTTAAGCGCGGGGTTTGACCGTACCGCAGTTGCTGCCCAACCACTGCGCGTGGGTGTCCAGGCTGCCCTTCTGCTGTACGCCGGTGGCGTTGAAGGTACCGTTAACCGTAGTGGTGAATTCCTGCTGGCTCTGGAACGTCGCCACGCCAGTGCCCTGGGCTTTCGGGCAGCTGAAACGGAATTTCCATTGGTTGCCGGTCTTGTCCGTCACTTCCTGCTTGCAACCCGATTGCGGGTCGGTCAGCGGGATGGAATCGGACGCCACCTGGGCCGGGGTCAGGCACACCTGTACGCCTTTGCCGGCCATGGTGATGCCTTGCTTCTCAAGCATCGCGCGTTGTTCCGGGGTCATCTGTTGCTTGAGCTGACCGAGGATCAGCGACAAGTCCGGCAGGTCCTGGTTATCGACCTTCATGTTGCTGGTGGTCAACTCCCACAAGCCCGGCGCCAACATCTGCGCTTGCGCCGCCACAGGCAGCGTCAAACCAACAACCATGGCCAAACCAAGCAGACGAGCATTCATCGGGTAACTCCTGGGCAATTGTCGGCGTTAGACGCCGCAAAAGCGCCAGTGTTGCACAGCAAATAAAATAGCGACATTCGTGGCCGAACATGGTCTGTTAGGCACTTGTTCGTCAGGAGTACCGTTGTCCATGGATTTCTTTGGCCCGCACCTGCTCGCCTATTTCATTGCCACCCTGCATTTTCTGGGCACCCTCGCCGCCATCCATGCGGTGCTGACCGTCAGGACCGCCCAAGGCTCGATTGCCTGGGCATTGTCGCTGATGTTCATCCCCTACCTGACGCTGATTCCCTACCTGATCTTTGGCCGGAGCACTTTCGACGCCTACATTCAGGCGCGGCGCCAGGCCAACCAGGAAATGCACAAGGCGATCACCGAGCTGAACTGGCGCCCATGGGTTGAAGAGGCGCTGGCCGCGCGCAACTCCCAGGCCTACGCTTCGCTGCGGGCCATGCCCAAGCTGGGACGCATGCCGTGCCTGGCGAATAATCAGGTGCGTTTGCTGATCAATGGCGAGGCTACGTTCAGCGCGATTTTCGAGGCGATTCGCTCGGCAAAGACCGCTGTGCTGTTCCAGTTCTTCATCATTCATGACGACGAACTCGGCCGCCAACTGCACACCTTGCTCAAGGAAAAAGCCGCCGAAGGCGTAGCCATTTTCGTGCTGTACGACCGTATCGGCAGCCATGCCCTGCCCCATCGTTATGTGCAGTCACTGCGGGACGCCGGAGTGCAGGTCAAGGCATTCGCCACCCGCAGTGGCTGGCTCAACCGCTTCCAGGTCAACTTCCGCAACCACCGCAAAATCGTGGTGGTGGATGGCATTACCGGGTTCGTCGGTGGGCATAACGTCGGCGATGAGTACCTGGGCAAGAAACCGCCGCTGGCGCCATGGCGTGACACCCATGTGCAAGTCAGCGGCCCGGTGGTGGCGTGCTTGCAGGAGTCGTTTGCCGAAGACTGGTTCTGGGCCTCGCGTGAGCTGCCGCCGTTGCTGCTGCCGGATACCTACCCGGACGACGGCGTACTCTGCCAGTTGCTGGCCAGCGGCCCGGCGGATCCCTACGAAACCTGCTCGCTGTTTTTCGTCGAGGCCATTCATGCGGCGACCGAGCGGGTGTGGATCACCAGCCCGTATTTCATTCCCGATGAGGCGGTGTTTGCGGCTTTGAGGTTGGCGGTATTGCGCGGTGTCGACGTGCGCCTGCTGCTGCCGTCACGGCCGGATCACCGCATCGTCTACGCCGCTTCCAGCCTGTATGCGATCGAAGCCGTGCGCGCCGGGGTGCGGGTATTTCGCTATACGCCAGGATTCCTGCATCAGAAAGTGGTGTTGGTCGACCGTGAAATCAGCGCCATCGGCAGTGCGAACTTGGATAACCGCTCGTTCCGGCTGAATTTCGAAGTGATGTTGCTGACGGTAGATGACACCTTCGCCAGCCAGGTGGAGCACATGCTGCTGGAAGACTTCGCCCTGGCCCATGAAATCAGCCAGGAAGAAAACCGCCAGACCCACCGCCTGCAACAATTGGGCATGCGGATCGCGCGGCTGATTTCTCCAATTTTGTAAGGCTTGCACCGAACCCAATGTGGGAGCGGGCTTGCTCGCGAAAGCGGAGTGTCAGTCACTGAATGTGTTTCTGATACAACGCCTTCGCGAGCAAGCCCGCTCCCACACAAGCCCGCTCCCACATTCAGATCACCGGTAACATTGCTTACTGGTACAGGTCATCCCGCGTCCACGGCAGCTCATGGCTACCATCGGCATGGGGTTTCACCGCCAGAATCTGATGCAGGTTGATCCAGCCCCGGGCAAACGCATACGCACAGCCGGCCAGGTACAGGCGCCAAATGCGCAAGGCTTGTTCCGGCACCATCTTGCCTGCCGCTTCCAGGTTGTCTTCGAGGCGCTCGCTCCAGTGATCCAGCGTGCGCGCGTAATGCAGGCGCAGGCTTTCGACGTCGACGACTTCCAGGCCCACGTCGCTGATCTCGGCGGTCATCATCGACAGATGCGGCAACTCGCCGTTGGGGAACACATAACGCTCGATAAAATCCCCGGCGCCACGGCCTACGGGCCGGCCATCAATGTGCTTGGCGGTAATCCCGTGGTTCATCACCAGGCCGCCCTCACGCACCGCGCCGTAGAGAATCTTGCAGTACTCAGCCAGGTTGGCGTGGCCAACGTGTTCAAACATCCCCACGCTCACCACCTTGTCGAACCGGTCATCCTGGGGCAAGTCGCGGTAGTCGAGCAGCGTCAGCTCTACCTGGTCTTCCAGGCCTTCGGCCTTCACCCGCTCCCGGGCCAGCGCCAGCTGTTCCTTGCTCAGGGTGATACCAAACACCTTGACCCCGAATTCCCGCGCGGCATACCGCGCCAGCCCACCCCAACCGCAGCCCACGTCGAGCAAATACTCCCCCGGCTGCAGCCGCAATTTGCGGCACAGGTGGCGGAATTTGTCTTGTTGGGCTTGATCAAGGGATTCGCTGCCGGTTTCGAAATACCCGCAGGAATAGGCCATGTCGCGGTCCAGCCACAGCTGGTAGAACTCGTTGGACAGGTCGTAATGGTAGGAAATAGCCGCTGCGTCGGTGGCCTTGTCGTGGATCGAGCGCACCGGACGACTCCCCTCGTCGTCATCAACCAGGGCATGACTCAACTCGTCAACGACCCTGATCACTTCGGAAATGGAGCCTTCCAGCTCCAGTTTGCCCTCGACGAAAGCTTCGCCCAGTGAGTCGAGCGTCGGATGGCTGAGCTTGGAAACCATCATGGGGTCCTTGACCACAATGGTGACGCTGGGATCCGGGCCCAGGTTGAATTCATGGCCGTCCCAGAGTCGAAGACGCAGCGGTAGCTTGAGATTCTGTAAGGCCGGTGGAAGTTGCGCGAGCATGAGTAGTCCCCCCTTGTTTCAGACGTCTGAAATGAGGGTAGACCATCCACGGAAAAATTAGCAGGCTATCGAAACAATAGCGCCTTTCTATGGTGCCCGCCGCTGGAGCAAACCCTCCTGGACCCACTGTTTCAGCCAGGTAACCGCTTGCAATGGCGCGCCCTCCTGGTAAGTGACTGCCAACTCGGCACACAGTTCGGAAAAACTCCAACCGTTGGCGACCATGCCTGTCAGCGCGCAGGCTTGCGCCGGTTCCAGGCTGCGGTATTGGCAGACATTCTGATGGCGCCATACCAGACACACCTGCGCCAATGGCAGGGCCTCGCTGCCGGGAAAGTCCCACTCGCCCTTGCTCGCACGCCAGATGCCCAGGCTGTTGAAATCACACAGCACCTGCTGCACCGAGGGCACGAACTGCACCAGCAGCCCGGGCCAGTCCTCGGGCGGCAGCGTTGCCATGTCTTGCAGGGTCAACGGCTCGCCCTGCGGTGCATCAAAGGCCAGGGTGAATGCCCATTCGAGCCGCGCCAGCTCGGCAGGCGCCAAACCTTGCTCGCCATAATGCTCAACGATAAACCCGGGGAACCGCTCGCCAAACCAGCGCAGGCTGTAATGGGCCGAGGGATAACGGCGGGTATAGGCCGAACCCAACGCTGCAAACTCCTCGTCCCCCAGCCAATACCAGACGGCGCTGAAGTCATCGCGCAGCACCTCCTGCAATCGGGCGTGATAAGCGTTGTGGTAAATCGCCAGGCCCGTCTCGACATCCAGGGTCGGACCGCCGATCAAGGTGGCGCTGAAGCTGTTGCTGGCAGTGGAAGACTCGGCCAGCAAATGCCGCTCAAAGGCCAATTGCCAATCGATCAGGCGCATAACGCTCTCCTGTCCAGCGCGCTCGCGCCCAGTTCGCGGGCCTTGTTCAACTCGTCGAGCAGCTCCTGGAAAGGCGGGAAATGGTCATCGCGTTCGAGCAAGGTCGAGACTGGCCCGAGGTGCTCCAGGGTCCGCTGATACAGCGCCCACACCGGATCGCATACCGGATGGTCATGGGTGTCGATCACGTAGTCGCCGTAATCCATATGCCCGGCCAGGTGCAGTTGGCGGATGCTTTCGGGCGGCAGGTTGCGGATAAATTCCCAGGCGTCGAACCCGTGATTGCGCGAGCTGACGTAGACGTTATTCACGTCCAGCAGCAACTGGCAGCCGGTGAGATGGGTCAGGGCGTTGAGAAATTCCCACTCGGTAAACTCATCCGCCTTGGAGCGCACGTAGCTGGAGACGTTTTCCAGCACGAACGGACGCTGCAACACATCCTGCACCTGCCGTACGCGAGCGGCGACGTGGTACAGGCTTTCTTCGGTGTAGGGCAGCGGCAGCAAGTCATGCAACTGGTGCGCGTTGCCACGGCTCCAGCACAGGTGATCGGAAATCCACGCCGGCCGGATGCGCTCGGAGAGCTGCTTGAGTTGTTTCAGGTAATCGGTATCGAGGGCATGGGGCCCGCCGATAGACAGGGACACGCCATGCATCACCAGGGGATAACGCTCGGCTATCGCATCCAGGTAGTACAAGGCCTTGCCGCCCTGCACCAGATAATTCTCGGAGATCACTTCGAACCAATCCACAGCCGGCGATTGTTCAAGGATCTGCTGGTAGTACTCGCTGCGTAAACCCAGGCCGTAACCCAGACTCGGAAGGGAAGCGGACATAAAAACACTCCTGGGGAAAGTGTCCGCAGCGGAGGGAGGCCCGCTGCGGTGGCACTCGGTTGTCGGTTATTCGCCGACTTTGCCGCCTTTCTGATCGCACATCGCCTTGCTCATTGACAGGAAGCCCTGGCCTTTGCAAGAACCCATGCCTTTGCAGGCGTGGTCTTTGGTTTTGCAGTCGTTCTGGCCTTTGCAGGCGTTGACGCCATAGCAATGGACCTGGGCGTCTGCTGCCTGTACCTGAGTGGCAACACCGGCAAACATGCCAGCAGCTGCGATAGCGAGGGCGGCACCAGCAGCAGCGGATTTGATGTTCATTGTGTATTCCTCATGATCGGTAGTGGAGCCGGTCTGAACGGATTGTTCAGTCTCGACATAGCACTAGAGTGAGGTCCCCCCATGGCGTTACAGCGCGACTGAAAAATTATTCCTCGAGTTTCAAGAGCGGCTCCTGGAACCGCAACAGACGCCCCGCATTGCCCAGCACCAGCAGCGTACTGAGGTTGTGCAGCACCGCCGCAATCATCGCGCCCGCCGCGCCCAGCCAGCCAAATGCGGCGAACACCACGATGGCCAGCGTCCAGCCCAGGCCGATGATCACGTTGACCTGCAGCGTGTGCCGGCACTGGCGGCTCAAGCGTACGCACGTGCCCAGGCGCCGCAGGTCGCTGCCGATCAGCACCACGTCCGCCGATGCCAGCGCGATATCCGCCCCGCCCGCGCCCATCGCCACGCCGACCACACCCGCCTTGAGCGCCAACGAATCGTTGATCCCGTCGCCCACCACCATCGGCCGGAAACCGCTGCCGATTTCCCCCAGCACGCGAATGAGTTTGTCCTCCGGCAAAGCCTGGGCTTCGACGTCGCTGATGCCCACTTCCAACGCCAGGCTGTCGGCCACGCTCTGGCGGTCGCCGGTCAGCAGCAGTTGGCGCCCCAGGCCCAATTCACGCAGCTCTTTCATCGCCTGGCGCGCTTCAGGTTTCACGCTGTCCGCCAGCAACAGCCAGGCAAGGAACTGCCCGTTCAACGCAAGCCCGGCAATCGGGCCGTCGTGATTGGGGACCGCCGTGGTCGTGATGCCCAGTTGCTCAAACAATTCCGGCCGGCCGAGGGCGGCTTCGCCCTGCCTGGTCTGCGCGACGACACCGAGGCCCTGGCGCTCGCGAATATCCGACAGCACCAGCATTTGTTCCTGAGTCGCCAGCCCCGCCAATGCCCGGCTGACCGGGTGGCTGCTGGCGGAGCCGAGGCTGGCCGCCAGGTTGAGCAGCACTTGCCGATCCGGCTCGCGGGTGTCGATGGACTGCAAACGCAGGGTGCCAAACGTCAGGGTGCCGGTCTTGTCGACCACCAGGGACGTCAGGTCCGCCAGCTCTTCGAGAAACGCCGAGCTGCGAATCAGAATGCCGTGACGCGCCGCCACCGCAATGCCCGCAATCGCCGTGGCCGGAGCCGACAACACCAAAGCACACGGGCATGCCGCCACCAGCACCGCGAGCATCGCCTGGGCGTCATTGGTGACAAACCAGGTGACCGCCGCCAGCAACAGCACCAGCACCATGTAGCTGCCGGCGTAGCGCTCCAGCAATCGGGTGATCGGCGGCTTCGAACGTTCGGCGCTCTGCATCAGGGCGATGACTTTGCCCAGCGTCGACTCATTGCCGGTGCGGGTCACTTCCAGGCGCAGCAAACCGTCGAGGTTGATCGCGCCACCAAACACCTGCACGCCGACACTCGCTTCCAGCGGCACCGATTCACCGGTAATCGGCGCGGTGTCGAGGCTGGCCTGGCCCGACAGCACCACGCCGTCGGCGGGCACGCGGTCACCGGCGCGCACTTCGACGATATCGCCGGTCTTCAGGACGCCGTTGTCGACTTCCAGGATCGTCCCGTCCGCCTGCACCAACCGTGCGTGGCTACGGGTCAGCTTGCCCAGGGCATGAATCGCTTCCTGGGAGCCGATGACGCTGCGCTCTTCCAGCACATGGCCGAAGATCATGATGATCGGCAGCAGCGCGGCGGTCAGCAGGTCACCGGTAGCCCAGGCGCCAAGCATGGCCAGGGCGATCAGTTGGTCGGTGATGCCATGCAAACTTGGATACCGCAGGCTGTACCAGGCCGAGCGCATCACGGGCACGGCCACCAGCAACGAGGCGACGCCCAGCAGCAATTGGCTCACGCCGGTCTGGTCCGGCGCCAGCCAGCGCCATACCAGGCCCAGGCTGAGCAAGCCCAGGGCGAGCATCGCCAGGGTCAGTTGCCGGGCGGCGCTGCGTTGTTCGGCCGATGAGAGCATCGGGGCGGCGTGGGCGGTCATTGTTCGGCTCCCTGAATGATCAGGCGGGAATCGTCTTTAGGGTCAACCGTGGTCACGGAGCCGGCCTGGCCGAGAATCTTCGGCAGGCGTTCGCGGTACAGGCGCAGCAGCAGGCCGGGGTCTTTGACCTGGGCCAGGCTGGCGACGGTAGCGGTTTGCGCCTGGGCGTTGGACAGCCGTTCGCTGGCCTGGGCGTGAGCCACTTGCACGGCGCGGTCGGCGTCCTGGTTGGCGGTCTGGGTAAGTTTTTCGGCGTCGGTGCGCGCATTGGCCACCGCCTTGTCGGCTTGCTGGCTGGCGGTCAGCACTGCGTTGAAGGCATTGACCGCCGGGCCCGGCAAGCTCGATTGCACGTCGACCCGGGTGACTTCGATGCCCAGGCCAAGGCCGGTGGACGCCAGGTCAGCCAGGCGTTGATTGATGCCGCGCACCAGGTCGCCACGCAGCCGTTCGCGGCGTTCGGCGGCCTGGTTGTCGGCGCCGATCAACTCGGGGCGCGCCACCAGAATCGTGTCCAGATCCCGCGCCGCAGTCAGCACCACGGCGCTGCGGGTGACCAGTCGATCCAGCGCCGGCAGCACGTGATCGCCCTGCAAAACAAACGCATAGGGTTCGGTGACCTTGTAGAAGACCCGCACATCCAGCTGCACCACGCCGGCATCGCCGGTCAGCAGGTAACCGGAGCCGGCCAGGGCATCGCTCAGCGGTGTGGCAAAACTGGCCACGCGATCGGCTTGGGTGGCCGCATCGGAACGCAGCAGGTTTTCCACCCGGCGCTCAATCACCCGGTCCGCGGCGGGCAACAGCACCACTTGCTCGAACGGACGCGGCCAGGCCAGCAGCAGCCCGGCATTCTGGATCCGGTCCAGCGCACCGAAGTGCAACACCACGGCGCGGTTCTGCGGGTCGATCTGGCGCACGTTGGAAAACGCCCACGCCAGCGCGGCCAATACCGTCACCGCATACAGCGCCAGGAACGTCAGCCGTCCAGCCTGGATCCACGGGCTGTCGAGGCTTTCCCGCTCACTCATGGCTGGACATCCTTCGGCCCATCCACCAGCGCGCGGAAAGGCGCGGCATCGGTGCGCAGGATGATCTTGGTGCCCGGCGTGACCACTGTGCCAAGGGTGTCGAGGGAACGCAGCAGGTTATACAGCTGCGGATTGCCGGCGTAGGCACGGCCATAAATCTGCGCCGCTTCGACTCGGGATTGCGCTTCGATGTCGGCGGCTTTCACCGTGGCGTCGGCCTGGACGATCCGCGCATCACGCTCGGCGGCCGAACGAATCTGCGCCGCTTCACGCTTGCCCACGGCGGTTCGTTCCGTGGCGATGGTCTCGCGCTCGGCGCGCATGCGGTCGACGGTGGCGGCGAGGGTCACCGAGGGCAAGGTCAGCCGTTCAACGCCCACCTGCACCACACGCACGCCATAGGTGGTGAGCAATTGTTGATCAATCTGCTGGCGCAACTGCGCTTCAAAATCGGCAATGCGCACCTGGCTGGCATCGGTGTTCACCAGGTTGGCCAGGTCGAAACTGGCGGCAGTGGTTTCCAGCGCCGAACCGACAAAGGTACGAATCTGCCGCGCCGCTTCATCCGGCTGGTTCTGCACCGCACGCATAAAGCGCTGCACGTTGTCGGGATCGCCCTGCACCTGCCAGGCCACGTAGGCCTGCACGATGATCCGCAGGCCATCGCGGGTGCCCACATCCTGCAAACCGCTGGAGGTGGTGCGCAGGCGCAGGTCCACCGGAATCGCCGCCTCGAACGGCGCCGGCCAGCGCCATCCCAGGCCCGGCTCCAGCAATACCCGCGACGGGTTGCCGAAGCGAGTAATCACCGTGGCTTCACCGGAACGCACCTGCACCAGGCTCGCCGCGGCGACCGCGAACAGCACGAGCAATACCGCCCAGCCCATACGCCGCCAGGGGAACGGGCCGGCTTCGTGCTCATCGCCATGATGGTGATGATGGTGGCCGTGGTGGTGACCATGGCCTGCGTGATCGTGAGAATGAGCGCTCAACAGATGAACTCCTTATTGAACGGCTTTACGCGGCACCGCAGGGTCGGCCGGTAAGGTAAAGGAACGCAGATCGATGGTCGGTGCGCCACTGGCGCCCAGGCGATGATCAAGAATGAGTAACTTGGCGTGAGCCAGGCCCTGGCTCAGTTGGCTCAGGTACTGCTCCAGCACGAACGCCTGGCCGGCTTGTTGATAGGCCTTTTGTTCGGCGCTGAAGCGCAGGTCCGCCGCTTGGGCGCCGGCGCTGACTTCATGGGCCGTGGCCTGGGCCTGGTCACGGGCGGTACTGGCTTGCAGCAACGCCTGGTTGGTCTGCTCACTGGCAGCGCCGCGCTCTCGGGAAATCAGCGCCTGGGCGCCGATCTGCGCAGCTTGCACCGCATGGTAGGCATTCGCCGCACCGGAGGGCGGGTGAATGGCTTCCACCACGGTGGCGAGAATTTCCACGCCACTGTCGAGTTTCTTCAGGTCCGCTTGCACCGCCTGGCCAATTTCATCGGCGAGGCTGTTGCGTTCCTCACCCAGCAATTCATCAAGGGTTCGCGAGGCAAACTCGTGGACGAGGATGCGGCTGGCGGTGCTGCGGATCAGCGTGGGCACATCGGCGCTGTTATAGGTAGCGGCGAGTGCGGCCTGGTCGGTCAAGCCGATGCGGTACACGAAGCGCACATCCATATTGACGATCTGGAAGCTCTGCTTGTCGCCGCTGCTGCTGGCGATCACCTGGGATTTGTCATTCACATGGCTGGCGTCCCACAGGCGGTTGGCGATCAGCGGCGCCGGGCCCTCGGCCGGAGCGACGTCGGTGTTTGCCGCTTCGCCAACGCTGGTGGCCAGCTCATGGACCACGCCGTTTTCCACGTTCAGTACGCGACCCAGCGGCCACGGCAAACCGGCATGCAGGCCAGGCCCGAAGACCTCCACCGGCTTGCCAAAGCGTTCATAGATCCCACGGCTTTGCAGGGCGACTTCATGCACGCCGGTCAGCAACCAGCCTACGGCCAGCACCACCACCAGCACTGGCAGGAATGCCCGGCGCATATAGGTGAAGGCCCAGATCTGCCGCAGGTCGATGCCGAAACGGTTGTGCAGTTCGTGCTGCAAGGCGAGCAACGGTTGCGGCGGCCAGCGCAGCATCCCGGCGATAAAACTTTGCGCCATCAGGCGCGGTTCAAGCCGCCCCTGGCGCGGGCTGAACAGCGACAGCAGGCCTCTTAGTAGAAACTCCAGCGCCACCAGGGCCGGCAACAGGCCGATCAACACGGCCAGGCGCAGAGGCCACACGGACTCTTCACCGGCAAACAGCAGACAAATCGCACTGATCACCAGGCAGATAATCGCCACCCGGCTCAGTTGCGCCAGTTGCACCGCTTCCGGCCATTGGGCGGTGCTTTCCTGGGCCATGCGCCGTTCAAACACCAGCAAGCCGAACGCCAGTGCCAAGGCAATGGCGGCGCCCACACTGGCAGCCTGGCCCAGCGCCGCGGCGGGCAAGGTCAAGCTCCAGAATTCCAGAACGCTGAAGAATGCCAGCAACGACCAGCCGCACAGCCAGAACACCGGTGCGCCAATCTGCACCAGCAAGCCGTTACCGACGCGACCGAACTGCCGGTTTAGCCAGCCAGGTTCTTCTTGTGGCAGCGGCGGTTCGATCAGCCGTGCAGCCGGCTCCTCCAGCGCCATGGCCCGCCAATCCGCGACCCACCACGCCGATTGCAAGCCAGCCACCAGCACCAGTAACGCCGAGGCGCAGTTGATCAGCACCACCGGCCAGATCGACAGCGGGGCGAACAGCGCCACAAACAGCGCCAGCATCCAGCCGCCGACCGCCAGCACCGTCAGGCCAATGCCGGCCTGCCTTAACCGGCGGGCATGAAACAACCCCTGCTGAAAACGCGGCAGCCCTTCGATGGCCACGTCATCAGCGTCTAGATCCACTCGCATCCCCAAACGCCCACCCAGAAACAATTAGTTACTCTATAACCCGAAGCGTGAAATTTTTGTTTGGTTTCACACAGATAGTGACGAAAGCCCCAGAAACACGAGCCATCACTGGTTTCAGCGGTGATAAATCGGCACACTCCCCAGAGTTTTTCGCGGGCTTACGGACAAGGAAGCGTCACTCCCCATGATTTCGATCTATCAGCTTAAACCGCGTTTTCAGAACCTGCTGCGCCCGCTGGTGCAGCGCCTCTACGACAACGGCACCACCGCCAACCAGATCACCGTGCTGGCCGGGGTGGTTTCCCTGCTGGTGGGATTGCTGATTGCCGGCTTCGCACAACATGTGTGGCTGTTTGCGCTGATCCCGCTGTGGATGATCCTGCGCATGGCCCTCAATGCCATCGACGGCATGCTCGCCCGGGAATTCGGCCAGCAGTCGCGACTCGGCGCCTACCTCAATGAACTGTGCGACGTGATCGCCGACAGCGCACTGATCCTGCCGTTTGCGCTGATCCCCGAGGTCAGCCTGGCGCCGGTATTGCTGGTGACGCTGCTGGCGGTGTTCAGCGAATACGCCGGCGTGCTCGGGCCGATGGTCGGGGCTTCCCGGCGCTACGACGGCCCGATGGGCAAGAGCGATCGGGCGTTTGTGCTCGGGGTGCTGGCCACCGGCGTGGCGCTGGGTTGGCTGGGTGCCGGTTGGGTCGAAGCGGTGATGTGGCTGGTCGCCGCCTTGCTGGCCTACACCCTGGTCAACCGTGTGCGCCAAGGCTTGAAAGAAGAAACGAACACCTCCCCTTCTGCATAAGGATTTTGCGATGCGTGAACAGCAAGAGCACACCTTCAGCACCCATGACGGGGTGGAGCTTTTCTACCGTCATTGGCCCGCCACCGCACCCGCGGGCTTTGCGCCGCGCAAGGCGATCTTGCTGTTCCATCGCGGCCACGAGCATTCCGGTCGTATCGCCCACCTGGTGGACGAGCTGAACCTGCCGGAGTTCGACTTCTTCGCCTGGGACGCCCGTGGCCACGGCCAATCCCCCGGCGCGCGCGGCGACAGCCCGAGCTTCGCCACCAGTGCGCGGGACGTGCAGACTTTCGTTGACCATATCGGCAGCGCCTACAACATCGAGGAAGAACACCTCGCAGTGATCGCCCAAAGCGTCGGCGCGGTGATCGCGGCCACCTGGGTGCACGACTACGCGCCGAAGATTCGCTCGCTGGTACTCGCCTCCCCCGCATTCAAGGTCAAACTCTACGTGCCCTTCGCCCGGCCGGGCCTGGCGTTGATGCGCAAGTTTCGCGGCAACTTTTTCGTCAACAGCTACGTCAAGGCCAAGTTCCTGAGCCATGACCCGGAGCGCGTGGCGTCCTACGACAGTGATCCGCTGATCACCAAAGCCATCTCGGTGAATGTACTGTTGGGCCTGTACGAAGCGGCCGACAGGGTTGTAGCCGATGCCCAGGCAATTCAGGTACCGACCCAACTGCTGATCTCCGGCTCGGACTTTGTGGTGCACCGCAAACCCCAGCAGCAGTTTTTCGACCGCCTCGGCAGCTTGAAGAAAGAGCTGCACATCCTCCCCGGCTTCTTCCACGACACCCTCGGTGAACGTGACCGCGCCGTGGCCTTGAGCAGCGCCCGGCGCTTTATCCTGCAGAATTTCGAACGCCCGCTGGACCGCGCCAACTTGCTGGACGCCGACAAGATCGGCCTGACCTGCGCCGAATCCGAATCCCTCGCCGCGCCGTTGCCACGCAACTCCCTGCGCGACCTGTACTGGCGCATGACCCGCGCCAGCATGGGCCTGGGCAGCAAACTGTCGGATGGCGTGAAGCTCGGTTTCGACACCGGCTTCGACTCCGGCAGCACCCTGGACTACGTGTACCGCAACAAACCCACCGGCAAAGGCGGGCTGGGGCGGATGATCGACACCAATTACCTGAACTCCATCGGCTGGCGCGGTATTCGTCAGCGCAAGTTGAACGTGGAAGAGCTGCTGCGCCTGGCGATGGCCAAGCTGCGGGACGAGCAGCGGGAAGTGCGCATCGTCGACATCGCCGCCGGGCATGGTCGGTACATTCTGGAAGCCTTGCAGGGCGTTTCGCCGTTGCCGGAATCGATCCTGCTGCGGGACTACAGCGACATCAACGTGCGCGACGGTGGCGCGCTGATTCGTGAAAAAGGGCTGGGGGATATCGCCCAGTTCGTCAAAGGCGATGCGTTTGACCGGGCGGACCTTGCGGCGCTGGAACCCAAGCCGACGCTGGCGGTGGTGTCCGGGCTATATGAACTGTTCGCGGATAACGCGATGGTCGGTGGCTCGCTCGCGGGCTTGGCCGAAGCCGTGGAGCCCGGTGGTTATCTGGTGTACACCGGCCAACCGTGGCATCCGCAACTGGAACTGATCGCCCGCGCCCTCACCAGCCACCGCCAGGGCCAGGCCTGGGTAATGCGCCGGCGCAGCCAGGCGGAAATGGATCAACTGGTGGCAGCCGCCGGTTTCCGCAAGATCACCCAGCGTGTGGATGAGTGGGGGATTTTCAGCGTGTCCCTGGCACAGCGAGCCTGACCCATGCGTGAACCGGGCCTGTTGAAACCGGCGGTGCTGTGGCTGCTGCTGTTGGCGCCGCTGTTTTTCAGCACCTACGGCTTTGCCACGTGGGTCACCAGCCAGCGCAGCGACGTGGGCACGATGGTGTTCGGCTGGGAAACCCATATCCCGTTCTGGGCCTGGACCATCGTGCCCTACTGGTCGATCGACCTGCTCTACGGTTTCTCCCTGCTACTGCCAAGCACCCGCCATGAACTGAAACAACATGCCTTGCGCCTGCTGACGGCCCAAGTGATTGCCGTCACCTGCTTCCTGATCTGGCCCTTGCGTTTCACCTTCGAAAGACCGGAGCTGGACGGCGTGTTTGGCTGGCTGTTTGCGGTACTCGCCGGGTTCGACAAGCCGTTCAACCAGGCGCCGTCGTTGCACATCGCGCTGCTGGTGGTGCTGTGGATAATGTACCAGCGGCATAGCCGGGGCCTGTGGCGTTGGCTGGTGCAGGGCTGGTTCGCGTTGATCGGCCTTTCGGTGCTGACCACTTATCAACATCACTTTATTGACTTACCCACAGGCGCCCTCGCCGGCTGGCTGTGCGTGTGGCTATGGCCGCTGGAACATCCGAGCCCGCTGCTGAATGCCCAGCTGACCAGGGACCGCCAGCGTTGGCGCCTGGGGCTGCGCTATGGCTTCGGGTCGCTGGTGTGTTTGATCCTGGCGCTTTCCCTTGGCGGCGGCTGGTTGTGGCTGCTTTGGCCGGCGGTATCCCTTGGCTTGATGAAGGCGAATTACCTGGTACTGGGCGTTTCGGGATTTCAGAAACGCGCCGACGGACGACTCACTCCGGCGGCGCGCTGGTTGTTGGCGCCTTATCTGGTGGCCGCCTGGATCAATTCCCGCCTGTGGACACGTAGACATCCACAGCCCGATCAGGTTGTGGATAACGTTTGGCTGGGGCGAATTCCCACCAGCGGTGAGCTGGGATCATTCAAGGCGGTGGTCGATCTGTGCGCCGAATTGCCGATTAATCCACAGGGTCGCGCCTACTACAGCCTGCCAGTGCTCGACCTGACGGCGCCCACTGCAGCGCAATGCGTGGAAGCCGCCCAAGCGATAGAGCGGCTACGCTCAGCCGGACCCTTGCTGGTGTGCTGCGCCCTCGGTTACTCACGCAGCGCCACCGCCGTGGCTGCATGGCTGCTGCATACCGGGCGCGCAGGCAATGTCGACGAGGCGGTGGCTATTATTCGTACAGCACGCCCACGTGTGGTCCTGCATTCCGCGCACCGTGAAGCCCTGGAGGGTTTAGCCCATGCCCGCTGATATGGAATTACAGGTCATCGCCAGCCTGCTGCGGCGGGGCCGTTCCCTGGATCAGTTATCCACAGGCCTGACCTTGCTCGGCGTACTGTTCGGCCTCGCTCAACTGCTGATGGCCAGCATCACGCCGGTCTGCCTGATCCTCAGCCTGTGGATGATTGTGCTCGGGCTGCTGGAAAAATATTGGGCGCTGCGGGTGGCCTTCGACGCCGACCTGTTCGCCCTGCTCGCCCGCGACACCGACCGCACGCCCGACTTCGACCAGGCCATGCAAACCCTTGGCCTGCAATCCGCCAAACGCGCAGGCCGCCCCTGGACCGAGCGCCGTCGCGGCGCCCTGAAACTGTTGCGCAAGCAAGCCTACCTGCTGGCGGCGCAAGTGCTGCTGACCGTGGCCGTCATCCTGGCCAGCCCCTGGCTGCCCTTCGCCGGATAAGGAATCCTCATGTTCGAACCCGTGGTCGCCACCCTGATTACCTCCATGGCCCGCACCGTCACCGGCGCCCGCAGCCTGTGGCTTGGCTGCGCGCCGGTGCCGGTGCAACGCATCTACTACGCCAACCACAGCAGCCACGGCGATTTCGTGCTGCTGTGGGCCTCGTTGCCGCAGAACCTGCGTAAATTCACCCGCCCGGTGGCCGGCAGCGACTACTGGAACACCAGCGCCCTGCGCCGCTACATCATCAACCGGGTGTTCAACGGCGTGCTGATCGACCGCGAGCGCAAGGACCCTGTGGATAACCCTCTGGCGCCGATGCTTCAGGCCCTGGAAAACGGCGACTCGCTGATCATCTTTCCCGAGGGCACGCGCAACCTGGAAGACGGCCTGTTGCCGTTCAAAAGCGGGCTGTATCACCTGGCCAAGAGTTATCCACAAGTCGAATTGATCCCGGTGTGGATCGCCAACCTCAACCGGGTCATGCCCAAGGGCCGTGTGCTGCCGCTGCCCTTGCTGTGCACCACCAGCTTCGGCGCACCGCTGCAACTGGAGGACGGCGAAGACAAGGCGCTGTTCCTCGCCCGCACCCGCGACGCCTTGCTCGCCCTTGCCCCGGAGCATTCCTGAGATGGATAGCCAAACCCTGATGTTGTTCGGCGGGATCGGCGCGATCCTCGTGCTCGCCTCGCTGATCGGCCTGATCCTCAAACTGCGCACCCGTGGCACACCCAACGCGGTGATCGACAACCTCAACGCCCGCATCAACGCCTGGTGGGTGATGGTGGTGGTGATCGACATTGCGTTCTGGCTCGGCACCGGCGCGGTGATCCTGCTGTTTTACGCCGTGTCGTTCTATGCCCTGCGGGAATTCCTCACGCTGACACCCACCCGGCGCAGCGATTACCCGGCGCTGGTGGCGGCCTTCTACCTGGCGCTGCCGCTGCAATACCTGCTGATCTACTTCGACTGGTACGGGCTGTTCTCGATCTTCATCCCGGTGTACGTGTTCCTGCTGCTGCCGATCCTCGCGTCACTGGGCGGCGACAGCACGCACTTCCTGGAACGGGCGTCGAAGGTGCAATGGGGGCTGATGATCGCGGTGTTCTGTGTGTCCTTCGTGCCGGCGCTGCTGACCCTGGATATCGTCGGCTACGAAGGCCGCAACCTGCTGCTGATTGCCTACCTGGTGATCGTGGTGCAACTGTCGGACGTGTTGCAGTACGTGTGCGGGAAGCTGTTCGGCAAACACAAGATCGCGCCCAACTTGTCGCCGTCTAAAACCGTGGAAGGGTTTGTCGGCGGGATTCTGCTGTCATCCCTGATCGGCGCGGCGCTGTGGTGGACCACGCCGTTCAATCCCTGGCAGTCGTTCCTGATTGCGCTGCTGATCAACCTGCTGGGGTTTGCGGGCGGGATTGTGATGTCGGCGATCAAGCGCGACCGGGGCGTGAAGGATTGGGGGCACATGATCGAAGGGCACGGCGGGATGCTGGATCGGCTGGATTCGGTGTGTTTTGCCGCGCCGATCTTCTTTCATCTCGTGCGCTACTGGTGGACCTGACGACCACCTCCCTCCCCAAATCCACACAACCCCAGTGGCGAGGGAGCTTGCTCCCGCTGGAGTGCGCAGCGCTCCCAGGATTTTGGGGCAGCTACGCAGCCCAGCGGGAGCAAGCTCCCTCGCCACAACAAGCGTCCTTACCACAATAAGAAATCACCAGCCGGGAAGATGCCCCCGGCGTCATTATCTGATCGTTCCCACGCTCTGCGTGGGAATGCATCCGGTGACGCTCCGCGTCACGACTTTTAAAGCGAACGCGGAGCGTCCAGGGCGGCATTCCCACGCGGAGCGTGGGAACGATCTAGCCGGGAAGGTGACTCAGCGGCAATGCCCCGGGCGTCTTCACCGTCTGAATCGCGAAGTTACTGCGGATATCACTCACCCCCGGCAACTTCAACAAGCTCCCGGTCAGGAACCGTTCATACCCGCGCAAGTCCGGCACCACCACTTGCAGCAGGAAATCCGACTCCCCCGACACCAGAAACGCCGAAATCACCTGGGGCAGCGCCGTCACCGCCAACCGAAACGCCTCCGCCTGCTCGTCGTTATGCCGCTCCACTTTCACCCCGACAAACACCGTCAGCCCCAACCCGACTTCATCCCGGTCCAGGCTTGCCTGGTAACCACGAATCACCCCGGCCTCTTCCAGCAGCCGCACACGCCGCAAGCAGGGCGAGGCCGACAGGCCAATCTCGTCCGCCAGTTGCACGTTGCTCAGCCGGCCATCCCGTTGCAGGGCTTCAAGAATCTTGCGGTCAAATGCGTCCAGCTTCAGATTTGGCATAAGTGAAATGTTTCGCCCGAAAAAAGTGGCAGATTGTGCCAGGACTAGACGCTTTTCCGGCTGACTACGCAAGCACCTGCCCCGGCCTTCACCCCTAAAATTGCCCTACGAATCACCTACCGCAAGGGGCAGGCACATGGCAGAACTCTGGTTGTTTTTAGTCGCGTTGGCAGTGGTGTACCTGCTGCCCGGCCCGGACATGATCCTGCTGCTGCAAACCGGCGCCCGCCAGGGCAAGGCGATGGCACTGGCAACCGCAGGCGGCTTGGGCCTGGCGCGAGCTTGCCACGTGGCGCTGGCGGGGATGGGCCTGGCGACCCTGTTCAAGGTCGCACCCTGGACCTTCGATGTGGTGCGCCTGGGCGGTGCGGCATATCTGCTGTGGATCGGCGTGCAGTGCCTGCGCTCAAACCTGCTGCCCAACCTGAACGCCGAGCACAGCACGACGCCGGCGCATGCCTGGCGCGAAGCCTTCCAGCGGGGTTTGCTGACCAACCTGCTCAACCCCAAGGCGCTGCTGTTCTGCTCCGTGCTGCTGCCGCAATTCATTGATCCACATGGCGCATCGGTGACGGCGCAGTTTGCGCTGTTGGGGGCGATTCTGGTGGCGGTCGGCCTGGGATTCGACAGTTGCTATGGATTGGCCGGCGCAAGAATCGGCCGCTGGCTGGAACGCAGCCCGTCCGCCCAGCGCCTTCAGCAATGGCTGTTTGGCAGTCTTTTGATCGGTTTTGCGATACGCCTCACCTTCGTACAGCAAGCCTGAGCTTTGCGGCGCATTTGCCGTCATCTTTTGTATCAAAGAGACGTGTAAGATACGCGACACATTGCCAGGGATGCTCACCATGTTTGATTCGTTAAAAGCGACCAGCCGCCGTTTTTTCGGGGCCTTGATCTCAGTGGTGAGTGTCCTGTTCAGCGCCGTTCGATGGCTGGCGCGCAGCCTGTTCGGCCAGTGGCAGCCGCCGCGCTGGCTGCAAGCCACAGGCAACGGCCTGGTCAACGTCGGCCACAAGGCCCGGGCTTATCCGCGCCAGGCTGCGGGCGGCGCGCTGGCCCTGGTACTCGTGCTGGCCGCGGGCTTTTACGGCTGGCACTGGTATTCCCACCTGCCTCAGCCCCACACCGTGGGTTATTCGCTGCACAAGCCCAACCTGACGGATTACACCCAGCCGCAGCCGGTTGTGGATAACTTGCAGGTGCGCTTCGCCGAATCAGTGGCCCCGCTGGAAGCCATCGGCAAGCCGGTCACCGAAGGCATCACCCTCAAGCCTGCCATCGCCGGCGCCTGGCGCTGGGCGGATGACCGCAGCCTGGTGTTCACCCCGGAAAAAGACTGGCCCGTCGACGCCCACTACACTATCGACCTGGCCAAGAAAACCCTGTTGGCCGACGGCGTACTGCTCAGCCAATACACCAGCCAATTCTCCACCCAGCCGTTCCGCGCCACCTTGACGCAAAACGAGCTGTACCAGGACCCGAGCAACCCGACGCAGAAACAGCTGGTAGCGACCTTCCACTTTTCCCACCCGGTAGACGAAGACAGCGTACGCAAACGTGCCTCGGTCACCCTCGGCAAAGGCTTGGCCTACCGCGATGCGCAACTGCCCAATCGCCCGGAAATCACCTTCGACGAACACAAGCTCAACGCCTTTGTGCGCTCTGCCGCCCTGGCCACCCCACTGGAAAGCACCCCGGTCAGCGCCAAGCTCGATGAAGGCCTCAAGGCCCGTGATGGCGGCAATCCCAGCTCGGCGCCGCTGGTGGCCGAAGTCACCGTGCCCGGCCGCTATCGCCTGACCTTTACCGGCGCCGAAGTCAGCTTTGTCGACAACGAGCGCGGCGAACCCGAGCCGGTGTTGATGTTCAGCAGTTCCAGCGCCGTGGCCGACGAGACCATCGCCAACAAGGTGCAGGCCTGGATGCTGCCGGAAAAAGCCGAGGACGATACCCGCCCCTGGAACCTGCAAGACATCGACGACAAACTGCTGGCCAGCAGCACCAAGGTCAAGCTGACCCACGTGCCGAGCGTCGAACCGCTGAATACCCTGCACGCCTTCAAGTTCAAGGCCCCGCCGGGCCGCGCCCTGTATGTACGGGTGCCGGCCAACCTGGAAGCCATCGGCGGCTACCTGGCGAAAAATCCGACAGCCTCTCTCGTGAGCATGCCGGCTTATCCACGCACGCTGCAGTTCCTGTCCGACGGCGCCCTGCTCAGCCTCACCGGCGAAAAACGCCTGGGCTTCATGGCCCGTGGCGTACCCGGCGCCCATGTGGAAATCGCGCGCCTGCTGCCCAACCAGTTGCAACACCTGGTGGACCAAAGCAGCGGCAGCTTTGCCCGACCGAATTTTGCCAATGACTACTTCGACCGGATGGTGGAGCGTCAGAGCCTGGACATTCCGCTGTCGGCTGGCGACCCGTCGAAAACCGTCTACGACAACGTCGACCTGAGCAACTACCTCACGGCCAACGGCGGCCGCCGGGGGATTTTTGTGCTCAAGCTGAGCCCGCAGGACGACCCGGCCGATCGCACCTTCGACTACTCGCGCAACACCACCAGCGACCTGCGTTTCATCGTGGTCACCGACTTGGGCATCATCGCCAAGCGCTCCAGCGATGGCAGTCACGATGTGTACGTGCAGTCCATCGGCAACGGCTCGCCGGTGTCCGACGCCCAGGTCGATATCATCGGCCGCAACGGTTTGCCGGTCGCCAGCGGCCATACCGACGCCGAAGGTCACGCGCACTTCGCCAAGCTGGATGAACTGCGCCGTGAGAAAACGCCGTTGATGTATGTGGTCAGTCGCGGCAATGACCAATCCTTCCTGCCGATTGCCCGTCAGTCGCAACAGCTGGATTTGTCACGCTTTGATGTAGGCGGCCTGGAAGAGGACGGTGCGATCAATCGCCTCAGCGCCTACCTGTTTACCGATCGCGGCCTGTACCGGCCCGGCGAGACCGCGCACCTGGGCATGATCGTGCGCAGCGGCGACTGGAAAGGCGCCCTGCAAGGCCTGCCGGTTGAGTTGCAGATCACCGACCCCCGTGGCCTTGAGGTGATTCGCCAGCCGTTGAAACTGTCGGCCAGCGGTTTTGAAACCTTCGATTTCCCAAGCAGCGAAGTAGCGCCATCCGGCGATTACACCGCGACCCTGCAACTGATCGGTGAGAAGCAGCGTCGTACCGACCTGGGCAGCGTCAGCTTCAAGGTCCGCGACTTTGAACCGGACCGGATGAAAGTCAGCCTGAGCCTGCACGATACACCGGTGCTGGGCTGGATCCCGCCGGACCAGGTGGTGGCCAAGGTCACCGCGATGCACTTGTTCGGCGCTCCGGCGGCGGGTCGTCGCGTCACGGCGAAAATGTCTCTGAGCCCGACGCTCGCGGCCTTTGATCGCTACCCGGATTACCGCTTCCGCCTGAATGACTCGCTGGAAGAAGCCAGCTCCGAAGACCTGGCCGAAACCACCGTCGACGACAATGGCCAGGCGGTGCTGGACCTGAACCTGCAACGCTTCGCCAACAGCACCTACCGCCTGCAAGTGATGACCCAGGTGTACGAAGCCGAAGGCGGTCGCAACGTCGCCGCACAAAGCGCATTGCTGGTGTCGGCGGCGCCGTACCTGGTGGGTGTGAAGAGCAAGGATTCGCTGTCTTTCGTCGCCAAGGACGCCCCGCGTGAAGTGCAATGGCTGGCCGTGGCGCCAGACCTTACGCCAGTCGCAGTCGACGGCCTGACCAGTGAAGTGGTCGAGCACCGCTACGTCTCGGTGCTGGTGAAGCAATCCAACGGCACCTACAAATACGAGTCGCGCATCAAGAACATCAGCCAGCCGGCCTCGCCGCTGGTGATGACCAAGGACGGCGCCAAGCAAACCCTGAACACCGGCACCCCGGGCGATTTCACCCTGCAACTCAAGGACGCCAACGGCAACCTGCTGAACCAGATCGACTACAGCGTCGCCGGCCGGGGCAACACCTCGCGCTCCCTGGAGCGCAACGCCGAACTGCAACTGCGCCTGGATAAACGCAGCTACGCCACCGGTGATGAGATCGCCATCAGCATTCGCGCGCCGTACACCGGCGCCGGGTTGATCACCATCGAGCGGGACAAGGTCTACACCCAGCAGTGGTTCAAGGCCGACAGCACCAACAGTGTGCAACACATCCGCGTTCCTGCGGGGCTTGAGGGCAATGCCTACGTCAACGTGCAGTTCGTACGGGACATTGGTTCGTCCGAGGTCTACATGAGCCCGCTGTCCTACGGCGTGGTGCCGTTCAGCATCAACCTCGACGCGCGGCGCATGGCGCTGAAAGTCGAAGGCCCGGCGAAGATCGAGCCGGGGCAGACCCTGGATATCAAGGTCAACGCCGACCGCCCTGGCCGCGCAGTGGTCTACGCGGTGGACGAAGGCATCCTGCAAGTGGCGCGCTACCAGACGCCGGACCCGTTGGGCTTCTTCTTCCAGAAGCGTGCACTGGAGGTCGGCACCAGTCAGATCCTTGACCTGATCCTGCCGGAATTCAGCCGCCTGCTCAGTGGGGCAGCGCCGGGTGGCGATACGGAAGGCGCCCTGGCCAACCACCTCAACCCGTTCAAGCGTAAACATCAGCCACCTGTGGCCTGGTGGTCTGGCCTGGTGGACTTGCCGGCCGGTGAAACCGTGCTGCACTACCAGGTTCCGGACAGCTTCAATGGCAAGCTGCATCTGTTTGCGGTGGCCGTGGACAGCGACAGCGTGGGCGTCAGCGAGGCCAACACCGAAGTGCGCGGGCCGCTGGTGATCACGCCGAACGTGCCGGCCTTTGTCGCACCGGGGGATGTGTTCAGCGTCAGCGCCGGGGTGTTCAGCAACCTGGACGCGGCGGCGGACGTGAAGTTTGAAGTGCAGACCAGCGATGGCCTGCAGGTGCAAGGCGACAAGGCCAGCACCCTGGCCCTGCAACCGCGCAAGGAGGGTGTCGCCGAGTTCAAGATCAAGGTAGGCGAAACCCTCGGCTCGGCAGACTTGCGCTTTGTCGCGGTGCTGCCGGATGGCAAGCGTATCCAGGTGGCGGAAACCACGTCGATCCGACCCTTGAGCGAGCATCGGGTGGCCCTGAGCCTGGGCCGTTTCGACAGCGCCAGCAAAGAGCTGAAACCGACCCGCGAGCTGTTCAGCCAGTTGCGCGATGTGCAGTTGGGCGTCGCCGCTTCGCCGCTGGTATGGGCCAACGGCCTCAAGCATTACCTGGATGACTATGGCTACGCCTGCACCGAGCAATTGGTGTCCAAGGCCATGCCGGCGTTGATCTGGGGTGGTAACGCGCCGGAGGCCGAGCAAGCCTTCAGCGGTGCGGTGCGCATGCTGCGTCAACGGCAGAACCAGGCCGGCGGTTTCGGCTTGTGGGCGGCCAACCCGGATGTGGCGCCGTATGCCAGCCTGTACGCCACCGACTTCCTGATCGAAGCCAGGGAGCGCGGGCTGCCGGTGCCGGAAGACCTGCTGCAACGTTCCAACGCGTACCTCACCGACCTGGCCAACGGCCCGAGCGAAGGCCTGTCGGAATTGCGCAACCGCGCCTACGCCAGTTACCTCCTGAGCCGTCAGGGGATTCTGGTGAGCGGCGCCTTAAGCGATATCCGCGAGCGCTACGAAAGCTACTTCAAGGACACCTGGCAGAACGACATTGGCGCGGCGTACCTGGCCGCCAGCTACAAGCTGCTCAAGCAGGATCGTCAGGCCGATACCTTGTTCCGCAAGGTGCCGTGGCTTTCCCTGTCGGATAAATGGAACAGCGACGGCCTGTATTACGACCCGCTGGTGCACGACGCCGAGCACCTGCATTTGCTCGCGCGGCACTTCCCGGAAATGCTCGACGATGTGCCGACAAGCCTGCTGGATAAACTCGGCAAGCGTCTCAACGAGCAACGCTACAACTCGCTGTCGGCGGCACTGTTGCTGCGGGCCCTGGACAACTATGGCCAGCGCGCGCAAAGCGACATGACCCTCAAGGCCACCGCATGGCTCAGCGACAAGCAGCAACAGTTGTTGCAGATGGCCGGCCAGCCGCCACGTGCGGCGGTGCCTGCCGGTACGCAAAAACTGCAGATGGAAAAATCCGACGGCCCGGCGGCGTTCTACATGCTGAGCGAAGCGGGCTATGACAAGGGCGCCAACCTCAAGCCGATCAACAGCGGCCTGGAAATCATCCACGAATACCTCGACCTCAAGGGCAATCCAGTCAGCAAGGTCGCGGTAGGTGATGAGTTCCTGGTGCGCCTGCGCTTGCGGGCTACTGACCGTGATCAGGTGCAGCAAGTGGCGGTGGTCGACTTGCTGCCGGGTGGTGTCGAGCCTGTGTATAACTTGCCGCCGGAGCCGGAAGCGGCCAGCACCGAGGAAAGCGAAGGCGACGATTCGGAGTACGTTGAAACCGGCGAAGACACCGAAGAAGCCGACGCCTGGCAGGCGCCGATTGGCGAGACCGACTTGAGCAACTGGCAACCGGACTACGTCGACGTGCGTGATGACCGAGTGGTGTTGTACGGCACCGCGCTGCGGGATGTAGGCACCTTCGTGTACCGCGTGCGCGCCACCAACGCCGGTACCTTCAATACGCCACCGGCCTACGCCGAGGGCATGTACGAAACCACCCTGCAAGGACGCGGCAAAGTAGGCCAGCTTGAAATTACCAAGCCTTAAAAGCCTGACGCCGCTGCTGGCAGCGGCGGTGATTCTGGCGGGGCTGCGCTTGTGGCCCCATGCACCGCTGGAACAGGCGGCCAGTTCATCACGGGTGGTTTTGGCCGATGACGGTTCGCTGCTGCGCATGACCCTGGCGGCTGACGGGCAATATCGCCTGTGGCTTCCCCTGGAACGGATTTCTCCGTCACTGGTGGAGGCGTTGCTGCTCAAGGAAGACCGCAATTTCTACTGGCACCCGGGGATCAATCCCCCGGCGTTATTGCGAGCGGCCATGGCCACCTATAGCGGCGGCCAGCGCCAAGGCGGCTCGACCTTGAGCATGCAGTTGGCCAGGCGCCTGTGGGATCTCAACACTCGCCAAGTGCCCGGCAAGCTGCAGCAGATGGCCCTAGCGTTGTGGCTGGAGGCACGTTACAGCAAGCACGACATCCTTGAGGCCTACCTCAACCTGGCGCCCATGGGCGGCAATATCGAAGGTGCCGAAGCGGCCAGCCGGATCTATTTTGGCAAGTCAGCGGCGCAGTTGTCCTTGTCTGAAGCCCTCGCGCTGGCCGTGATTCCCCAGCAACCGGGTCGTCGGGCGCGCTTTGGACCTTCCCTGCAAACCGCCCGGCAACGGCTGATGGCCGACTGGCGGGAAACTTATCCACAGGACCCGCGTAACGACAGTTTGCTGGACCTGCCGCTGGAAGCCCGCAACCGCCAGCAGATCCCGTTTCTCGCGCCGCACCTGAGCGAACAGTTGCTGGCCTCGCAAACCGGCAATGAGTTGAACAGCACCCTCAACCTGGCGCTGCAACAATTGATGGAACGGCTGATCACCGGCTTCATCGCCGAGCGCCGCAGCAGCGGTGTGGAAAACGCCACGGCGATCCTGATCGACAGCCGCGACCAGAGCGTAAAAGCCCTGGTGGGCTCGGCAGACTACTTATCCACAAGCATCCACGGCCAGGTCAACGGCGTGTTGTCGCGGCGCTCGCCGGGCTCCACCCTCAAGCCATTCCTGTATGGGCTGGCGCTGGACCAAGGGGTGATCCACCCCATGAGCATCCTCAAGGACATGCCGAGTAACTTCGGCTACTTCCAGCCGGAAAATTTCGACGGTAGTTTTGTCGGTCCGGTGACAGCCCGCGACGCGCTGATTCGCAGCCGCAATATTCCGGCGGTGTGGCTGGCCAGCCAAACCCGCTCTCCGTCACTCTACGGATTGCTGCAAAGGGCCGGGATCAAGGGCCTGCGCGGCGAAAGCCATTACGGCTTGGCGCTGGCCTTGGGCGGCGGCGAGATGACGCCCGAGGAGCTGGCGCGGCTGTATGTGATGCTGGCTGGTGACGGGCATTTGCGGCCGCTGCGCTATTTGCAGGAACAGCCGCAAACCACTGGCGCCCAGCTACTCACGCCGCAGGCCGCGTTTATGGTGCGCGACATGCTGCGGCGCAACCCGCGCCCGGACGGGCTGCCGGGGCGCCACTGGCGTACGGCCTGGAAGACCGGCACGTCCTGGGGTTTTCATGATGCATGGAGCGCCGGCCTCGTAGGCCCGTACGTGCTGGTGGTGTGGGTGGGCAACTTCGATGGGCGTCCGAATCCTGAGTTTATCGGTGCGAAAACTGCGGCACCGTTGTTCTTCCGTATTGCCGACGCCCTGCCGCTGGCCTTGCCCAATGTGGTGATCAAACCCGACAAGCCGCCCGCCGGGCTGATCCGCATCGACGTCTGCGCGGCCTCTGGTGACTTGCCCAACCGTTGGTGCCCACGTACCCGCAAGACCTGGTACATCCCCGGCGTGTCACCGATTCGGGTGTCCAACCTGCACCGCCCGGTGCTGATCGACACCCGCACCGGCAAGGCCGCGTGCCCGCCGTTCGACCCGCAGTACACCCGTGAAGAAGTCTTCGAGTTCTGGCCCAGCGATGTGCAGCGGCTGTTCCGCGCCGCAGGGCTGCCCCGGCGTACGCCGCCCAATGTGCAGAAAAGCTGCCAACCCAACCGTGTCGGCGATCAAAGCGAAGCGCCACAGATTCGCTCGCCGCTGACCCAGGTCAGCTACCACCTGCGCCTGTCCCAGCCCCAGGAAAGCATCCCGCTGAACGCCAACGCGGCCAGTGATGCACTGACGCTGTATTGGTTCGCCGACCAGACCCTGATCGGCCAGGGCCCGCCGCAAACCACGCTGAACTGGCGGCCGGGTAAGTCGGGGGAGTACCGGTTGCGGGTGACTGACGATCAGGGCCGCAGCGCCAGCCGAGGCTTGAAGGTTGAGTTTGTACCCTGATCAGGCGTCTTCGTCGCCTAAACCGGCAGTGCCTGCATCTTTTGCGAAATGCTTGTACGCCACCCCTAGCTTGCGTTGCTCAAAGATCGAAAACACCAGGGTGCCCAGCAGAATCATCATCCACACCAGGAACACCTTCATGGTGTCCACCTGGGCCACCACCAGCAGCAAGGTCACTACGCCGCCAATCACCATGCCTAGGCCCATCCAGGCGCCCAGCACGCGGCCTACCGCCAGGCGCATGCCCGTGGGCAGCAAGAGCCGCAGCGCGAGCAACACCACAAACATCGTCAGCAAGAAGCCAAACGCGGCCATGAAAGGAATCACGAAGCCATTGTCACGGTACAACCAGGCCAGAAACCGATAGGCGGGATTCAGCTCTGCCATTTGCTGGTAGGTGGCGGGGCCCGGCAAATGCAGTTGGGCAAAATGTTCCGGCGTCATGGCCATGATGCCGACGCCGATCAAACCCAACACCACCGCGTAGAAACCACCGGCGCGCCACAGCGGCGCCAGCACACGGCGGTTTTCCACCTCCTTGGTCTCGGCCAGGCCGAACACCGCGTCAGGTTGCCGGCCCTGGGCAATCACCGTCTTGCCCGCACGCTCGCAGGCGTCGCCAATCAGCATCACCTGCATATCCTGGGTGAGGAGCAGTTCGCCCTGGCGGCGGGAGCTGCTGATCCATTCATGGTCGTCAGGGCGCTTCTTGCCGAACAGGTCGATACCCTCGGCAATCACTGTCACTTCACCGGTGGCGTCCTGCAGACGGAAGTCATTGCAGCGAGCCTCGGCCGAGACCTGGCTCCAGCTCCAATCGCCATCCTTGTCTTTGGTGCCTTCTTCGATGACCCACACGTAACCCGCGCAAGGCTTGCCGTGGACCGGGGAGATCAGCGGCGTGTCGACGATCACCTTGCCGTTCACTTCCACCAGCCCCATGGCCAATGAGCGTATCTGGCTGGTGGCCAGGCGCTGTTCGGTGCGATAGAAATTGGGGCCGAAGCTGGCCAGCAGCCCGATCAGGATGCACACAGGAAAAAACAGCGCCACGAGGATCGTCGGGGCGTAGACCATCAGGCCAATAAAGCCGGCGAGAAAGACCAGTGCCACCAGGGTTTTCCACGCTGGTTTTTTTGTGACAACCCCTGCCTGGGTGGTTTTCATGCCCCCGGCACCTCAAGCTTCACGCCGTCGTAGCGGGTTTCTTCGGCGCTGATGGCCAGCAGCGGAATGCGCTGATAGCCGAGCATCTTGGCGAAGAACAGATCAGGAAAAATCGCGATGGCGATATTGTAGAGGTTGACCGACTCATTGAAGAACTCGCGACGGTCGGCGATGCGTTCCTCCACTGCCGAGATCGCCTGCTGCAACTCGACCATGTTGGGGCCGGAGATCAGCGTCGGATAATTCTCGGCCACTGCAATCACCGACTTGAGCGCCGTATTGAGCTGGTTGGAGGCATCGACTTTATCGGTGAGGCTGCTGGCGTTGAGGTACGCGGTGCGGGCGTCGCTGAGGCGGGTGAACAGCGCGTTCTCATGGTTCATGGCGGTTTGCACCACGCGCATCAGGTCGGGAATCTGGTCTGCCCGCTGCTTGAGCAGCACGTCGATGTTGGCGAAGGCTTTATCCACATCGTTGCGGCGCATCACCAGGCCGTTGTAGACCCCCACCAGCCAGCCGACCAGGCCGACGACAATGATCAGCACGACGATACCGGCGATCAGCAGTTCGATGTTCATGGCGGCGGCATTCCCTGGCTAGTTATCCACAGGGCGCATTCTAGGGGTAAAGCAGGGGAATACTCCCGGAATTAGTCCACAGAAACGGCAAGACCCGATATCCGGTAGCCTGAAAAAGCAAAACCCCCGAAGAACGGGGGTTTTGGTGGTTCGGGTGCGGCTTATTCCACCGTCACCGACTTCGCCAGGTTACGCGGCTGGTCAACGTCGGTGCCCTTCAGCACAGCCACGTAATACGACAGCAGCTGCAGCGGGATGGTGTAGAGGATCGGCGACAGGGTGTCGTGGATGTGCGGCATGTTGATGACGTGAGTGCCTTCGCCATTGGTCATGCCGGCCTTCTCGTCCGCGAACACGATCAATTGGCCGCCACGGGCGCGCACTTCCTGCAGGTTGGACTTGAGCTTCTCCAGCAGTTCGTTGTTCGGCGCGACGGTAACGACTGGCATGTCGTCATCCACCAGGGCCAGCGGACCGTGCTTGAGCTCACCGGCCGGGTAGGCTTCGGCGTGGATGTAGGAGATTTCCTTGAGCTTGAGCGAACCTTCCATTGCCACCGGGTATTGCGCACCACGGCCGAGGAACAGGGTGTGGTGTTTGTCGGCGAACAGCTCAGCGACTTTCTCCACGGTGCTGTCCATGGCCAGGGCTTCACCCAGGCGGGCCGGCAGGCGGCGCAGTTCTTCGACCAGGTGTGCCTCGACGCCTTCGCCCAGCGTGCCGCGAACCTGGCCCAGGGACAGGGTCAGCAACAACAGGCCGACCAACTGGGTGGTGAAGGCCTTGGTGGATGCCACGCCGATTTCACGACCGGCCTGGGTCAGCAGGGTCAGGTCGGACTCGCGCACCAGCGAGCTGATGCCGACGTTGCAGATCGCCAGGCTGCCGAGGAAGCCCAGTTCCTTGGCGTTGCGCAGGGCGGCCAGGGTGTCGGCGGTTTCACCGGACTGGGAGATGGTCACGAACAGAGTGTCGGGCTGCACCACCACCTTGCGGTAGCGGAATTCGCTGGCAACTTCGACCTGGCACGGGATGCCGGCCAGTTCTTCCAGCCAGTAACGGGCGACCATGCCGGCGTGGTAGCTGGTGCCGCAGGCGACGATTTGCACGTTGCGCACTTTGGCGAACAGCTCGGCAGCTTGCGGGCCGAAGGCTTGCACCAATACCTGGTTCTGGCTCAGGCGACCTTCCAGGGTGCGTTGCACCACGGCCGGTTGCTCGTGGATTTCCTTGAGCATGAAGTGGCGGAACTCGCCCTTGTCGGCGGCTTCGGCACCGTCGCGGTACTGCACGGCTTCACGTTCCACGGACTGGCCGTTGACGTCCCAGATGGACACGCTTTCACGGCGGATCTCGGCGATGTCGCCTTCTTCCAGGTACATGAAGCGGTCAGTCACCTGGCGCAGGGCCAGTTGGTCGGAGGCGAGGAAGTTCTCGCCCAGGCCCAAGCCGATCACCAATGGGCTGCCACTGCGGGCGGCGACCAGGCGGTCAGGCTGGCTGGCGCTGATCACGGCCAGGCCATAGGCGCCATGCAGTTCCTTGACGGTGGCCTTGAGAGCGTTGGTCAGGTCGCCGATGTCCTTGAGCTTGTGGTTCAGCAGGTGGGCGATGACTTCGGTGTCGGTGTCCGAGGTGAAGACATAACCCTGGCCTTTGAGCTGTTCACGCAGCACTTCGTGATTTTCGATGATGCCGTTGTGCACAACCGCCAGGTCACCGGAGAAGTGCGGGTGAGCATTGCGTTCGCACGGCGCGCCGTGGGTGGCCCAACGGGTGTGCGCGATACCCAGGCGGCCTACCAGCGGCTCACCGGCCAACGCTTGTTCGAGTTCGCTGACCTTGCCCGGGCGACGCATGCGCTCAAGCTTGCCGGCGTTGGTAAAGAGCGCCACACCGGCGCTGTCGTAGCCACGGTATTCCAGGCGTTTGAGGCCTTCGAGCAAAATGGCAGTGACGTTTCGTTCAGCGACTGCGCCAACAATTCCACACATGGTTTCTCTCCTAGATGACTGCCGCGCAAATCAGCGTGATGCCGCGGGCTTGAATCTGGTCGCGGGCCTCAAGTGGCAGGCGATCATCGGTAATAAGGGTATGGACGCTGCTCCAGGGCAGTTCCAGGTTGGGGATCTTGCGGCCAATCTTGTCGGACTCGACCATCACCACCACTTCGCGGGCGACTTCGGCCATGACGCGGCTCAGCCCCAGTAATTCGTTGAAGGTGGTGGTGCCGCGCTCCAGGTCGATGCCATCGGCACCAATAAAGAGCTGGTCGAAATCGTAGGAACGCAGTACCTGTTCGGCGACCTGGCCCTGGAACGAGTCCGAATGCGGGTCCCAGGTGCCGCCGGTCATCAACAATACCGGCTCGTGTTCCAGGTCGCTCAAGGCGCTGGCCACGTGCAGGGAGTTGGTCATCACCACCAGGCCGGGCTGGTGCCCCAGTTCGGGGATCATGGCGGCGGTGGTGCTGCCGCTGTCGATGATGATGCGCGCGTGTTCCCGCAAACGCCGGACGGCCGCACGGGCGATGGCGCGCTTGTAGGCCGAAATGGGCTGTGCCGGATCACCGACCAGTTCCTGAGGCATGGTGATGGCGCCACCGTAGCGACGCAGCAACAGACCGTTACTTTCGAGGGCCGCCAGGTCCTTGCGGATGGTGACTTCCGAGGTTTCGAAACGCTTGGCCAATTCGTCCACGCTGACTTCACCTTGCTCGGTGAGCATGGCAAGGATGTTGTGGCGACGTTGGGGTGTATTTCGTTTCGACATGGTGATGATAAGTTTCGTTTCGAAAGATAACGAAGGCAATCAAAACCTATTCATTCAAAATGGTCAAGCATGCGACTGAGTTTTTTGAATCAACACAGATAAAAATGTGGGAGCGGGCTTGCTCGCGAAGGCGGTGTGTCAGTCGGCGCATGTATCAACCGAAAGACCGCCTTCGCGAGCAAGCCCGCTCCCACATGCGTACTGCAGTGTTTCAGGGTTGTGGATAACTCAGCTCTTCTTGATTTTGACCGGGCGTTTCCAGCCGTCGATGTTGCGCTGGCGGGCGCGGGCGACGGCCAACTGGGACTTATCCACATCCTGGTTGATGGTGGAACCTGCGGCGGTGTTTGAACCATCACCGATAGTGACGGGGGCGATCAGCGAGTTGTTGGAGCCGATAAACACGTCTTCGCCAATGGTCGTCTGGTACTTGTTGGCGCCGTCGTAATTGCAGGTGATGGCGCCTGCGCCGATATTGCTGCGGGCACCGATCACTGCATCGCCGAGGTAAGCCAGATGGCCGGCCTTGGCGTCGTCACCCATCCGGGCGTTTTTCAGTTCGACAAAGTTACCCACGTGGGCGCGGGCGCCCAGCACGCTGCCCGGACGCAAACGCGCGAACGGGCCCGCATCACTGCCCTCGCCCATCACCGCACCGTCGATATGGCTGTTGGCCTTGATCACCACACCCTTGCGCAGGGTGCTGTCCTTGATCACGCAGTTCGGCCCGATCACCACGTCGTCTTCAATGACCACGCGGCCTTCGAGGATCACGTTGATATCGATCAGCACGTCGCGGCCAACGGTGACGTCACCCCGCACATCGAAACGTGCCGGATCACGCAGCGTCACGCCCAGCGCCATCAGGCGGCGGCCTTCACGCAGTTGGTAGTGACGCTCCAGCTCCGCCAGTTGCTTGCGGTCGTTGGCGCCCTGCACTTCCATCGGGTCGTGAGGCTGTTCGGTGGCGACCACCAGGCCATCGCTGACGGCCATCTCGATGACGTCGGTCAGGTAGTACTCGCCCTGGGCGTTGTTGTTGGACAAGCGGCTCATCCAGTCAGCCAGGCGGTCAGCCGGCACAGCGAGGATGCCGGTGTTGCCTTCAGTGATGGCGCGCTGGGCTTCGCTGGCGTCTTTATGCTCGACGATGGCGGCGACCTTGCCGTCAGCGTTGCGCACGATGCGACCGTAGCCGGTCGGGTCGTCCAACTCGACAGTGAGCAAGCCCATCTGGCCTGGCACCACGTGCTTGAGCAGGCGCTGCAAGGTTTCCACTTCGATCAGCGGCACGTCACCGTAGAGGATCAGCACGGTGTCGGCCTTGATGAACGGCACGGCCTGCGCGGTGGCATGCCCGGTACCCAATTGCTTGTCCTGCAATACGAAATTCAGGTCATCCGCCGCCAGCCGCTCACGCACCACATCGGCACCGTGGCCGATCACCACATGAATGCGCTGTGGATCCAGCTGCCGGGCGCTGTGGATAACATGGCCAAGCATGGAGTTGCCGGCAACCGGGTGCAGCACCTTGGGCAGGGCCGAACGCATGCGGGTGCCCTGGCCTGCGGCAAGAATTACGATTTCGAGAGACATGAATGGCTACCAATCCTGGGCGGTCAGACTTCAGACCAAAGAAGTGTTTTGCAAAAAAAGAAAAAGGGTAGCCGAGGCTACCCTTTTTAATCAATCACGCATGAGGTTTGACGGCTTAGCCGCCAAACTTCTTGCGGATCTGCTGGACGGTGCGCAGCTGAGCTGCGGCCTCGGCCAGACGTGCAGCAGCAGAACCGTAGTCGAAATCTGCGCCTTTTTCGTTCAGGGCCTTCTCGGCAGCCTTGACGGCTTCCTGAGCGGAGGCTTCATCCAGGTCGGCAGCACGTTGCACGGTGTCGGCAAGTACCTTGACCATGTTCGGCTGAACCTCGAGGAAACCACCGGAGATGTAAAACACCTCCCGTTCCCCGCCCAGCTTGGTCAGAGTGATCGGACCAGGCTTCAAGGATGTAATCAATGGCGCGTGGCCAAAGTTAATACCCAGGTCGCCCAGTTCGCCGTGTGCAATCACACTCTCGATCTGACCGGAGAAGATTTCCCCTTCCGCGCTGACGATATCGCAATGGAATGTCATAGCCATCTGCTTGCCTCAACCTGATTAGCGCCCGTTACCGGGCGCCGGAATTACAGTTTCTTGGCTTTCTCGATCGCTTCTTCGATGCCGCCGACCATGTAGAACGCTTGTTCTGGCAGGTGGTCGTAGTCACCGTTGAGGATGCCTTTGAAGCCAGCAATGGTGTCTTTCAGGGAAACGTATTTACCCGAGGCACCGGTGAAGACTTCAGCCACGAAGAACGGCTGCGACAAGAAGCGCTGGATCTTACGAGCGCGGGATACCAACTGCTTGTCGGTTTCCGACAGCTCGTCCATACCCAGGATCGCAATGATGTCCTTCAGTTCTTTGTAACGCTGCAGAACGTACTGGACGCCGCGAGCGGTGTCGTAGTGTTCCTGGCCGATGACGTTCGGGTCCAGCTGGCGCGAAGTCGAGTCCAGTGGATCGACCGCTGGGTAGATACCCAGGGAGGCGATGTCACGGGACAGTACGACGGTGGCGTCCAAGTGGGCGAACGTGGTCGCTGGCGACGGGTCAGTCAAGTCATCCGCAGGTACGTATACCGCTTGGATCGAGGTGATCGAACCGTTTTTGGTCGAAGTGATACGCTCTTGCAGAGTACCCATCTCTTCGGCCAGGGTCGGCTGGTAACCTACTGCGGAAGGCATACGGCCCAGCAGTGCGGATACTTCAGTACCGGCCAGGGTGTAACGATAGATGTTGTCGACGAACAGCAGAACGTCGTTACCTTCATCACGGAACTTCTCGGCCATGGTCAGGCCGGTCAGTGCTACGCGCAGACGGTTACCCGGCGGCTCGTTCATCTGACCGTAAACCAGTGCCACTTTGTCCAGAACGTTGGAATCCTTCATCTCGTGGTAGAAGTCGTTACCCTCACGAGTACGCTCACCCACACCGGCGAACACGGAATAACCGCTGTGCTCGATGGCGATGTTACGGATCAGTTCCATCATGTTTACGGTTTTGCCTACACCGGCACCACCGAACAGACCGACTTTACCGCCCTTGGCGAACGGGCAAACCAGGTCGATAACCTTGATGCCGGTTTCCAGCAGGTCGTTGCCGCCCGCTTGTTCCGCGAAGGAAGGCGCAGGACGGTGAATGCCCCAGCGCTCTTCGGTGTCGATTGGACCGGCTTCGTCGATCGGGTTACCGAGGACGTCCATGATCCGGCCCAGGGTCGCTTTACCGACCGGTACGGAGATGGCTGCGCCAGAGTCAGTGACTTCCAGACCGCGCTTCAAGCCTTCGGTGGAACCCATTGCAATGGTACGAACCACGCCGTCGCCCAGCTGCTGCTGAACTTCCAGGGTGGTGCCTGCATCGCTTTTGACTTTCAAAGCGTTGTAGATGCTCGGTACGCTGTCGCGTGGGAATTCCACGTCGATAACGGCGCCGATGATTTGAACGATACGTCCGCTACTCATAGCTGGATCCTCTGAATATTTGAACCGTTAAACCGCGGCAGCGCCGCCGACGATTTCCGAGATCTCTTGGGTGATCGCAGCCTGACGCGCCTTGTTGTAGATCAGCTGCAAATCGCTGATCAAATCACCGGCGTTGTCGGTAGCGTTCTTCATCGCGATCATCCGCGCAGCTTGTTCAGCCGCGTTGTTCTCGACCACCGCCTGGTACACCTGCGACTCCACGTAGCGCACCATCAAGCCGTCAAGCAGCTCTTTGGCGTCTGGTTCGTAGAGGTAGTCCCAGTGGTGCTTGAGTTCTTGTTCCGGGGCGGCCACCAATGGAATCAACTGCTCCACGGTAGGCTGTTGCGTCATGGTGTTGATGAACTTGTTGGATACCACGGAGAGGCGGTCAATCCGGCCTTCCAGGTATGCATCCAGCATCACCTTGACGCTGCCGATCAAATCATTGATCGACGGTTCTTCACCCAGGTGGCTGATAGCTGCAACGACGTTACCGCCGAAGTTGCGGAAAAAGGCCGCACCCTTGCTACCGACCACACACAGATCGATCTCGACGCCTTTTTCGCGGTTTACCGCCATGTCCTTGACCAGGGCCTTGAACAGGTTGGTATTCAAACCACCGCACAAACCACGGTCACTGCTCACCACGACATAACCGACGCGCTTTACTTCGCGATCGATCATGAACGGGTGGCGATATTCCGGGTTGGCGTTGGCCAGATGACCAATAACCTGGCGGATACGCTCCGCGTAGGGACGGCTAGCAGCCATGCGCATTTGTGCCTTGCGCATTTTGCTGACCGCCACTTTTTCCATGGCGCTGGTGATCTTTTGCGTGCTTTTGATGCTCGCAATCTTACTGCGAATCTCTTTTGCGCCTGCCATGTAACACCTATCAGGTTAGCAAGCGGGAGCCTCGCGGCCCCCGCTGCGGCTTACCAGGTTTGGGTGGCCTTGAACTTCTCGATACCGGCTTTGATGCCAGCGTCGATGTCGTCATTGAAGTCACCCTTCACGTTGATCTTCGCCATCAATTCGGCGTGATCGCGGTTGAAGTAAGCAATCAGCGCTTGTTCGAAGCTGCCGACCTTGGTGATTTCAACGTCGGTCAGGAACCCACGCTCAGCGGCATACAGCGACAGCGCCATGTCAGCGATTGACATTGGTGCGTATTGCTTCTGCTTCATCAGCTCGGTAACGCGCTGACCATGCTCAAGTTGCTTACGGGTCGCTTCGTCCAGGTCAGAAGCGAACTGGGCGAATGCCGCCAGTTCACGGTACTGAGCCAGAGCGGTACGGATACCACCGGAGAGCTTCTTGATGATCTTGGTCTGAGCGGCACCACCCACACGGGATACCGAAACACCGGCGTTCACTGCAGGACGGATCCCGGAGTTGAACATGGCCGATTCCAGGAAGATCTGACCGTCGGTGATGGAAATCACGTTGGTCGGAACGAACGCGGAAACGTCGCCAGCCTGGGTTTCGATGATCGGCAGTGCGGTCAGGGAACCGGTTTTGCCGGTCACTGCGCCGTTGGTGAACTTCTCTACGTATTCTTCCGAAACGCGGGATGCGCGCTCCAGCAGACGGGAGTGGAGATAGAACACGTCGCCTGGGTAAGCTTCACGGCCTGGTGGACGGCGCAGCAGCAGGGAAATCTGGCGGTAAGCCACTGCTTGCTTGGACAGATCGTCATAAACGATCAGCGCGTCTTCACCGCGGTCGCGGAAGTATTCGCCCATGGTGCAACCGGAGTACGGTGCCAGGAACTGAAGTGCAGCGGATTCGGAAGCACTGGCGGCCACGACGATGGTGTTAGCCAGGGCGCCGTTTTCTTCCAGCTTGCGAACCACGTTGGCGATGGTCGATTGTTTCTGACCGATGGCTACGTAGACGCAGAAAATCCCGCTGTCTTTCTGGTTGATGATCGCGTCGATCGCCAGAGCGGTTTTACCGATCTGACGGTCACCGATGATCAGCTCACGCTGGCCACGGCCGACAGGAATCATGGCATCGACAGCCTTGTAGCCAGTCTGTACAGGCTGGTCTACCGACTTACGCCAGATCACGCCTGGAGCAACTTTCTCGACCGCATCGGTCTCGGTGTTGTTCAGCGGACCTTTGCCGTCAACTGGGTTACCCAGTGCGTCGACAACGCGACCCAGCAGTTCCTTACCAACCGGAACTTCCAGGATGCGGCCTGTGCACTTGGCGCTCATGCCTTCGGCCAGAGTCTGGTAGGAGCCCAATACAACGGCACCTACAGAGTCTTGCTCCAGGTTGAGGGCCATACCGTAGACGCCGCCCGGAAACTCGATCATCTCGCCGTACATTACGTCGGCCAGACCGTGAATCCGCACGATGCCGTCAGATACGCTGACGACAGTGCCTTCGTTACGGGCTTGGGAGGTCACATCGAGCTTGTCGATGCGGCCCTTGATAATTTCACTTATTTCGGAAGGATTGAGTTGCTGCATTGCTCTGCTGCCCCTTCAAACTCAAGATTTCAATGCTTCGGCAAGATTCGCGAGTTTGCCGCGAATCGAGCCATCGATAACCAGGTCGCCGGCGCGAATGATGACACCACCAATCAGGGTGGCATCCTCCGCAACTTGCAGGCGCACTTCCCGGTCGAGTCGTGCACTGAGAACCTTGGCGAGTTTGTCTTGCTGTTCTTGGTTCAATGCAAAAGCACTGGTCACTTCAACATCTACCGATTTCTCTTGTTCGGCCTTGTACAGGTCAAACAGAGCGGCGATCTCCGGCAGAAGCGGGAGACGGTCGTTTTCGGCAACGACGTGGATGAAGTTCTGCACTTTCACATCAAACTTGTCGCCGCACACGTCAATAAACGTGGCGGCCTTGTCTGCGCTCGTCAGTCGCGGGGCCTTGAGCACGCGCTGCATGGTGTCGTCTTGCGACACTGCTGCAGCCAGGCCGAGCATGGCTGACCAAGAGGCCAGCTGCTGGTGGGCCTGGGCGTGCTCGAAGGCTGCCTTAGCGTAAGGTCGGGCCAACGTGGTCAATTCTGCCATGATCGCCCTCGCTTAAATTTCAGCAGCCAGTTTGTTTACCAGCTCCGCGTGCGCGTTTTGATCGATTGTGGCACCCAGGATCTTCTCAGCACCGCCGACGGCCAGAGCACCCAGTTGGGCACGCAGCGCATCTTTGACACCGTTCAGTTCCTGCTCGATCTCGGCTTGAGCCTGAACCTTCACACGGTCAGCGTCGATACGGGCTTTTTCAACAGCCTCTTCAACGATCTGGTTACCGCGTTTCTTGGCTTGCTCAATGATTTCAGCTGCCTGAGCTTTCGCTTCGCGCAGTTGTTGACCCGCTTTATCTTGGGCCAACTCCAGGTCGCGAGCTGCTCGTGCGGCAGCGTCCAGTCCGTCTGCGATCTTCTTCTGACGTTCGTGCAAAGCCGCGATGACCGGAGGCCATACGAACTTCATGCAGAAAACTACAAAAATCAAGAACGCTAAGGACTGACCAATAATGGTTGCATTAATGTTCACGCCAATACCTCGCTCGTTCGTTGCACAACACACCAATCACTCGAAAAAACGAGTGATTAACCGGCGAGTTGACCAACGAAGGGGTTCGCGAAGGTGAAGAACAGAGCGATACCAACACCGATCATGGTCACGGCGTCGAGCAGGCCGGCGACGATGAACATTTTAACTTGCAGCATTGGAACCATTTCTGGCTGACGCGCTGCGCCTTCCAGGAACTTGCCGCCCAGCAGGCCGAAACCAATGGCAGTACCCAGGGCGCCCAGGCCGATCAACAGTGCAACAGCGATAGCGGTTAGACCAACTACAGTTTCCATCTTTCCTCCCGACTTTTACGTCGTATGGTTTAGGTTTTTTAGATTTTAAAGCGGTAAAACAAATCGTTTCATAGCCCTTCAGGGCTACCCTCCCGTTTGACCGGGAGGGACATCAGACTAGTCGAGACTGGTCTTAATGGTTCTCTTCGTGCGCCATCGACAGGTAGACGATGGTCAGCATCATGAAGATAAACGCCTGCAGGGTGATGATCAGGATGTGGAACACAGCCCACGCCCACTGCAGAACAATGCCCAGGCCGCTAAGCCAGAGCAGACCACTGCCGAACATCACAGCGATCAGAATGAACACCAGCTCGCCGGCATACATGTTGCCGAACAGTCGCAGGGCCAGGGAAATCGGCTTGGCGACCAGGGTCACGAACTCCAGCAGGAAGTTCACCGGGATCAGCAGCGCTTGAACGAAGATGTTCTTGCTGCCGAACGGGTGCAGGGTCAGTTCGCCGATGAAGCCGCCGATGCCCTTGATCTTGATGCTGTAGAAAATGATCAACGCGAACACCGACAGGGCCATGCCCAGGGTGGCGTTAGGGTCCGTGGTCGAAACCGCACGGAATGGAATGTGGTGATCGCCGGAGATCAGGATGGCCAACTGAGGAATCCAGTCGACCGGGATCAGGTCGACGGCGTTCATCAGGAACACCCAGACGAAGATGGTCAGTGCCAACGGTGCAATCACCGCGCTACGACCATGGAAGCTGTCCCGCACGCTGCCATCGACGAATTCGACCAATACTTCAACGAAGTTCTGCAAAGCACCTGGCTGACCGGAAGTCGCCTTCTTTGCCGCCATGCGGAAAATCAGGACGAAGATCAGGCCCAATGCGACAGACCAGCCCAGAGTATCCAGGTGGAATGCCCAGAAGCCCATTTCTTTGGCTTCTGCTGCGGAGTGGGCAAAGCCCCAGCCGCCGTTGGGAAGCTGACCGAAGGTCAGGTTCTGCAAGTGGTGCTGGATATAGCCCGAAGCGGTTGTTTCTGCCATGGTTGCCTCAAACGCCCTAAGGTTTCGAAAGTCTTGTTTTCATTAGCAGGGGAGCGAACCAGCTGACCAGTTGGGTCAACACGAAGACGCCGAATACAGCCAGCGGCGCCAATGGCTTCACACCTGCAAAGGTCAGTGCAAACAGCACTGCCGTCAAAATCAATTTCCCCGCCTCGCCGGCATAAAAGGACCGGACGATAGCCTGGGCTGCTCGGGCGCCGGAAAACCGAAAGGCCCTGTGAGCAAAATACATATTGGGCAGCAAGGCTATCAGGCCTCCGCAGAGTCCCGAGTATCCGGCTACGACTCCATACCAATACCAGAGCGCCAAAGAGGCGATCAGTAAAATGACAAATTGAGCCACTAAAACCGGGAAAACGGCCAAGCGATGGAACGGCAACGTGTTTGGCGTGCGGGTTTCCATCACTCTTGCTCCTCAATGGTCGGCTGCCGGAAATCAATAACTTGGCATAATTTGTGCCGACAAAATGCGCGCAGAGTATAGGGGCGGTTCTGCCCCTATTCAACTGCCGGGTAGTGATTTCCGACTGCGCGCTACAGAAGCAATTGTTTCAGCGGATGTGGGCAAGGACGCCCTGAAGCTCATCCAATGAGTTATATCCGATGACCAATTGCCCTTTGCCTTTCTTGCCATGACGAATTTGCACCGCAGAGCCTAGGCGTTCGGCCAGGCGCTGCTCCAGGCGTGCAATATCCGGATCAGGTTTGGCGGTTTCGACCGGTGCAGGTTTGCCACTGAGCCACTGGCGAACCAGGGCCTCGGTCTGACGAACGGTGAGGCCTCGTGCGACAACGTGTCGCGCCCCCTCAACCTGTTGATTTTCCGGCAAACCGAGCAAAGCACGGGCATGACCCATTTCCAGGTCGCCATGGGAAAGCATGGTTTTGATGACTTCCGGCAGCGCGATCAGGCGCAACAGGTTGGACACGGTAACCCGGGACTTGCCCACCGCATCCGCGACTTCCTGCTGAGTCAGTTTGAATTCCTGCTGCAAACGCTGCAGGGCGATCGCTTCCTCGATCGGATTGAGGTCTTCACGCTGGATGTTCTCGATCAACGCCATGGCGATGGCGGTTTCATCCGGCACATCGCGCACCATTGCCGGAATGGTTTCCTTGCCGGCCTGCTGGCTGGCGCGCCAGCGGCGCTCGCCGGCGATGATTTCAAAGCGGCCTGCACCAATCGGGCGCACCACGATCGGCTGCATCACGCCCTGGGCCTTGATCGAATTCGCCAATTCCTCCAGCGCCTGCGGGTCCATGTCCCGGCGCGGCTGGTATTTGCCGCGCTGGATCAGGTCCAGCGGCAGGTGCTGCAGCTCACGATCGTCGGCCTGCACCGCTTGCTCTTCAAGGGTCGTGACAGTCGGACCACTCAGCAGTGCATCCAGTCCACGTCCGAGACCTCGTTTCTTGACGGCCATGGGGATTCCTTAAGTTGGCTGGGCTGCAGCGGTGCGTGAATTGCGGCGTTGACGGCGAACCATCTCGCCGGCCAGCGCCAGATAGGCAATGGCGCCGCGGGAAGACTTGTCGTACGCCAGCGCGGGCATGCCATAGCTTGGCGCTTCGGCCAGGCGGATGTTGCGTGGAATCACGGTGTCGTAGAGCTGATCGCCGAAGTGTTCCTTGAGCTGTGCCGACACATCGTTCATCAGGCTCAGGCGCGGGTCATACATGGTCCGCAGCAGGCCTTCGATTTGCAGGTTCGGGTTGAGCAACTCGGCGATACGCTTGATGTTATCCACAAGGTCGCTCAAGCCTTCGAGCGCAAAATACTCGCACTGCATGGGGATAATCACCCCGTCGGCCGCAACCAGTGCGTTCAACGTCAGCATCGACAGCGACGGCGGGCAGTCGATCAAAATGTAGTCGTAATTCTCGCGAATCGGCGCCAGAGCGCTGCGCAGACGGCTTTCTTTCATCTGCATTTCCAGCAGCACCACTTCCGCCGCGGTCAAATCGCGGTTGGCCGGCAGCAGTTGATAACCGCCGTGCTCGGAGAAGTGCATGGCCTGGGCCAGGTCGCACTCGCCAATCAGCAAGTCGTAGACCGAGTTTTCCAGGCCGTGTTTATCCACACCGCTACCCATGGTGGCGTTGCCCTGTGGATCGAGATCGATCAACAGCACCCGACGCTTGGTAGCGACCAGGGATGCTGCGAGGTTGATGCAGGTGGTGGTTTTGCCCACGCCACCTTTCTGGTTCGCTATCGCGAATACCTTAGCCATTCTTGCTTGTGTTCCCAATCATGCCGTGCGGCGCAGTATCAGCAGATGGCGTTGGCCTTGGCAACCGGGTACGGCCAAGGCGTGTTCGCTATCGAGGTGGAAGTCTGCCGGCAATGCTAACAGCTCGTCGCTTGGATGAACGCCCTTCATTGCCAGCCAACGGGTATCGCGGTCGCCGAGGTGGCGGGTCCAGTTGCTGAAGTTCTCCATGCTGCTGAACGCCCGGGAAACAATTCCGTTGAAAGGCTGTTCAGGCGTAAAGGCTTCGACGCGACTGTGGATAACTTGCAGGTTATCCAGCTTGAGTTCGAGTTTGACCTGGGTCAGGAAGCGGGTTTTCTTGCCGTTGCTGTCCAGGCAAGTCACTTGCGACTCCGGAAACAGGATCGCCAGCGGGATGCCGGGCATGCCGCCGCCGCTGCCAACGTCGAGCCAGCGGCCGTTTTCGATAAACGGCATCACACTGAGACTGTCGAGCAGATGGCGGGAGACCATTTCGTCCGGGTCACGCACCGCAGTGAGGTTGTAAGCCTTGTTCCATTTGATCAACAGGGCCAGATAACCCAGCAGCAACTCGTGCTGGGCTTCGGTCAGGTTGACGCCAAGCTGGCGAGCACCTGTGGATAACTCTTCGGCGTGTTGCGAGGTGACCAACGAACTCAAGCGCTTTGCTCCAACTGACGGCCCGCGCCGCGTTTTTTCAAATGAATCATCAACAGCGAAATGGCTGCCGGCGTGACGCCCGGGATACGGGACGCCTGGCCCAGGGTCTCAGGTCGAGTTATCCCCAGCTTGCCTTGGATCTCTTTCGACAGCCCGGAAATGTTTGTGTAATCGATATCCACAGGCAGCTTGGTGTCTTCGCTGGCCCGCAGACGAGCGATCTCATCCTGCTGACGGTCAATGTAACCGGCGTATTTGGTCTTGATTTCGACCTGCTCGGCAACCTGTGGATCTTCTGCGCCACCGCCGGTGACCGAGATCAGACCAGCGTAGTCGATTTCCGGACGGGACAGCAGGTTCAGCAAGTTGTATTCGTGAGTCAGCGGCGTGCCGAATTTTTCGGCAATCGCGTCGCCTTGCTCGGTGCCCGGGCGAACCCAGGTACTTTTCAGACGTTGCTCTTCCAACTCGATACTTTCGCGTTTTTTGCAGAAGGCCGCCCAACGCACGTCGTCGACCAGGCCCAACTCGCGACCTTTTTCGGTCAAGCGCAGGTCGGCGTTGTCTTCCCGCAGGATCAGGCGGTATTCGGCCCGGGACGTAAACATCCGGTACGGTTCCTGGGTTCCGAGGGTGATCAGGTCGTCGACCAACACACCGATGTACGCCTCATCGCGACGCGGGCACCAGCTGTCTTTGCCCTGAGCACGCAGTGCCGCGTTGGTTCCGGCCAGCAACCCCTGGGCGCCGGCTTCTTCGTAACCGGTGGTGCCGTTGATTTGCCCTGCAAAGAACAAACCGCCGATGACCTTGGTTTCCAGGCTGTATTTCAGGTCACGCGGGTCGAAGTAGTCGTACTCGATGGCGTAGCCAGGACGCACGATGTGCGCATTTTCCATACCGCGAATCGACTGCACGATCTGGATTTGCACGTCGAACGGCAGAGACGTGGAAATTCCGTTCGGGTACAGCTCGTGGGTGGTCAGACCTTCCGGTTCGATAAAGACCTGGTGGCTTTCCTTGTCGGCAAAGCGGTGGATCTTGTCTTCGATCGACGGGCAGTAGCGCGGGCCAATACCTTCGATCACCCCGGAATACATCGGCGAACGGTCGAGGTTCGCGGCGATGATTTCGTGGGTGCGGGCGTTGGTGTGGGTAATCCAGCAACTGACCTGCTTCGGATGCTGTTCCTTGGAGCCCATGAACGACATCACCGGAATCGGTGTATCGCCGGCTTGCTCGGTCATCACCGAGAAATCCACAGACCGGCCATCAATTCGCGGCGGCGTGCCGGTTTTCAGGCGACCAACACGCAGTGGCAGTTCGCGAAGGCGCTGAGCCAGGGCGATTGACGGTGGATCACCGGCGCGGCCACCGGAATAGTTCTGCATACCGATGTGGATAAGTCCGCCGAGGAAGGTACCGGTGGTCAACACCACGGATTCTGCGAAGAAACGCAGGCCCATTTGCGTGACAACACCGCGTACCTGGTCTTGTTCGACGATCAGGTCATCGGCTGCCTGTTGAAATATCCACAGGTTCGGCTGGTTTTCCAGGGTTTCGCGGACAGCGGCCTTGTACAGGATGCGGTCGGCTTGAGCACGTGTGGCTCGTACGGCCGGGCCTTTGCGACTGTTCAATACGCGAAATTGAATACCACCCTTATCGGTGGCCATGGCCATCGCGCCGCCCAGGGCATCGATTTCCTTGACCAGGTGGCTTTTGCCAATCCCGCCGATCGCGGGGTTGCAGCTCATGGCGCCGAGGGTTTCCACGTTATGCGTCAGCAACAGGGTTTTTGCCCCCATGCGTGCTGACGCCAGTGCTGCCTCGGTACCGGCATGACCGCCGCCGATGACGATCACTTCAAAACGGGAAGGGAAATCCACCACGCACCTCGTGCCTGCTTCTGTAGGTAATTAGGAATGAGCGTTCGAGATCAGGTTTTCGAACGAGTCGGCAAGTATAGGGACTTCGCCCTTCCTAAAGAACCCTTTGCACAAAATTTAACCAGCTGTGGATGAATCACGAACAATAGAAATTAAAAGAGAGAAATTTATTAAATCTTTGTTTTTATGTTTATTTCTACTGAGGCATGTTTCTGTGGATAGATCTCTACAGGCCTTTATTTACTTTATGTACAGAGATTCAAAAGTCTGTGGTTAGGTGCCAATGAGGCCCTTGGATAAGTGCTTTAAGCCTGTGGATTAAACGGGTGGTTATCCACAGAGGGGTTTTTACTCAGGTTTCAAGCCTGGTTATCAACTGGGCACAAGGGCGGTTATTCACAGGGCTTAATCCACAGAAAATACGGATCCCGATAAGTTTCAGGCAGGCAGATGCCTCCGAAAATCCTCGGTCAGGCAGGAAACAGTTCATTTGCATTTGTGAAACGGGTTGATGGAACGCCTATTGTGAGAAAGCGCCACGGCAGTTAATAATAGTTATTATCATTAACCTGCCTCGTCACCTCTCATGGCCCTTCCCTCGCATACCGTTGCAGTCCAGCACATCTATGAGCAGCACCATTCGTGGTTGCACAGCTGGCTCAAGGGAAAGTTGCATAACGCCTGCGATGCAGCTGACGTGGCACACGATACGTTCGTGCGGATCCTGGGCGGCCGCAATGCGACGCAGATCCTCGAGCCCAGGGACTATCTGGCCACAGTTGCCCGGGGACTGGTGATTGACCGCTATCGCCGCCGCGCCATTGAGCAGGCCTATCTGCAAACCCTGGCAGACCGGCCCGAAGCGATCGCAATCAGTGAAGAAGACAAGGCCATCATCATTGAAACCCTCGTTGCTGTGGATAAAGCCTTGTGTGGGCTGGGGGAACGGGCCAGGCGAATTTTCATGCTGTCCCAGGTCGAAGGCCTGACTTATCAACAGATCGCCGATCAGTTGCGTGTCTCGCTGACCACCGTCAAGAAACATATGGTTCGGGCCCTGACTGAATGCGCCTTGATCATGGCGGGCATGTAATGGCTGCCCCGGATCGCAAGACGTTCGAAGCCGCCGCCAGTTGGTACGTGCAATTTCAATCGCAGCCACCGACACCCGCGCAACAAAGTGCCTGGCAGCAATGGCTCAACGGCGATCCCTCCCATCAGGCGGCCTGGAACCAGATGGAGCAGTTGCAACGTGGCCTCGGTGCGCTACCCAAGGACTTCACCCGTCGTGCGCTCTCGGCCAGTCAACAACGGCGGCAAGTGCTCAAGCTGATGCTGATGCTCGGTGCCGCCGGGTACTTGGGGTGGAACGTTCAACAACACACGTCCCTGGGCAACCTCTGGGCTGACTATCGGACCAAGGTCGGCGAACGACGGCGAATCGGGTTGGCCGACGGCACTCAAATTGACCTCAATACGAACACGGCTATCGACGTACTTTTCGACGGGCAGCAGCGACTGGTCCGTTTGCGTGAGGGGGAAGTACTTATCCACACCGGAAAGTCGGGCCGGCAAACACCGTTTTATGTTGAAACCCATGAGGGTCGTGTTCAAGCCTTGGGTACGCGGTTCACTGTTCGTCAACTGCAAGGGTCGACGCGGGTTGGTGTGCTGGAAGACCGGGTCAGCGTGCAACCCGTCGACCAGCCGGCCAATAGCCGAGTGCTCGGACCTGGTGAGAGTGTCGACTTCGGCACGCAAGACGTAGGCCCCAGCCATATCTATCGCGGGAACCAAGCCGCATGGGTCGACGGCCAACTGATCGTTCTGGATGCGCGACTGGGGGATGTCATCGACGAACTGGCGCGCTATCGGCCGGGCGTTATGCAGTGCGATGCCGCATCAGCGCGGCTGCGGGTGTCCGGCACTTTCCGTCTGGATTCCACCGACGCCGTATTGGCCAACCTGCAGGTCACGCTGCCGATCCACGTGAAGTATTTCACGCGCTATTGGGTCTCCGTAACGCTTACAGCTTGATACTGAAAAAATACTCTCAACAGGGGTTATCTTTTTTTTACCTGGCGCGGCCCTACAGGTAATCACGATGCTACCTTCAGGGCTTACTCACACATGCGCCTTCCTACAAAACTTCGCCAGCGTCTCTCCCATCACGGCATCACGTATGGCTTGCTGCTGGCCACGGCCGCGACTGCCAGCACCTTGCTATGCACTCGGGCCATTGCTGCCAGCCCAGTGCAACATTACGTGATCGCCTCCGGGCCACTCGACAATGCCTTGAGCCAATTCGCATCGAAGGCCAATGTGATTTTGTCATTCTCGCCGCAGCAGACGGCGCGCCTGCAAAGTCCTGGGCTGGAGGGTGACTACTCGGTGGAGCAAGGGTTTGCGTTATTGCTGCAAAACTCGGGATTGCAGGCGGCGGTTCAAGGCCCCGGCAGCTACGCGCTGCAGCCGGCTACGAGCGGGGAACAGCTCATGTTGGCCCCCACTACTGTCAGCACTTATCAACAGACTGGGTTCAATCAGGAAATTGCCGGGGATATAGGTTACAAGGCGCAAAACAGCCGAATCGGTACCAAGACCAGCACACCATTGTCGGAAACCCCGCGCTCGGTGTCGGTGGTGACCGGCCAGCGCATCAAGGATCAAAAATCCCAGACGCTCACCGAAGTGCTGGGCTATGTGCCGGGAATCTTTGCCCCTCCCTTCGCTGCGGGCGACGGGCTGGCCGGTGACTTGTTCTTCATTCGCGGTTTCAACGCCACGGATTATGGCTACGGCCTGCTGCGCGATGGCTTGCGAGTCCAAGGCAACCGGTATGACACCACCAGCGAACCTTATGGCCTGGAACGGGTGGAGATATTCCGTGGCCCTTCTTCCCTGCTCTACGGCGAAAACGCACCCGGTGGCCTGGTCAACCTGGTGAGTAAACACCCGACAGCTACACCACAAGGCGAAGTTCAGCTGACCTACGGTTCTAATAACCGGCGCCAGGTGGGTGTGGATATCTCCGGTCCCTTGGACGACAGCGGCAATATCCTTGGACGGGTGGTGATGCTCGGCAGGAAGTCCGACACCCAGACCGATCACGTTCCCGATGACCGCCTGTATATCGCACCGTCCCTGACCCTCAATTTCGACGACTACAACACCCTGACGCTGCTGGCCAACTACCAGAAAGACCACACTAATCTTGAACTTGGCCTACCTGCAGCAGGCACGTTACTGACCAACCCCAACGGAAAGCTCTCCAAGCACACCATGCTCAGTGACCCGGATTGGAACACCTTCGAACGGGAAACCTGGAGCACCGGCTACGAGTTCAGCCACAGCTTCAACGACGACTGGCAGTTTCGGCAGAACTCGCGCTACATGCAGTCGCGAATCACCCGCCATGAAACCTGGCCAGGCAACCTGAATAATGCGGGGTTCGGCACACAGCTGAACATGAATGCCTACGACCGCTACAACAAATCGATGGTCTACTCGCTGGATAACCAGTTGGAAGGCAAATTCCAGGTAGGCGGGCTGGAAAATACCGTGCTGTTCGGTGCCAGCTATGACCGTACCTCGTTCAGCCAGGATTGGAATGCCGGATTTGCAGGCACGATCAATGTGTATAACCCGGTGTACCTGAGGGACCCATTGACGCCTCTCGCGGTGCAAAACACGTTGCTCGAACAGCAGATGAAAGGTGTTTATGCACAGCTTCAGAGCAAGTATGACCACTGGTTATTCTTGCTCGGCGGGCGGCAGGACTGGGTCGACAGTGATTTTCGCGACAAGGTGGCCAAGGCCGGCAACATCAGCTCTGAAGACCGCAAGTTCACCTATCAGGGCGGGATCATGTACCAGTTCGACAATGGCCTGACGCCATATGTCAGCTACTCGACCGCGTTCGTTCCGGTACAGCAGATCTCCAATGCCGGCACACCGCTGGACCCGATCACCAGCAGTCAATACGAAGTAGGCCTCAAGTACGAGCCGATCGGCTGGGACACGGCGATGACGTTGTCGGTCTATGACTTGCGCAAGCAGGACGACACGTACCTCGACGCCACGACCAATACCTACCGCCAGGTCGGCGAAAGCCGGGCCAAGGGTGTGGAAGTGGAGGTCAACAGCAACCTCACACCTAATTTGAACGTGACTGCGGCCTACACCTACACCGATGCTCGGATTACCAAGGATTCGGCAACGTCGCTCGTGGAAGGTCACCAGATGACCGGTGTTCCGCGTAATCAGGCTTCGGTCTGGGGCAAATACCGCTTTCTTGATGGCCAGCTCAAGGGCTTGTCCGTCGGTGGCGGCGTGCGCTACTTCGACAGCACTTTCGCTTACACCGCGCCTTCTCTTTACGGGAAGCTGGATGCTGGAAGCGTGACGTTGGTGGATGCCGCCATTGGTTACCAGATTGACCAGCACTGGTCGGTAGACGTGAATGCGAAGAACCTGTTCGACAAGGAGTATGTGTCCGGCTGCAACGATGCGGGCCGCTGCTACTGGGGTGAAAGCCGGACGCTACTCGGAACTGTTTCCTACAACTGGTAACCAGCCAGCTGTGGATAACCGCCTATTTCCCGATACAGAAGCTTGAAAAGATCCGCCCCAACAAATCATCGGAGCTGAATGCGCCGGTGATCTCACCCAACAGCTGCTGCGCCTGGCGTAAATCCTCAGCCAGCAGCTCACCGGCTCCTGCCAGCGTCAGTTGCGCACGGCCATGCTCGAGGGCGGCGCTGGCATGCCGCAGTGCCTCCAGGTGCCTGCGACGAGCGCTGAAGCTGCTTTCCGAAGTCTGCTCGTAGCCCATGCACGCTTTCAGATGATCGCGCAGCAGTTCCAGCCCTTCTCCTGCAGCCTTGGCACTCAAGCTGATTGTCACGTGGCCATCTTCACTGACTTCCAGGGCAATTGCCTCGCCCGTCAGGTCAGCCTTGTTGCGAATCAGCGTGACCTTGGCCGGGTCCGGCCGTTGTTCGAGGAATTCCGGCCACAGTGCGAACGGGTCTGCAGCCTCTGGCGCGGTGGCATCCACCACCAGCAACACGCGGTCAGCTTCCGTGATGGCCTTCAACGCGCGTTCCACCCCGATCTTTTCCACCTGGTCATCGGTGTCACGCAGTCCAGCGGTGTCCACCACATGCAGGGGCATGCCATCGATGTGGATATGTTCGCGCAGGATATCCCGCGTGGTGCCGGCGATCTCGGTGACGATCGCGGCCTCTCGCCCGGCCAGGGCATTGAGCAGGCTCGACTTGCCGGCGTTGGGACGGCCGGCAATCACCACGGTCATACCGTCACGCAGCAAGGCACCTTGCCCGGCTTCGCGCAGCACTGTGGATAACTCGTCACGAACCTTATCCAGCATAGCCAGGACATGGCCATCGGCAAGGAAATCGATTTCTTCCTCCGGGAAATCAATCGCGGCCTCCACGTAGATGCGCAAGCTGATCAATTGCTCGGTGAGGTTATGCACACGCAGGGAAAACGCGCCCTGCAACGAGCGCAACGCATTGCGCGCAGCTTGTGCAGAGCTGGCTTCGATCAGGTCGGCAATCGCCTCGGCCTGGGCCAGGTCGAGTTTGTCGTTGAGGAACGCGCGTTCGCTGAATTCACCCGGACGTGCCAGGCGGCAACCCAACTGCAGGCAACGCTGCAGCAGCATGTCCAGAACGATCGGGCCGCCGTGGCCTTGCAGCTCCAGGACGTCTTCGCCGGTAAAGGAGTTCGGCCCCGGGAAATAAAGGGCGATACCTTCATCCAGCACTTCTTCATCAGCGCCTAAAAACGGCCCGTAATGCGCATACCTCGGCTTCAGTTCCCGCCCACTGATGGCCTGGGCCGCCACGCCGGCGAGCGGCCCGGAAATACGAACGATACCGACACCACCACGACCTTGAGCGGTGGCGACAGCGGCGATGGTTTCACGAGGAGCGCTCATGGCGGGTACCCGGATAAAAGTGACAGAAAGCAAAACGCCCCACTAGGGGGCGTCTTGAGTGGTGTTATCCACAGAGTAAATTACGCCTCGGCTTTTTTGGTAGCCGCTTCGATTTTACGTGTGATGTACCACTGTTGGGAGATCGACAGGCAGTTGTTGACCACCCAGTACAGCACCAGACCAGCCGGGAACCACAGGAAGAAGAAGGTGAAGATGATTGGCATCATTTTCATTACCTTGGCCTGCATCGGGTCCGGCGGAGTCGGGTTCAGGCGCTGCTGGATGAACATGGTCGCGCCCATGATGATCGGCAGGATAAAGAACGGGTCCTTGATCGACAGGTCAGTTATCCACAGCATGAAAGGAGCCTGGCGCATTTCCACGCTTTCCAGGAGCACCCAGTACAGCGACAGGAACACCGGCATCTGCACCAGAATCGGCAAGCATCCACCCAACGGGTTGATCTTCTCTTTCTTGTACAGCTCCATCATGGCCTGGGACATTTTCTGCCGGTCATCGCCATGTTGTTCTTTCAGCGCGGCCAGTTTCGGGGCCACGGCACGCATACGCGCCATCGACTTGTAGCTGGCGGCCGACAGTGGGAAGAAGATCCCCTTGATCAGCATGGTCAGCAGGATAATCGAGAAGCCCCAGTTACCCACAATGCTGTGGATATGTTGCAGCAGCCAGAAAATAGGCTGGGCAATGAACCACAGAATGCCGTAATCCACAGTCAGTTCCAGACCTGGGGATAACTCTTTGAGGACTGCCTGGCTCTTCGGACCGGCGTACAACGTGGCGCTGGCTTCAGCCTTGGCACCCGGCGCGACGGTCAACGTCGGGCCAGTAAAGCCAATGATGTAGTTGCCTTGGCTGTCTTTGCGGGTTTGAACCAGGTTGGCATCACCTTTGTTCGGGATCCATGCGGTCACGAAGTAGTGTTGCAACCAGGCAACCCAGCCACCTTGAACGGTTTCTTTCAGCGCGCCCTTGTCGATATCTTTCATCGACACTTTTTTGTACGGCTCGCTACTTGTCCACAGGGCTGCGCCCAGGTAAGTCGCGGTGCCGGTCGCGGTGCTGGAAGAAGGATCGGCGCTGTTGTCACGCTTGAGCTGGGCAAACAGGTTGCCCGTCCACGGCTTCGCGCTTTCGTTGTCGATCAGGTAAGTGACTTTCAGATCGTACAAACCGCGGGTGAAGCTGAAACGCTTGATGTAGTTGACGCCGTCGTGACTGAATTTCAGGTCGACGTTCAACTGGTTCTGGCCATCGGCCAGTTGATAAGTCTTCTGTTCGGTCGAATAAACCGGACGACCGGTAGCACGAGCATCCGGACCGTCAGTACCGGTCAGGCCACTTTGCGCCAGATATACACGTTCGCCACCGTTATCGAACAGCTGGAACGGAACATCCGGATGGTCTTGGCGACGTGGATACAGCGGCAGCTTCAGCTGGGCGATATCACCACCCTGTGGGTCGATTGCCAGGTCCAGTACATCCGTTTTTACATGGATGAGGTCTTTATTGGTGACGACCGGGGTTTCTACCGGGGTACTGGTATCGGCATTCGCGCTGGGTACATCGGCACTGGCGGCAGCATTGTTACCCAGTGGCGTATCCGGAATAGCCGGCGCCGACTGATTGGTAGCAACATTCTGAGTCGGCAGGGCAGCTTGGCCATAATCCTGGTTCCACTTAAGAACCATAGAGTAGGACACGATTGCCAGGGCGACGATCAGGATCGTGCGTTTAATATCCATGATTACTCGGCCATCGAAGAAGAACGGGAGGTAGGGATAGGCGGAACCGGGTCATAACCACCGGGATTCCACGGATGACAGCGACCTAAACGACGAAAGGTCAGCCAGCCACCGCGCAGAAGGCCATGATTTTCTATGGCTTCCAACGCGTAGCAGGAACAACTGGGGTAGAAACGACAGTGGTTTGCCATCAGGGGACTAATGGCATAGCGGTAAAACTGGATCGGAACGAGGGCCAGTTTACGCATCAGTACTGTCTACCCCTACAGTTTCGGTGCTGACAGCTGGTGCTGGCTTGTTGGTACGAGCCAAACGTTTCCAGAGCTTGCCGAAATGCTGAATCAATTCGGGGTTTTCTACGTCCCCCAAGCCTTTGCGCGCGACGATAACAATATCCCAACCAACCAGAGTCTCCTGGTGGAGGCGAAACGATTCGCGCATCAGACGCTTGAGGCGATTGCGCTCAACGGAGAGCTTTACGCTCTTCTTGCCGATCACCAACCCGAGACGGGGGTGATCCAGATCGTTGTTACGCGCAAGGAGCAGGAGATTTTTCCCCGGAACCTTGCCGGTGGGGGAGTCAAAGACTGCCTTGAAATGCCGGGGGGTTAGCAGACGCTTTTCCCGACTGAAGTCCTGACTCACCACCAGTACCGGATTATCAAACTGCCAGACGCGCACGACCTTTGGCGCGGCGACGCGACAGGACAGCACGGCCGTTCTTGGTGGCCATGCGAGCACGGAAGCCGTGAGTACGGGCGCGTTTGATGGTGCTTGGTTGGAAAGTACGTTTCATGGCGTGTTACCTGGTTCGTCCACAACGGGCCGGAATGGCCCCCGTTTTAAGAGACCGGCGATTCTAGAGAAAGCAAGCCTCTAGGTCAATTTCCAACCAGCTTTTCCTTTAATTAGATATCTGGAGGCCTGCGGACCGAATCCGGGCGATTCGCCTTTGACGAGCAATGCCATAGATATAAAAATAAAGAAGGAAGTTATTTAAAGCTTTTCTGTAAAGCTTATAAAAGCTAGGCACCCCATCTTCTGTGGATAACTGCCTTGAGGCCATATTCTACGGGCTGTACAGAGAATGACAACACGGGGGAGAAACGGTGCTCTGCCTGTGCTGCGCTATCGGATAAGCTGTGTGTGGAATGGCTAGTTATCCACAGGCCAGTTACCCACAGACTTTCGCCCCCACTTGTACAACGAGCTTAGGGGCGCTTATCCACAGAGCTTATGCACAGACCATTTGTCGCCTTTTTTACGGTTAAGGCATTGATTCTTGGCGCCCTGTGAGCAACCTACATGTGGATAAGTGGGCGGCTGGCCGCTACAATGGCGGCTGTTTTTGCCTCACCGGCTTTCAACTTAGGGGATATCCGTGTCAGTGGAACTTTGGCAGCAGTGCGTGGAGCTTTTGCGCGATGAGCTGCCTGCCCAGCAATTCAACACCTGGATCCGTCCGCTACAGGTCGAAGCCGAAGGCGACGAGTTGCGTGTCTACGCACCCAATCGTTTTGTTCTCGACTGGGTCAACGAGAAATACCTGAGCCGCGTTCTCGAATTGCTCGATGAACATGGCAACGGGCTTGCTCCGGTGCTCTCCTTATTAATAGGCAGCAAACGTAGCTCGGCACCTCGTGCTGCGCCGAATGCACCGTTGGCAGCCAGTGCCTCTCAGGCTCAGGCCGCTGCGGCACCTGTTAATAACTCGCCAGCCCCGGTCGCCCAGACACCTTCGAAATCCTCGTCGCAGAAAAACGCGCCTATAAATGAAGAGCCGTCCCGCGACAGCTTTGACCCAATGGCCGGCGCCAGCTCACAACAGGCCCCGGTTCGTGCCGAACAGCGCACCGTCCAGGTAGAGGGTGCGCTCAAGCACACCAGCTATCTGAACCGCACGTTCACCTTTGAGAACTTTGTCGAAGGTAAATCCAACCAGCTGGCCCGCGCGGCTGCCTGGCAGGTCGCCGACAACCCCAAGCATGGTTACAACCCGCTCTTCCTTTATGGTGGCGTTGGCTTGGGTAAAACTCACTTGATGCACGCCGTGGGTAACCACCTATTAAAGAAGAACCCGAATGCCAAGGTGGTGTACCTGCACTCGGAGCGCTTCGTGGCCGATATGGTCAAGGCGTTGCAGCTAAACGCCATCAACGAGTTCAAGCGGTTCTACCGTTCCGTTGATGCCTTGCTGATCGATGACATTCAATTCTTCGCCCGCAAGGAACGTTCCCAGGAAGAGTTTTTCCACACGTTCAACGCGTTGCTCGAAGGTGGCCAGCAGGTCATCCTGACCAGTGACCGTTATCCGAAGGAAATCGAAGGCCTGGAAGAGCGCCTGAAGTCGCGCTTCGGCTGGGGCCTGACCGTAGCGGTAGAACCGCCGGAGCTTGAAACCCGCGTCGCGATCCTGATGAAAAAGGCCGATCAGGCCAAAGTCGACCTGCCGCACGACGCCGCGTTCTTTATCGCCCAGCGCATTCGCTCCAACGTGCGTGAACTGGAAGGCGCACTCAAGCGGGTCATCGCTCACTCGCACTTCATGGGTCGTGACATCACCATCGAGCTGATTCGCGAATCCCTGAAAGACCTGCTGGCGTTGCAAGACAAGCTGGTGAGTGTGGATAACATCCAGCGCACCGTGGCCGAGTATTACAAGATCAAGATTTCCGACCTGCTGTCCAAGCGCCGTTCGCGCTCGGTAGCACGTCCCCGCCAGGTAGCGATGGCGCTCTCCAAAGAGCTGACCAACCACAGCCTGCCGGAAATTGGTGATGTGTTTGGCGGTCGCGACCACACCACGGTCTTGCACGCGTGCCGCAAGATCAACGAACTTAAGGAATCCGACGCGGATATTCGCGAGGACTACAAGAACCTGCTGCGTACACTGACTACTTGATGAACACCAGCGCAGCTTATTAAGGCAAGGGACTAGACCATGCATTTCACCATTCAACGCGAAGCCCTGTTGAAACCCCTGCAACTGGTCGCAGGCGTCGTCGAGCGCCGACAGACCTTGCCGGTGCTTTCCAACGTATTGCTGGTTGTCGAAGGCCAGCAATTGTCCTTGACCGGTACCGACCTGGAAGTCGAGCTGGTCGGTCGCGTCCAGCTCGAAGAGCCCGCCGAACCCGGCGAGATCACCGTGCCGGCGCGCAAGCTGATGGACATCTGCAAGAGCCTGCCCAACGACGCGCTGATCGACATCAAGGTTGATGAGCAAAAGCTGGTGGTCAAGGCCGGTCGCAGCCGTTTCACCCTGTCGACCTTGCCGGCCAACGACTTCCCGACCGTGGAAGAAGGCCCAGGCTCGCTGACCTGCAGCCTGGAACAAAGCCGACTGCGCCGCTTGATCGAGCGCACCAGCTTCGCCATGGCCCAGCAGGACGTGCGTTATTACCTTAACGGCATGCTGCTGGAAGTCTCCGAAGGGATCATCCGCGCCGTAGCCACCGATGGTCACCGACTGGCCATGTGCTCGATGAAGGCCGATATCGGTCAGCCGGATCGCCACCAGGTGATCGTGCCGCGTAAAGGTATTCTGGAGCTCGCGCGCCTGCTGACTGAGCCGGATGGCAATGTCAGTATCGTGCTGGGCCAGCACCACATCCGCGCGACCACTGGCGAGTTCACCTTCACTTCCAAGCTGGTTGACGGCAAGTTCCCGGATTACGAGCGCGTTCTGCCTAAAGGCGGCGACAAGCTGGTGATTGGTGATCGTCAGGCCCTGCGTGAAGCGTTCAGCCGTACCGCTATTCTTTCCAACGAGAAATACCGTGGTATCCGCCTGCAATTGGCCAACGGCCAACTGAAAATCCAGGCGAATAACCCTGAGCAGGAAGAAGCGGAAGAAGAAGTGGGCGTCGACTACAACGGCGGCAACCTGGAAATCGGCTTCAACGTCAGCTACCTGCTGGACGTGCTGGGCGTGATGACCACTGAACAGGTTCGCCTGATTCTGTCTGACTCCAACAGCAGCGCCCTGGTACAAGAATCCGACAACGATGACTCGGCTTACGTTGTCATGCCGATGCGCCTGTAATCATGTTCAGCAGAAGCTAGATGTCCCTCAGTCGCGTCTCGGTCACCGCGGTGCGCAATTTGCACCCGGTGACCTTCTCCCCCTCCCCCCGCATCAATATCCTCCACGGCGCCAACGGCAGTGGCAAAACCAGCGTGCTGGAAGCCATTCACCTGCTGGGGCTCGCTCGTTCCTTTCGCAGTGCCCGCTTGTTACCGGTGATTCAGTACGAACAACTGGCGTGCACAGTATTTGGCCAAGTCGAATTGGCCGAAGGCGGTCATAGCAGCCTGGGGATTTCTCGTGATCGTCAGGGGGAGTTTCAAATCCGCATCGATGGGCAGAATGCTCGCAGTGCTGCGCAGCTGGCAGAAATCCTGCCACTGCAACTGATCAACCCGGACAGCTTTCGCTTGCTGGAAGGCGCGCCAAAAATCCGCAGGCAATTCCTCGATTGGGGAGTGTTCCACGTGGAACCGCGTTTCATGGCCACTTGGCAGCGCCTGCAGAAGGCCCTGCGGCAGCGGAACTCATGGCTGCGGCATGGTACACTTGACGCCGCTTCGCAAGCTGCTTGGGACCGGGAACTGTGCCTGGCCAGCGCTGAAATAGATGAATACCGCCGCGCCTATATCAAAGCCTTGAAACCAGTCTTTGAGCAGACCTTGAGCGAGTTACTTGAACTCGAGGGGCTGACGTTGAGCTACTACCGTGGTTGGGACAAAGACCGGGAACTGAGTGCAGTGCTCGCGACGTCCTTGCAACGGGATCAGCAAATTGGTCACACCCAGGCCGGACCACAACGGGCTGATTTGCGCCTTAGATTGGGCGCACACAATGCTGCGGATATCTTGTCCCGCGGTCAGCAGAAGTTGGTGGTCTGCGCTTTGCGTATCGCCCAGGGGCATCTGGTTAGCCAGGCCCGGCGCGGGCAATGTATTTATCTGGTGGATGACTTGCCGTCCGAACTGGACGAGCAGCACCGCCGCGCGTTATGCCGCTTGTTGGAAGACTTACGCTGCCAGGTGTTTATCACCTGTGTAGACCACGAATTATTGAGGGAAGGCTGGCAGACGGAAACGCCAGTCGCTTTGTTCCACGTGGAACAAGGCCGTATCACCCAGACCCACGACCATCGGGAGTGAAGGCATGAGCGAAGAAAATACGAATACGTACGACTCGACCAGCATTAAAGTGCTTAAAGGTTTGGATGCCGTACGCAAACGTCCCGGTATGTACATCGGTGATACCGATGATGGCAGCGGTCTGCACCACATGGTGTTCGAGGTGGTCGATAACTCGATCGACGAAGCTTTGGCCGGTCACTGCGACGACATCAGCATCATCATCCACCCGGACGAATCCATCACCGTACGCGACAACGGTCGCGGCATTCCGGTAGATGTGCATAAAGAAGAAGGCGTTTCGGCGGCAGAGGTCATCATGACCGTGCTCCACGCCGGCGGTAAGTTCGACGATAACTCCTATAAAGTATCCGGCGGTTTGCACGGTGTAGGTGTTTCGGTAGTAAACGCCCTTTCTGAAGAGCTGATCCTGACTGTACGTCGTAGCGGCAAGATCTGGGAACAGACTTACGTTCATGGTGTTCCACAGGAACCGATGAAAATCGTCGGTGACAGCGAAAGCACTGGTACGCAGATTCACTTCAAGCCTTCGGCTGAAACCTTCAAGAACATCCACTTCAGCTGGGACATTCTGGCCAAGCGGATTCGTGAACTGTCCTTCCTGAACTCCGGTGTGGGTATCGTCCTCAAGGACGAACGCAGCGGCAAGGAAGAGCTGTTCAAGTACGAAGGCGGCCTGCGTGCGTTCGTTGAATACCTGAACACCAACAAGACCGCGGTCAATCAGGTGTTCCACTTCAACATCCAGCGTGAAGACGGCATCGGCGTAGAAATCGCCCTGCAGTGGAACGACAGCTTCAACGAGAACCTGTTGTGCTTCACCAACAACATTCCTCAGCGCGATGGCGGTACTCACCTGGTGGGTTTCCGTTCTGCACTGACGCGTAACCTGAACACCTACATCGAAGCGGAAGGCCTGGCGAAGAAACACAAAGTCGCCACCACCGGTGACGATGCCCGCGAAGGCCTGACCGCCATTATCTCGGTCAAGGTTCCGGATCCGAAGTTCAGCTCCCAGACCAAAGACAAGCTGGTGTCCTCCGAAGTGAAGACAGCGGTCGAACAGGAAATGGGCAAGTACTTCTCCGACTTCCTGCTGGAAAACCCGAACGAAGCCAAGCTGGTTGTCGGCAAGATGATCGACGCAGCACGGGCTCGTGAAGCGGCGCGTAAAGCCCGTGAGATGACGCGTCGTAAAGGTGCGCTGGATATCGCCGGCCTGCCGGGCAAACTGGCTGACTGCCAGGAGAAAGACCCTGCCCTCTCCGAACTGTACCTGGTGGAAGGTGATTCTGCTGGCGGTTCCGCCAAGCAGGGTCGCAACCGTCGCACCCAGGCTATCCTGCCGTTGAAGGGTAAGATCCTCAACGTCGAGAAGGCGCGTTTCGACAAGATGATTTCCTCGCAGGAAGTCGGCACCTTGATCACCGCCCTGGGCTGTGGCATCGGCCGCGATGAGTACAACATCGACAAGCTGCGCTATCACAACATCATCATCATGACCGATGCTGACGTTGACGGTTCGCACATCCGCACCCTGCTGCTGACGTTCTTCTTCCGTCAGTTGCCGGAGTTGATCGAGCGTGGCTACATCTACATCGCCCAGCCACCGTTGTACAAAGTGAAAAAAGGCAAGCAAGAGCAATACATCAAAGACGACGACGCCATGGAAGAGTACATGACGCAGTCGGCCCTGGAAGATGCGAGCCTGCACTTGAACGACGAAGCCCCGGGCATCTCCGGTGAAGCGTTGGAGCGCCTGGTAAACGACTTCCGCATGGTGATGAAGACCCTCAAGCGTTTGTCGCGCCTGTACCCCCAGGAGCTGACCGAGCACTTCATCTACCTGCCATCCGTCAGCCTGGAGCAGTTGGGTGATCATGCCCACATGCAGGCTTGGTTGGCCCAGTACGAAGTCCGCCTGCGTACCGTTGAAAAATCCGGCCTGGTCTACAAAGCCAGCCTGCGTGAAGACCGTGAACGTAACGTCTGGCTGCCAGAGGTCGAACTGATCTCCCACGGCCTGTCGAACTACGTCACCTTCAACCGCGACTTCTTCGGCAGCAACGACTACAAGACGGTTGTTACCCTCGGCGCGCAACTGAGCACCCTGCTGGACGACGGTGCTTACATTCAGCGTGGCGAGCGCAAGAAAGCGGTCAAAGAGTTCAAGGAAGCCCTGGACTGGTTGATGGCGGAAAGCACCAAGCGCCATACCATTCAGCGATACAAAGGTCTGGGCGAAATGAACCCGGATCAGCTGTGGGAAACCACCATGGACCCAGCCCAGCGTCGCATGCTGCGCGTGACCATCGAAGACGCCATTGGCGCGGACCAGATCTTCAACACCCTGATGGGTGATGCGGTCGAGCCTCGTCGTGACTTCATCGAGAGCAATGCCCTGGCGGTTTCCAACCTGGACTTCTGATCAGGTTGCAGCGCAAAAACAAAAAAGGCCAACGCTTAGCGTTGGCCTTTTTTATGGGCTGGATATGAGCATTTTATAAATGCTCCACGTGGAACATCTCAGTCCTCGGAAGCCGCCGTCACACTCTCCAACCGATATCCGTACCCATAGATCGTCAGCAACTGCCAACCCCGATCCGCCGTCAGCCCGAGCTTATTCCGCAGCCGATAAATATGCGTATCCAGCGGCCGCGACGACACCATCTCCTCATGGGTCCAGAACCGCTCATACAGGTACTCTCGAGACAGCGGCCGCGCCAGGTTCTCAAACAGGCACCGCGCCAGGCGGTATTCGCGCTCCGTCAGGCTGATGGGTTTTCCCGCCCTGCTCACCGTGAGTTCAGCATCATCAAAGGTCAGGTCATTGAAGGTATGCACCTCACTGGCTGCAGACTTCTGCAACCCGTGGCGACGCAGAACGGCATTCACCCGAGCCTTAAGCTCGTTGGGACGAAACGGCTTGCTGACGTAATCATCGGCACCACTGTTCAGCGCCTGGACGATATCGCTCTCGGCATCGCGGCTGGTAAGCATGATGGCGGCTGGCGGCGCTTCCATGTGCTCGCGGGTCCAGCGCAGCAATGCCAGGCCACTGAGGTCGGGCAGTTGCCAGTCAAGGATCAGCAAGTCGAAGGTCTCGCGGCGCAGTTGTCGCAGCAGGTCTTCTCCACGCTCGAAGCAGTGCAGGGTCCATGGCTGATCCGCAGCGCTGGGGATTTGTCGCAGTGTCTGTTCCACCCGCCGCAGTTCAGCAGGTTCGTCATCCAGTATTGCGACACGCATGGCAGGGTCCTTTCTTATTGAAGAATGCGGGCATCGAATCTGAACAATTATGGCCAGATTCTCAGGCCCTCTGAATCTCTCGGTACGCTGATATCAAATGGCCGCAAGCCATTGGAAATCGTCAACACCCAAGCTGGGAAGATACCGGCTCGAGACCTTCAGGAAAAGGATCAATGGCAATCTGGTTTTATGCTGTTTCGAGACGTATGGCCGTTCTGGGGAAGGTTGATGTATGGGGAAGACTGGTATTGGTGGTGATGGTTGCTACGCTGGGCACGGAAACGGTCGGGGCCAATAAGCCGGCGATACCTATGCCGTTCGAGGAAAGGCAGACTTTGAGTGAGCCCGGCAATGGCATGGGCTTCGCCCGTTCACCGTTTCAGCAACTCAGCGAACAGCAGCAGACCCAACGTTGGGTATTTTAAGTACCCGCAAATCTGAACAAATGTTGCGAATCGGTCCGATGCACCTATGTTGTAGGTAAATTCGCTCTCGCTGGATGACACACGGATTGGAGCGACGGAAGTGCTCCGACACAGGGACGTGTCATCTTCTGCAATGGATCTCACGCCCCCAGATATTTCGGCTATCGACTGGATACCTCATCGAGTATCGTAGACGGTACTCAAGGTCTTCCCGCTGCAAGACGCTGCCTGAAAGTGCTTTCTGATGACCCATTAGAACTAGAATCTTGATGAGCGCCATGACCTTTTTCCCTTGCCGATTCCGCTCTGCCGCTTCTACGCTGTTGAGTTCGGGCCTGATCGTTACGCTTGGCGTAGTGAGTCTTCCGGCCTTGGCACGCCCTGCCCCTCCCCGTGCACCCTATATCGACGACAACCGGATGTGCCGCGCGCAACCGCTTCCGGCAGTGGTGCAGCACCTCACGGGGGAAGCCTGGAAACTGGATGCCAAGGGGGTGTCCACGGCCCTGGAAGAAGGCATGTTCATTGATGAACAAGAAAGCGTGAAAACCTCATCGGGCGCATTTGTCAGCCTGTTGCTGGGGGACGGCTCGCGGATTGTCTTGCCCTCCAGCTCCCAGGTCCGATTGCATCTGGTCGAGGAGCAATCCATTCCCCAGGTGATTCTTGAAGAAGGTCAGGTCGAGGCTTACGTGATCAAGCGTGCCAGCGACTATGACCGTTTCCAGATCATGACCCCGGTGGGCGTTCTGGGGGTACGCGGCACGCATTTCCGTGTGCGTAACGATGGCGAACAATCGCTGGTGGAAGTACTCAACGGGCAAGTGGCGGTCAATCGTGACGACGCTCCACCGAGCCCGCGCCCTATCAAGAAGAAGCCCATTACCGGTCCAGTCTCTGGTGAAGTAAAGGTTGGTGCGCGGCAGGGCCTGGCCTTCAAGAAACAAGGTGAACTCAAACCCGTGGAACTGCTTGATGCGCCACGGTTGGTCGGCCAGGACGGTCAAAAGGGCGATGCGCCTGTCTGGACCCTGTTCCTGCGGCCATTGGCCGGGGCCCAGCGCTACCGGGCCCAGGTCGCGACCGATAAGGAGTTTCTGAACATCAAGCAGGAAAACTTCTCCGACAAGCCGCAAATGCGCTTCACTGGGCTGAAAGCATCGTTCTATCACGTTCGCTTGTCGGCATATGATGAACACGGGCTTGAGGGAGAAACCGGGGTTTATGACATTTTCTATTACCCACCCGCGAACCGCGTGCAGTAGTGCCCTGGACGCGAGCCGGTGAGGCTGTGGCACAGGGCTGAAAAGCGCCAACCGACTCAGGCTCAGCGGCTGTTCAATGGCCTGGTGCGCGAATGGCTGTGGGTCAGCCTGTTGCTATTACCCATCACGGCCTTCCTGTCCCTGAGCCCTGGCCTGGCCCTCAATAACCTGCTGTATGACAGCCTCCGCCGGCTGGCACCTTTATCGGTGGATCCACGCATCCTGCTGGTAACGATCGACGACCGAAGCCTGAAGGAACTTGGCCAATGGCCATGGTCCCGACGTGTGCATGCCGACCTGCTTGATCGGCTGAGCGCCGCCAAGCCTGCCGGCATCCTGTTTGATGTGATCTTCAGCGAGCCCGCCCGGGAGCCAGCCAATGACCTGCGCCTGGCCGAGGCTATGTGCAACGCTGGCAACGTCCTGTTGCCTTTGATTCGTGAAGGCTCGCCGCGCTACGGCCAGCCTGTGGCGCAAATCCTGCCCGTGTTGCCCTTGCGTGATTGCGCCCGTAGCGTCGGCCATATCAACGTGGAAGCGGACAGCGACGGCATCGTTCGAAGCCTGTATTTGCGTGAAGGTCCACCAGGTAATTTGACACCGCAGTTAGCCTGGCTGGCGTTTGAACTGAGCGGCCAGCGATCCGGAATGCCGGGCGCACCTGGTCCGTCGGAAAGCTCCAGCTGGCAGCGGGAAAATGCCATTCGAATTCCTTTTATTGCCAGTCATGCCGGCTTTCCCAGCGTGCCGTATATCAGTGTCTTGCGCGGGGAGGTGCCATCCGAGTTGCTGCGCGACCGCTTGATCCTGATTGGCGCTACGGCACCGGGCATGGGCGACCGTTATGTCACGCCGCTTTCGGCCAGTGTCGGCACCACCCCGGGCGTGGAGATCCAGGCAAATATTCTCAATGGCTTGCTGCAAGGGCGCAGTATTGTCGATCTGCCCGTGTGGATGGCGACGCTACTGGCCACCGCGATGGTCGCGGTGCTGTTGGGCCTTCTGCTGTTTCGCCCGCGTTATGCACTGTGGCTGACCCTCGGTTGCATGGGGGCTGCGCTTCTGGGTTCATGGGGCCTGTTGCGCCTGGGCCATTGGTGGTCGCCGGCAGCAAGTCTGGTTGGCATGTTGCTCAGCTATCTGATCTGGAACTGGCGGCGCCTGAGCGTGATCCTGGCCTACTTCGGCTGGGAACTGGCACGCCTGGACAACGAACCCAAAGTGCTCCCGGAGCGCCGTCGAGCGCCCGCCAGCCAGGGTGATGTATTGCAGGGACGAATCTTCGCCCTCGAACAAGCGGTCAGCCGTACCCGGGACACTCGTCGCTTCATGGCCGATGGGCTGGAATGTTTGCCTGTAGCAACCTTGATTACCGATCCCAAGGGCAACGTCCTGCTGGCCAATCGAATTGCCCGCGATGTGTTCGGCAATGAACTGGTGGCCGAAAACCTCTTGGATCAGCTCGCCACATTAGGTTATCCACCGCTGCAGGACGGTGTTCGCCCTGCCCTGTCGACGCTGGAGATTGTCGAGTTCCGCGACACCCTTGACCGCAGCCTGCGCCTCGACCTGGCTCCGCTGCTGCCCGCAGACGGTGACGTGGCCCTTGGCTGGCTGCTGAGCCTCACAGACCTGAGCATTGAGCGTGATGCCCAGCAGCAACGGGAGACCCTGCTGCGCTTTCTGTCCCATGACTTGCGTGCGCCGCATTCGGCGATCCTGGCCCTGTTGGATGTTCAGGACACCGCCGCGCCGATATTTGCGCAGATCGAACAACAAGTCCGCCGTGCCCTGAACCTGACCGAATCATTCGTGCAGTTGGCGAAAGCCGAATCCGATGGCTACCAATTCCAGCCCAGCCTGTTCGCCATGTTGGTGCTCGACGCATTTGATCAAGTCGCAGTGCACGCCCAGTTGAAAGGCATTCGCCTGGTCCATCACCTGGATGAAGACGGCGAAGAAATGGTCTGGGCGGATCAATCGCTGCTGACCCGCGCCTTATTCAACCTGTTGGAAAATGCGGTGAAATACAGCCCATCGGGCACCACCGTTACGTTAAGCCTGACCCGCCATGAAGACGCGTTGGAGTGCCGCATCAGCGACCAGGGGCGAGGAATCTCCCCGCAGGATTTGCCCGAACTCTTCGCTCAATACCGGCGCTTCGCCTCGGCTCAGGGCAGTGAAGGATTGGGGTTGGGGCTGACCATGGTCAAGGCCGTCGTGGATCGTCACGGTGGGAGAATTCGCTGCGAGAGCGAGGTGGATAAAGGTACGACCTTCATCCTTCAGCTGCCATTGTGGCGAGACTGAATCGCGGCTTTTCACCTGTGCATAAAAAACCGGTCTCAAGGACCGGTTTTTTAATGCGGAAAAAACTTATGCACCTTTTCCGCTGTTTTATGAGCTTGGGAAATATGTAAGTAAATCAGCAGCCTATAAGCTAAAAAGCGCAATTCGCCAACAAACCGTACACAGGTTATCCACAGAAACTCAAATCACCGGCGTATCCACCACGACCGGCTCCGGCGGCAACGAACCCATGGCCCTTTGTTGCGCTTCATTCCATGCCTGGGCACGGTCGTTCAGCGCTGCAATGGCACGTGGGCCTTCGCCCTCGGCATACATGGGCTCGCCAATGATTACAGTGATGGTGCCTTCACGCTTGGCCCAGCCGGTCTTTGGCCAGAACTTGCCGGCATTGTGGGCAATTGGCAGCACCGGCAGCCCGGCGTTCACCGCCAGGGCCGTACCGCCACGTGAGAACTTGCCCACAGTGCCGTAGGGCACGCGTGTGCCTTCAGGGAAGATCAGCACCCAAACCCCATCCTTCAACAGCTCATCGCCCTTCTTGGCCACATGCTTGAGTGCGGCCTTGGGGTTGTCGCGGTCGATGGCGATCGGTCGCAGCATGGCCATGGCCCAGCCGAAGAATGGTACGTACAGCAGCTCACGCTTGAGCACCTGGCTCAGGGGCGAGAAATACGCAGACAGGAAAAAGGTTTCCCAGGTGCTCTGGTGGTTCGACAGAATCACACAAGGCTGGTCCGGGACGTGTTCGGCGCCCTTGATCTCGAAACGAATGTTCAGGAACACCTTGGTCAACCACAGCGCGCAGTTGCACCAAAAGACGTTGATGAAACGATAGCGCGCCTTGAACGGCAGGAAAGGCGCGATAAAAAAGCTCAGGGTGCACCAGAGAAAAGAGCTGGTGCCCAACAGCAGGTAAAAGAAGAAGGTTCTGATGGCCTGCAAAATCGACATGGCGGCATTTACCGTTGCGGGACAACGCCCGCCTGTTAAAAGCGCGCTCCCGAACAGTCCTTGGTCAGGAAGTCAGAAGGGCTGCTAGTTGTTGATAAGTTCTGCGGCAACCGCCGCCAGATCGTCAAAAATCAAAGTACCTACCGGCAGGGTTTTAGCCTGGGTCTTTTCGCCTTTCCCGGTTTTTACCAAAACTGGCTGAGAGTCGACGGCTTTGGCGGCTTCCAGGTCACCGAGGCTGTCCCCGACAAACCATAGCCCAGCCAACGGCACGTTGTAATGTTCAGCAATAGTTTTAAGCATACCCGGTTTGGGCTTGCGGCAATCGCAGCCTTCATCCGGGCCGTGCGGGCAATACACCACCAGCCCTACTTCACCGCCCTGCTCTGCCACCAGCGTGCGCAGGCGCGCGTGCATGGCGTCGAGGGTGGCGATGTCGTAGTAGCCGCGGGCGATGCCGGACTGGTTGGTGGCGATGGCCACTGTCCAGCCCGCTTTGCTCAACTGCGCGATGGCCTCGATCGAGCCGGGCAGTGGAATCCATTCCGCCACCGATTTGATGTAAGCGTCGGAGTCGTAATTGATCACTCCGTCCCGATCGAGAATCAGCAGTTTCAACATGGTCAGCTCAGTACGGAAATGTCAGCGATATTGATGAACAGGCCGCGCAGGCGCGCCAGCATGGCGTAGCGGTTTTTCCGCACGCCCGCGTCTTCGGCATTGATCATCACCGCTTCGAAGAACGCATCCACCGGCTCACGCAAGGTGGCCAGGCGCGCCAGTGCTTCGGCGTAGTTGCGTTCGGCGATCAGCGGCTTCACTGCGTTTTCCGCCTTGGCGATGGCCGAGTTCAGCGAGAACTCCTTGGCATCGGCAAACAGGCCCGGGTCGACTTCGGCATTACCGAGGTTGTCGGCCTTGCTCAGCAGGTTCGACACACGCTTGTTCACGGCGGCCAGGGCACCGGCTTCCGGCAGCTTGCGGAAGGCCTGTACGGCCTGCACACGCTGGTCGAAGTCCAGCGCCGAACCTGGTTGCAGGGCACGTACCGACAGGTACACCGAAACGTCCACACCTTCGTCTTCGTAACGCGCACGCAGACGGTCGAACACGAACTCCAGCACTTGCTCGGCCAGGCCCGCTTGCTTGACCTTGGCACCGAACTGGCCAACCGCAAACACCACGGCCTGGGTCAGGTCGAGGTCGAGCTTCTTGTCGATCAGGATGCGCAGCACGCCCAGGGCCGCACGGCGCAGCGCATACGGGTCTTTGCTGCCGGTAGGCAACATGCCGATACCGAAGATACCGACGAGGGTATCCAGCTTGTCAGCGATGGCCACGGCCGCACCGGTGAGGGTGGTCGGCAGCTCGGCGCCGGCACCGCGCGGCATGTACTGCTCGTTCAGCGCCAGGGCGACGTCTTGCGGCTCGCCATCATTCAGGGCGTAGTAGTAACCGGCAACACCTTGCATTTCCGGGAACTCGCCGACCATCTCGGTGGCCAGGTCGCACTTGGACAGCAGGCCGGCACGCGCAGCCCAGGCAGCATCGCCACCAATGCGTGGCGCGATGTAGGCCGCCAGCTTGGAAACCCGCACGGCCTTGTCGTAGACGCTGCCGAGTTTTTCCTGGAACACCACGTTCTGCAGGCGCAGGTTGAAGTCTTCGAGCTTCTGCTTCTTGTCTTGCTTGAAGAAGAACTCGGCGTCAGTCAGGCGCGGGCGAACGACTTTTTCGTTACCGGCGATGATCTGCTGCGGGTCCTTGCTTTCGATGTTGGCCACGGTGATGAAGCGCGGCAGCAGCTTGCCGTCGACGTCCAGCAGGCAGAAATACTTCTGGTTGTCCTGCATGGTGGTGATCAGCGCTTCCTGCGGCACGTCGAGGAAACGCTCCTCGAACGAGCACACCAGCGGCACTGGCCATTCAACCAAAGCGGTCACTTCGTCCAGCAGGCTTGGCGGCACGATGGCGGTGCCTTCCTGCAGGCGGGCCAGCTCTTCGGTACGCTTGCTGATCAGCTCGCGGCGCTCATTGGCATCCGCCAGCACATAGGCTGCACGCAGGTCATTGAGGTAGTTGGCGGGCGCGGTGATGCGCACGGCTTCCGGATGGTGGAAGCGGTGGCCACGTGAATCACGGCCGGCCTTCTGGGCGAGGATGGTGCAGTCGATGACCTGGTCACCGAGCAGCATCACCAGCCATTGGGTCGGGCGCACGAACTCTTCCTTGCGGGCACCCCAGCGCATGCGCTTGGGGATCGGCAGGTCGTTCAGCGAGTCTTCAACGATGGTCGGCAACAGGCTGGCGGTCGGCTTGCCGGTGATGACCTGGCTGAAACGCAGCTTCGGGCCGCTCTGGTCGATCTCGCTCAGCTCGACGCCACACTTCTTGGCAAAACCAAGGGCGGCTTGAGTCGGGTTGCCTTCGGCGTCGAAGGCGGCCTGGCGTGGCGGGCCGTCGAGGTTGATGCTGCGGTCCGGCTGCTGGGTTTCCAGTGCGGTGAGCAACACAGCCAGTCGGCGCGGCGCGGCGTAGACTTTTTTTGCGGCGAACTTCAGGCCAGCGGTTTGCAGGCCTTTTTCGATACCGGCCAGGAATGCGTCGGCCAGGGTATTCAGTGCCTTGGGTGGCAGCTCTTCGGTGCCCAGTTCAACCAGGAAATCTTGAGCACTCATTGTGCAGCCTCCAGCTTAGCCAACACTTCATCACGCAGGTCCGGGGTGGCCATCGGGAAGCCCAGCTTGGCGCGAGCCAGCAGGTAGGCTTGGGCGACGGAACGCGCCAGGGTGCGTACACGCAGGATGTATTGCTGGCGCGCAGTTACCGAGATGGCACGACGGGCGTCCAGCAGGTTGAAGGTGTGGGATGCCTTCAGAACCATTTCATAGCTTGGCAACGGCAACGGCTGATCCAGTTCGATCAGGCGCTTGGCTTCGCTTTCATAGAAGTCGAACAGTTCGAACAGCTTCTCGACGTTGGCGTGCTCGAAGTTGTAGGTCGACTGCTCCACTTCGTTCTGGTGGAACACGTCGCCGTAGGTCACCTTGCCGAACGGGCCGTCAGCCCACACCAGGTCGTAGACCGAGTCCACGCCTTGCAGGTACATGGCCAGGCGCTCGAGACCGTAGGTGATCTCGCCGGTCACCGGGTAGCACTCGATGCCGCCGGCTTGCTGGAAGTAAGTGAACTGCGTCACTTCCATACCGTTGAGCCAGACTTCCCAGCCCAGGCCCCAGGCGCCCAGGGTTGGCGATTCCCAGTTGTCTTCGACGAAACGGATGTCGTGGACCAGCGGGTCCAGGCCGACATGTTTCAACGAGCCCAGGTACAGCTCCTGGAAGTTGTCCGGGTTTGGCTTCAGAACCACCTGGAACTGGTAGTAGTGCTGCAGGCGGTTCGGGTTTTCGCCGTAGCGGCCATCAGTCGGGCGACGACTGGGCTGCACATAAGCGGCGTTCCAGGTTTCCGGGCCGATGGCCCGCAGGAAGGTAGCGGTGTGGAAAGTGCCGGCGCCTACTTCCATATCGTAGGGCTGAAGTACCACACAACCTTGCTCGGCCCAGTATTGCTGGAGGGCGAGGATCAAGTCTTGGAAGGTACGCACGGCTGGCGTAGGCTGGCTCACGAAATTCACCTGTTACTTGGGCTGCGATTTAAAGAGCGGGAGTATACCCGATTCGGCCGCGCCACCATCCCCTGGAGCCTTATGCCACGCTGCTTTTGGTGTTCTGAAGATCCGCTGTACATGGCTTATCACGATCAGGAGTGGGGAACGCCGCTGCGCGATGCGCAGGGACTGTTCGAGTTGCTTTTGCTCGAAGGGTTCCAGGCGGGCCTGTCCTGGATCACCGTTTTACGCAAACGCGAGCATTATCGAAAGGTCTTGTTCGGCTTTGATGCGCAGCGTCTGGCCCAACTGAGCGATGCCGAGATCGAAGCGCTGATGCTCGATTCGGGCATCGTGCGTAACCGCCTGAAACTCAATGCCACCCGGCGCAATGCCGCCGCCTGGCTGGCGCTGCAGGACCCCGTGGAGTTTCTGTGGTCGTTTGTGGGCGGCGTGCCCAAGGTCAATCATTTCAAGGACCGCAGCCAGGTCCCGGCCATTACGCCGGAGGCTGAGGCCATGAGCAAAGCCTTGAAAAAAGCCGGCTTCACCTTCGTCGGGCCGACCATCTGCTACGCGTTCATGCAGGCCTCGGGCATGGTCATGGACCACACTCAGGACTGCGACCGTTACGCGGACCTCGCCAACGCCGGTTAGAATGGCGGTTTTGCGCACCACACACGATCAGGAGTGACCTGTGGAAAAGTTTAAAGGCGCCTTGCTGGTAGGCGCTCTTCGGTTGTTTGCCCTGCTGCCCTGGCGCGCGGTGCAAGCGGTCGGTTCGGCAATTGGCTGGATCATGTGGAAAACCCCCAACCGTTCCCGCGAGACGGTGCGGATCAACCTGTCCAAATGCTTCCCGGACATGGATCCGGCCGAGCGCGAGCGTCTCGTTGGATGCAGCCTGATGGACATCGGCAAGTCCCTGACCGAAAGCGCCTGCGCCTGGATCTGGCCGGCCCAGCGTTCCATCGACCTGGTGCGCGAGGTCGAAGGCCTGGAAGTGCTGCACGAAGCCCTGGCCTCGGGCAAAGGCGTGGTCGGCATCACCAGCCACCTGGGCAACTGGGAAGTGTTGAACCACTTCTATTGCAGCCAGTGCAAACCGATCATTTTCTACCGCCCGCCGAAGCTCAAGGCGGTGGATGACTTGCTGCGCAAACAGCGGGTGCAACTGGGTAACCGCGTGGCGGCGTCCACCAAGGAAGGCATCCTCAGTGTCATCAAGGAAGTGCGCAAAGGCGGCCAGGTGGGGATTCCTGCGGATCCGGAGCCGGCGGAATCGGCCGGGATCTTCGTGCCGTTCTTCGCCACCCAGGCGCTGACCAGCAAGTTCGTGCCGAACATGCTGGCGGGGCACAAGGCGGTCGGGGTGTTCCTGCATGCCCTGCGGCTGCCGGATGGCTCGGGCTACAAAGTGATCCTGGAAGCGGCGCCGGAAGACATGTACAGCACCGATACAGCCACTTCGTGTGCGGCGATGAGCAAAGTGGTGGAGCGCTATGTGGGGGCTTACCCGAGCCAGTACATGTGGAGCATGAAGCGCTTCAAGAAACGCCCGCCGGGTGAGGCGCGGTGGTATTGATGTACGGCTGACTCAAGGTTGGCACAAAACAAAATGTGGGAGCGGGCTTGCTCGCGAAGGCGGTGTATCAGACACAAATTCGGTGACTGACACGACGCCTTCGCGAGCAAGCCCGCTCCCACATTGGGTTCTGCTTAAGCTTGGCGGTCGAGTTTCTTCAGGAATACGGTCATTTCCTTTTCGGCCTGCTTGTCGCCATGTGCCAGGGCCGCTTCAATACCCTTCTCCCAAGCTAACCGCGCTGCAGCGTTATCACCCTGCCCCAGCTGCGCCTTGCCCAACAGCTTCCACGCCGCCGAATACTTCGGGTCGAACTCGACGCATTTCTGCAAATGCTCGGCCGCCTTGGCGTTGTCCTTCAGATCAAGATAACCCTTGCCCAAACCAAACCGCAGCAGTGAGTTATCCACACCCTTGGCGAGCATTTTTTCCAGGGATTCGAGCATGTCGGTCACTCCGTTTGATCAGAAAAAGCTCAGGCCCACGTGGAACAGCTTCTCCACATCGCGGATATGTTTTTTATCCACAAGGAACAGAATCACGTGGTCGCCCGTGGCGATCACCGTGTCGTCGTGGGCGATGATCACTTCTTCATCGCGAATGATTGCGCCGATGGTGGTGCCCGGCGGCAGGCCGATATCGCGGATCGCCTTGCCAATCACCTTGCTCGATTTTGAATCACCGTGGGCAATCGCCTCGATGGCTTCCGCCGCACCCCGGCGCAACGAGTGCACACTGACGATATCGCCGCGCCGCACGTGGGCCAGCAAGGTGCCGATGGTCGCCAGTTGTGGGCTGATGGCGATGTCGATATCGCCGCCCTGGATCAGGTCGACGTAGGCCGGGTTGTTGATGATGGTCATCACCTTCTTCGCCCCCAGCCGCTTGGCCAGCAACGACGACATGATGTTGGCTTCGTCATCGTTGGTCAGGGCCAGGAAGATATCGGCGTCGGCGATGTTTTCTTCCAGCAGCAGATCACGATCCGAGGCGCTGCCCTGCAGGACCACGGTGCTGTCGAGGGTGTCGGACAAATACCGGCAGCGTGCCGGATTCATCTCGATGATCTTCACCTGGTAGCGGCTTTCGATGGCCTCGGCCAAGCGCTCACCGATCTGCCCGCCGCCGGCGATGACGATGCGTTTATAGGTCTCATCCAGACGGCGCATTTCGCTCATCACCGCGCGAATGTTCGCTTTGGCGGCGATGAAAAACACCTCGTCGTCAGCCTCGATCACCGTATCGCCCTGGGGCAGGATCGGCCGGTCGCGACGGAAGATCGCCGCCACCCGCGTCTCGACGTTGGGCATGTGCTCGCGCAGCTGGCGCAGTTGCTGGCCCACCAACGGCCCGCCGTAGTAGGCCTTGACCGCCACCAGCTGTGCCTTGCCTTCGGCGAAGTCGATCACCTGCAAGGCGCCCGGGTGTTCGATCAGGCGCTTGATGTAATGGGTGACCACTTGTTCCGGGCTGATCAGCACATCGACCGGGATCGCGTCGTTGTCGAACAGTCCGGCGCGGGTCAGGTAGGCCGCCTCACGCACTCGGGCGATCTTGGTCGGAGTGTGAAACAGGGTGTGGGCGACCTGGCAGGCGACCATGTTGGTTTCGTCACTGTTGGTGACCGCCACCAGCATGTCGGCATCGTCGGCACCGGCCTGGCGCAGCACTGTAGGAAACGAGGCGCGGCCCTGTACGGTACGGATATCCAAACGGTCGCCCAAATCCCGCAGGCGCTCCGCGTCGGTGTCGACCACGGTGATGTCGTTGGCTTCGCTGGCCAAATGCTCGGCCAGCGTACCGCCAACCTGCCCTGCGCCGAGGATGATGATTTTCATCCGGTCACTCCCTTAAAACCATTCAGCCGCGAGCGGCGGCAATCTTGATCAGCTTGGCGTAATAGAACCCGTCGTGGCCGCCTTCCTGGGCCAGCAACTGGCGGCCATGAGGCTGCTTGATCCCGGCCTGGATGTCGAGGTCCAGTTCCCGTGCGCCGCTGGTGCGAGCAAGGAAGGCTTCGATGACTTCAGTGTTTTCGGTAGGCAGCGTCGAGCAGGTGGCGTACAGCAGGATGCCGCCTACTTCGAGGGTCGGCCACAACGCGTCCAGCAACTCGCCTTGCAGCACGGCCAGGGCGGCGATGTCGTCGGGTTGGCGGGTCAGCTTTATGTCCGGGTGGCGGCGGATCACGCCGGTGGCGGAGCACGGTGCGTCCAGCAGGATGCGCTGGAACGGCTTGCCGTCCCACCAGGTGGCGGTGTCGCGGCCGTCGGCGGCGATCAGCTCGGCGCTGAGGCCCAGGCGGGCGAGGTTTTCCCGCACACGCACCAGGCGCTTGGCTTCCAGGTCGACGGCGACGACACCGGCCAGGTCCGCTTGCACTTCCATGATGTGGCAGGTCTTGCCGCCGGGGGCGCAACAGGCGTCCAGTACGCGTTGGCCCGGGGCCAGGTCCAGCAGGTCGGCGGCCAGTTGAGCGGCTTCGTCCTGCACGCTGATCCAGCCTTCGGCGAACCCGGGCAGGTTACGTACATCGCCCGGTTCTGTAAGAACGATGCCGTCCTGGCTGTAGACGCAGGCCGTGGCCGCTACACCGGCTTCGCCAAGCAACGTGAGATAAGCGTCGCGGGTGTGATGACGGCGATTGACCCGCAGGATCATCGGCGGGTGCGCGTTGTTGGCCGTGCAGATGGCTTCCCATTGCTCGGGCCAGAACGCCTTCAGGGATTTTTGCAGCCAGCGCGGGTGGGCGGTGCGCACCACCGGGTCATGTTCCAGCTCGGCCAGCAGCGCTTCGCTTTCGCGCTGGGCGCGGCGCAGCACGGCGTTGAGCAGGGCCTTGGCCCAAGGCTTTTTCAGCTTGTCGGCGCAACCGACGGTTTCGCCGATGGCCGCGTGGGCCGGCACGCGGGTGTAGAGCAGTTGATACAGGCCCACCAGCAGCAGCGCCTCGACATCGGCGTCCGCCGCCTTGAACGGCTTTTGCAGCAGCTTGGCCGCCAGCGCCGATAAACGTGGCTGCCAGCGGGCGGTACCGAAGGCCAGGTCCTGGGTAAAGCCGCGATCGCGGTCTTCGACTTTATCCAGTTGGGTCGGCAACGAACTATTGAGGGAAGCCTTGCCGTTGAGCACGGCGGCCAGGGCCTTGGCGGCGGCCAGACGTGGGTTCATTGCGCGTCCACCGCTTGGCCGAGGACGATGCCAACGGCAAATTTCTCACGGCGGCTGTTGAACAAATCGCTGAAGTTCAGCGCCTTGCCGCCGGGCAATTGCAGACGGGTCAGACACAGCGCCTGTTCACCGCACGCTACCAACAGGCCGTCCTTGCTGGCGCCGATGATCTCGCCGGGGGCGCCCTTGCCTTCGGCCAGGGTGGCGGCCAGTACTTTCAAGGCCTCGCCATTGAGCGTGCTGTGGCAGATCGGCCACGGGTTGAAGGCACGCACCAGACGCTCCAGCTCAACGGCCGGGCGGCTCCAGTCGATGCGGGCTTCATCCTTGTTCAATTTGTGGGCGTAGGTGGCGAGGCTGTCGTCCTGCACTTCACCTTGCAGAGTGCCGGCAGCCAGGCCTGCGATGGCCTGGACGACAGCCGGCGGGCCCATTTCGGCGAGGCGATCATGCAGGCTGCCGCCGGTGTCTTGCCCGGTGATCGGGGTGGTGACTTTCAGCAGCATCGGCCCGGTGTCCAGGCCTGCTTCCATGCGCATCACGGTCACCCCGCTTTGCGCATCACCGGCTTCGACGGCACGCTGGATCGGTGCCGCGCCACGCCAGCGAGGCAGCAGCGAGGCGTGGCTGTTGATGCAGCCCAGGCGCGGGATATCCAGCACAGCCTGGGGCAGGATCAAGCCGTAGGCCACCACCACCAGCAGGTCTGGCTTCAGCGCAGCCAGTTCGGCCTGGGCATCGGCGTTGCGCAGGGTCGGCGGCTGCAGCACCACAATGTTGTTTTCCAGTGCCAGCTGCTTGACCGGGCTGGGCATCAGTTTTTGCCCACGACCGGCCGGGCGATCGGGCTGGGTGTAGACCGCCACGATTTCATAAGGGCTGGCGAGCAGGGCCTTGAGGTGTTCGGCGGCGAATTCGGGGGTGCCGGCAAAAACGATGCGCAGTGGCTCGGTCATGGGAAACGTCTCACAAAAGAAAAAGGCTTGCCGGAGCAAGCCTTTGAAAGAAGGGAATCAAGCTTGCTGGCGATGCTTCTTTTCCAGCTTCTTCTTGATCCGGTCGCGTTTAAGCGTGGACAGGTAATCGACAAACAGCTTGCCGTTGAGGTGGTCGCACTCGTGTTGGATGCACACCGCCAGCAGGCCTTCGGCAATCATCTCGAACGGCTTGCCATCACGGTCCAGGGCCTTGATCTTGACGCGCTGGGGACGGTCGACGTTCTCGTAGAAGTCGGGCACCGACAGGCAGCCTTCCTGGTACTGGCCCATCTCGTCGGTCAGGGTTTCGAACTCAGGGTTGATAAACACCAGGGGCTCGCTGCGGTCTTCGGACAGGTCCATGACCACGACGCGCTGATGCACGTCGACCTGGGTCGCGGCGAGGCCGATACCCGGGGCTTCATACATTGTTTCAAACATGTCATCGACCAACTGACGAACCTTGGCGTCCACTACGGCCACTGGCTTGGCGATGGTGCGCAGGCGTGAGTCCGGAAATTCGAGGATGTTCAAAATAGCCATAAGCGTAATTGCTGCACATGTGAGGTAAAGGCAAGTCGGCGCCGGGGATGGACCCTTGATGTGCCGGAATAAGTGCCGTGGGAAAACGTCCGAAAGCCGCGAAGGCCAAGGCGTTTCACGCGAATGCACATAATAAAGGAGATTCACCCCATGAGGAAATCGCTACTCGTCTTGCTGCTGTGGGCCCAGGCCGTTATTGCCCAGGTTCCCGAGAGCTATCCACAGGCTGGCCAACCGTTGCCGCTTCATACGCAGCAGGCCATCCAGCGCTTTTTACTGCACAACCGCATTCTCGATACCCCCCAGGAACTGGAGCACGCTCCCTATATTGTTGCAGCAGATGCCGGACGAGTATTGGGCGCCGATGGCGAGCGTATTTATGCGCGAGGTGCCCTGGACCCTGCAGTCGAAAGCTACGGGATCTTCCGTCGCGGCAAGGCCTATACCGACCCGCAAAGCCAGGAATTGCTGGGTATCAACGTCGACGACATTGGCACCGCACGTTTTGTGACGGCGGGCGATGTCAGCACGTTGGGTGTGCGGCGCGTCACCCAGGAGGTGCGTCCCGGGGATCGTTTGCTCAGCCAGCAAGCGCCCACCGACCTGGCCAGCCTGGTGATTCAGATGCCTGCTCGCGCCACTGCCGGGCACATCATCGACGTGCCACGGGGCGTGACGCAGATCGGCGTGCTGGACGCGGTGACGCTGAACAAGGGCCGTCGTGACGGCCTGACGGAAGGCCATTTGCTGGCCGTGGTGAAAACCGGGGAAACCGTTCGGGACCGAGTAACCGGTGCTCCGGTGAAGATGCCCGACGAGCCGGCCGGGACGCTATTGGTGTTCCGCACCTACGAAAAGCTCAGCTACGGCCTGGTGCTCAGCGCGTCGCGTTCGCTGGCGGTAATGGACCGTTTTGAGGCGCCTGAACGAAGACAATAATTAGGTTGCTAAATAAGTTACCAACAGAGTTATCCACAGCTTGTTCCGATCAAGGACGATCATATGTTACCGACGAATGACCGTGAAATTTCCCCGGCAGAACTGGAAGCCCGACTACGCTTGCACAGGCTGCCGGAACTGGGTCCCAAGGGCTTTAAAAAACTTATCGAGGCCTTTGGTTCTGCGTCAAAAGCCATCAGCGCACCGGCCAGTGCCTGGCGCTCCCTGGGGCTCAAGGTGGCCAGCGCCGATGCCCGGCGTTGCGAGGAAGTACGTGATGGTGCCAGTGCGGCATTGGTCTGGTTGGAGCGTCCGGCCCAGCATTTGCTGATGTGGGACCAACCCGACTACCCGGCATTGCTTGCAGAATTGGATGACGCACCCCCGCTATTATTCGTCGCCGGCAACCCGGCGATTCTGGAGAAACCGCAGCTGGCGATGGTCGGCAGCCGTCGCGCCTCCAGGCCAGGAATGGATACCGCCGCCGCGTTTTCCCGCAGCCTGGCGAGTGCCGGTTTTGTCATCACCAGTGGCCTTGCCCTGGGTATCGACGGTGCTGCTCACCAGGCGGCTTTGGATGTTGGTGGACATACAATCGGCGTGCTGGGCACCGGGCTCGAAAATTTTTATCCACAGCGCCATCGACGCTTGGCCGAGGCGATGATTGCCCAAGGCAGCGCCGTGGTTTCCGAGTTTCCGTTGGACGCCGCGCCCCAGGCCGGCAACTTCCCGCGCCGCAACCGTATTATCAGTGGCCTGTCGCTTGGGGTACTGGTGGTGGAGGCCAGCATGGCCAGCGGTTCGCTGATCACCGCTCGGCTGGCGGCGGAGCAAGGGCGCGAGGTATACGCCATCCCCGGCTCCATCCATCACCCCGGGGCCAAAGGCTGCCATCAACTGATCCGCGATGGCGCGGTGCTGGTGGAAACCATCGAGCACATTCTCGAAAACCTGCGTGGCTGGCAGGCGCTCTCCCGCCCGGCGCCGATTGCGGTCAATCATCCGCTGGTGGCGCTGTTGCACGCGGCGCCCCACACCAGTGAAGCCCTGGCGATTGCCAGTGGCAGGGCCTTGTCCGAGGTGCTGGCCAGCCTGACGGAGCTGGAACTGGAAGGCCGGGTGATCTGCGAAAGCGGGCGCTGGCTTGCGCGCGGCTAGGTTTTGTAACGAAGATCGGTAAACTGCGCAGAGCTTTAGTCCGGAGAGTGAGTAATGGTCAACAGGTGGCGGGTGCGAGAAGCCGCACGAGAAATTCGCGCAGGCGCAGTGATTGCCTATCCAACCGAGGCGGTCTGGGGCCTGGGCTGTGACCCTTGGAACGAAGAAGCGGTGGATCGGTTGCTGGCGATCAAGGGCCGGTCTGTGGATAAGGGGCTGATCCTGATTGCCGACAATATCCGTCAGTTCGATTTTCTCTTCGAAGACTTTCCCGATGAGTGGATGGACCGCATGGCCAGTACCTGGCCTGGTCCGAATACGTGGCTGGTGCCCCATCAGGACTTGCTGCCCGAGTGGATTACCGGGGTGCATGACACGGTGGCGTTGCGGGTGACTGATCATCCGCAAGTGCGGGATCTGTGCTCGCTGGTCGGGCCACTGATTTCCACCTCGGCCAACCCGCAGGGCCGCCCGGCGGCGCGCACGCGGATTCGTGTGGAGCAGTACTTCCGCGGGCAGGTGGATCTGGTATTGGGGGGGAATCTGGGTGGGCGCAAGAACCCGAGTCTGATTCGGGATCTGGCGACGGGTGAGGTTGTGCGGCCGTCTTAAGACCGAGTCGCGGCCATCGCGGGCAAGCCCGGCTCCCACACTGATCTGCAGCGAACACAAAATTTATGTTCACCGCAGAACCAGTGGGAGCCGGGCTTGCCCGCGATGCGGCCCTTACAGGCCCCAGAGAACTAAAGCCCTAAGGCAACAGAATGGTCGACCCAGTCGTGCGCCGCGCCGACAACTCAATTTGCGCCTTCGCCGCATCCCCCAACGAAAACCGTTGGTTAATATCAATCTGCAGCTTCCCGCTGATGATCATCGAAAACAGATCATCCGCCATCGCCTGCAGGTTTTCCGGGTTGTTGGCATAGGTCGCCAATGTCGGCCGGGTCACATACAGCGAGCCCTTGGCCGCCAGAATCCCCAGGTTGACCCCATCCACCGCCCCCGAAGCATTACCGAAACTCACCACCAGCCCGCGTGGCGCGACGCTGTCCAAGGATGTGAGCCAGGTGTCCTTGCCTACGCCGTCGTACACCACTGGGCACTTCTTGCCGTCAGTCAGTTCCAGCACGCGTTGTGCGACATTTTCCTTGCTGTAGTCGATGGTTTCCCAGGCGCCGAGGGATTTGGCCAGCGCCGCTTTTTCCGGCGAACTCACGGTACCGATCAGCTTCACGCCCAAGGCCTTGGCCCATTGGCAAGCCAGGGAGCCGACGCCACCGGCAGCGGCGTGGAACAGAATGGTTTCGCCGCCCTTCAACTCATAGGTCTGGCGCAACAGGTACTGCACCGTCAGGCCCTTGAGCATCGCGCCGGCGGCCTGTTCGAAGCTGATGTCGTCCGGCAGGTGCACCAGGTTGGCAGCCGGCAACACATGCAATTCGCTGTAGGCGCCCAGCGGGCCGCTGCCGTAGGCCACGCGATCGCCGACCTTGAATTGAGTGACTTCGCTGCCCACCGCATCAACCACGCCGGCACCTTCCGCGCCCAGGCCCGACGGCAAGGCCGGTGGTGCATACAGGCCGCTGCGGAAATAGGTGTCGATGAAGTTCAGGCCAATGGCCTTGTTCTGCACGCGAACCTGCTGCGGGCCGGGTTCTGCCGGGGTGTAGTCCACATACTCAAGCACTTCGGGGCCGCCATGGGCACGGAACTGGATACGTTTGGCCATCTGCACTCTCCTTAAGTCATTTCGCGTAGCCCCCTATCGGACTCCTAAGCTTGATCTTCGTCAACTGTGGCAGCAGTGGGTGCAGTGGTATCCTGTGCGCCCATTTGCCGCCGATGCCCAATGGCCTCGTGTAGCGTTGCCCGATTCAAGGTGATGTCATGACTACCCGCACCGAGGCTGTCAAAGCCTACCTGCTTGACCTGCAAGACCGCATTTGCAGCGCCCTGGAAACCTTCGAGACGGACACTCGCTTCATCGAAGACGCCTGGACCCGGCCTGCCGGCGGCGGCGGTCGCACCCGTGTGATCGAAAACGGTTCGGTAATCGAGAAAGGCGGCGTTAACTTTTCCCACGTGTTTGGCAGCGGCCTCCCACCGTCCGCCAGTGCCCATCGCCCGGAATTGGCCGGTCGCGGTTTTGAAGCCCTCGGCGTGTCGCTGGTGATCCACCCGCACAACCCGCATGTGCCGACTTCCCACGCCAATGTGCGTTTTTTCATCGCTGAAAAAGAAGGCGAAGAGCCGGTGTGGTGGTTTGGCGGCGGCTTCGACCTGACGCCCTACTACGGCAACGAAGAAGACTGCATCCACTGGCACCGCGTCGCCGAACAGGCCTGCGCGCCGTTTGGCCCGGACGTTTATTCACGCTACAAGGCCTGGTGCGACACCTACTTCCACATCAAGCACCGCAACGAACCGCGTGGCATCGGCGGTTTGTTCTTCGATGATTTGAACGAGTGGGACTTCGACACCAGCTTCGCCTTCATGCGCGCCATCGGCGACGCCTACATCGACGCCTACCTGCCGATCGTCCAGCGCCGCAAGGCCATGGCCTATACCGAGCAGCAGCGCGAGTTCCAGGAATTCCGCCGTGGCCGCTACGTCGAGTTCAACCTGGTCTACGACCGTGGCACTTTGTTTGGCCTGCAATCGGGCGGGCGTACCGAGTCGATCCTGATGTCGCTGCCACCACAAGTGCGCTGGAGCTATGACTGGAAAGCCGCCCCCGACAGCGAAGAAGCGCGCCTAACCGACTACTTCCTGCAAGACCGCGACTGGCTGGGTGTGCTGCCCAAGGCGGCGGTCTGATGGATCGTTATGTCGTCTTCGGCAACCCCATCGGCCACAGCAAGTCGCCGCTGATTCACCGTCTGTTCGCCGAACAGACCGGCGAGCAACTGGACTACAGCACCTTGCTCGCGCCGTTGGAGGATTTCACCGGCTGTGCAAAAGCATTTTTCGCACAAGGCCGTGGCGCCAACGTCACCGTACCGTTCAAGGAAGAGGCCTATCGCCTGGCCAATACCCTGACCGAACGCGCCCAACGGGCCGGCGCGGTGAATACCCTGAGCAAGCTCGGCGATGGCAGCCTGTTGGGAGACAACACCGACGGCGCCGGCCTGGTGCGGGATTTGACGGTGAATGCCGGGTTCAGCCTGCAAGGCAAACGCATCCTGCTGCTGGGCGCCGGTGGTGCGGTGCGCGGCGCGTTGGAGCCATTGCTGGCTGAGCAGCCGGCTTCGCTGATCATTGCCAATCGCACCGTGGAAAAAGCCGAATTGCTCGCCGAGCTGTTCGACGACCTCGGCCCGGTGTCCGCCAGCGGTTTCGACTGGCTGCGTGAACCGGTGGACCTGATCATCAATGCCACGTCCGCCAGCCTGTCAGGCGATGTACCGCCGATTGCCGGCAGCCTGATCGAACCCGGAAAGACTTTTTGCTACGACATGATGTACGGCAAAGAGCCTACGGCTTTCTGCCGCTGGGCCAGTGAGCAGGGCGCGGCTGTGGCAATGGATGGCCTGGGGATGCTGGTGGAACAGGCCGCGGAAGCGTTCTTCCTGTGGCGCGGCGTTCGACCGGACTCCGCGCCGGTGCTGGCTGAATTGCGTAGCCAACTGGCCTGACGCAATCCAAATGTGGGAGCGGGCTTGCTCGCGAATGCGGTGGATCAGTCGATACATACGGCGACTGTCACACCGCATTCGCGAGCAAGCCCGCTCCCACAGTTTTAACCGCATTCAGTCTTCGAAATGGATGGGGCATTGGTCGGCCCCTTCCAGTTTCCTCAACTCTTCCACCACCTGTGGCCGGGCCTTGCGCAACGCCAGGCTGCGCCCCACTCCATTCAATCGGCGCGCTTCCTGGTGCAGCATCTCCACCCCGGAATAGTCGATAAAGTTGATCTGCTGCGCCTCGATCACCACCCGCTGGCCGTGCAGGCTTTGCAGCCGCACCTGCAGGTAATGGCTGGCGCCGAAAAAGATCGACCCGCCGACCCGCAGCACATCGTCCTCTCCGTCACGCCATTGCTGGACCCGCGGCTGTGAGGTGCGCTTAAGGTAGAAAAACAGCGACGCCAGCACCCCGGCGTAAATGGCCGTTTGCAACTCCAGCAACAGCGTGGCGATGCAGGTCAGGCTCATCACCACGAACTCTGCGCGGCTGACCCGGAACAGCGCCCGAATACCGCGATGGTCGACCAACCCCCAGCAAATCAGCAGGATGCTGGCGGCCATGCTCGGGATCGGGATATGCGCGATCAATGCCGCACCGAACAGCGCGAACAACGCCACCCACAACGCGGAAAACACTCCCGCCAGCGGCGAACAGGCGCCTGCCTCATAACTCAGGCCCGACCGTGTGAAGGAACCCGCCGACAAGTACCCCGAGAAAAATCCACCGACGATGTTGGATAAACCCTGGGCGCGCACTTCCTGATTTGCATCGAGCAATTGTTGGGAGCGGGCCGACAGTGAGCGCGCAATCGACAGGCTGGTCACCAGCCCCAGCATGCCCACCGCCACGGCACTCGGCAGCAGGCGCAGGACCATGTCCAGGTCCATCGGCAGTGGGCTGAACGGTGGCAGCTTGCCGACAAATGAACTGACCCGCGCCACCTCCCCGAACATCGTCGGCCACAGCCACGGGATGAGGCTGCCCAGGGCCAGCGCGATCAACAGGGTTGGCCAGCGCGGTACCCAGAGTTTCAGCAGCACCCCCACCAGCAAGGTGCCGAGCCCGAGCACCAGTGAAGGACGATTCCACTCCCCGGCATGGTTGATCAGCGCCAGCAGACTGTTGATCGCCGTGGCCTGGCTGGGCAGGTCCAGCCCCAGCAGGTTGGGCAGTTGGCCCAGGGCGATCACCACCGCAGCGCCGAGGGTGAAGCCGAGCACCACTGAATGCGAGACGAAATTCACCAGGGCGCCGAAGCGCAGCATGCCCAACAGCCATTGGAAGACGCCGGCCAGGAATGTCAGCAACAGGATGAGTGTGATGTAGTCCTGGGAGCCGGGCACGGCCAACGGGCTGACGCTGGCGTAGAGCACTATAGAGATGGCTGCCGTGGGGCCGCAGATCAGGTGCCAGGAAGAGCCCCACAAGCAGGCGATCAATACCGGGATGATCGCGGCGTACAGGCCATACTCCGGTGGGAGACCGGCGATCAGCGCGTAGGCAATGGACTGGGGTAATGCCAGGACTGCACCGCTCAGGCCGACGACCGCGTCCCTTCCGACGCTGGCGCGGGTTTGGCGCGGGAGCCAGCTGAGGAAGGGGAAGAGTGTATGGCGGTTGGGCCAGGGCATTGGAAACTCGGTTGAAGAGGTTTGAATCAGAGTATCAGGCTCATGATGATCGTTCCCACGCTCTGCGTGGGAATGCCGTCCTGGACGCTCTGCGTCCGCTCTTGAGTCGTGACGCGCAGCGTCACCGGATGCGTTCCCACGCAGAGCGTGGGAACGATCAGTGCATCAGAGTTTGGCTTTTACAGCGGCCAGTGCATCCTGGCCGTCCACGGTTTTAACCCCGTCCAGCCACTTGTCCAGCACCGCCGGATTCGCCTTGATCCACGCCTTCGCCGCGTCCGCATTACTGACCTTCTTGTTCACCACCTCAGCCATGATGGCGTTCTCCATCTCCTGGGTGAAACTCAGGTTGGTCAGCAATTTCCCCACATTCGGGCACGCCTGTGCATAGCCCTTGCGGGTCAACGTATACACGCTGCCGGTGTCACCAAAGTACTTCTCCCCACCCTTGAGGTAATGCATCTTCAACTGCACGTTCATCGGGTGCGGCGTCCAGCCGAGGAAGGTCACGAACTTCTGCTTCTTCACCGCCCGGGACACTTCGGCCAGCATCGCCTGTTCACTGGACTCGATCAGCTTCCACTGGCCCAGGTCAAAGTCGTTCTTCTTGATGATTTCCTGCAACGAGAGATTCGCCGGCGCACCCGAACCGATGCCGTAGATCTTCTTGTCGAACTTGTCGGCAAACTTGTTCAGGTCGGCAAAGTCATGCACCCCGGCGTCCCAGACATAGTCCGGCACGGCCAGGGTGAACTCGGTGCCGTCGAGGTTCTTCGCCAGTTGCACCACATCGCCATTGGCCACGAACTTGTCGTAGAAGCCCTGCTGCGCCGGCATCCAGTTACCCAGGAACACGTCCACCTGGCCGTCCTTGAGCCCGCCAAAGGTGATCGGCACCGCAAGGGTGTCGACCTTGGCCTTGTAGCCCATGCCGTTCAACAGGAAACCGGTAATGGCATTGGTGGCGGCGATATCGCTCCAGCCCGGATCGGCCATCTTCACGGTGTCGCAGCTGGTGTCCGCGTAGACGCCGGCACTGCTCAATGCCAGCAGCGCAACGCTCAACACGGTGGATAACTTTTGCATGGCCTTCCCCTCAGTTTTATTGGTTTTGGCAGGGTTGTGGAAAACGTGCCTTGCGCTCCAGATCGTCGAGGTCGATGTGGTTGCGCATGTATTGCTGACTGGCGTCTACCAGTGGCTGGTGGTCCCAGCTCTTCAGCTTGCCCTGGGTCAGCGCCTCGAACACCAGGCGGCGACGGCGTTGGCTGGCGAGCACCTGCTGGTGGATCGCCGGGATGTCCCATTTGGCCCGCGCTTCATGCAAAAACGCCTCGAACAGTGGCCGGTGTTCCGGTGACTGGCTGAGGTCCTCCCGCTCGTGCGGGTCGTTGTGCACATCGAACAATAGGCAAGGATCGTCCTCGCTGTAGATGAACTTGTAGGCGCCACGGCGAATCATCATCAGCGGGCTGATGGTGCCTTCGGCCATGTATTCGCCGAACACTTCGTCGTGCCCGCCCTGCCCTTGCAAGTGCGAAACCAGCGAGCGGCCGTCCAGTGGCAGGTTGGCGTCGAGTTGGCCGCCGGCCAGTTCCACCAGGGTCGGCAGCAGGTCGGCGGTGGACACGGCAGCCGTCACGCGGCCCGCCGCAAACTGCCCCGGCGCGCTGATCAGCAGCGGCACCCGGGCGGCCATTTCAAACCAGTGCATTTTGTACCAGAGCCCGCGTTCGCCGAGCATGTCGCCGTGGTCACCGGAGAAGATGATGATGGTGTCATCGGCCAGGCCCGTGTCTTCCAGGGTTTGCAGCAGCTTGCCGACGTTGCTGTCGATGTAGCTGCACGCGCCGAAGTAGGCGCGGCGCGCATCGCGGATCTTGTTCAGCGGCAGCGGCTTGTCCCACAGGTCATAGACCTTGAGCAGGCGCTGGGAGTGAGGGTCGAGGTCAGCCTGTGGCGGTGTTGCAGGCAACGGGATGTCGTTGTCGTCGTACAGGTCCCAGAACGGCTTGGGAATGGTGTACGGGTCGTGTGGGTGCGTCATCGACACGGTCAGGCAGAACGGCTGGTCGCCGTCCTCGCGGATATGGTCGAACAGGTACTGCTGGGCCTTGAACACCACCTCTTCGTCGAAATCCAGCTGGTTGGTGCGCACGCACGGCCCGGCCTGCAGCACCGACGCCATGTTGTGGTACCAGGAGGGGCGCACGTCCGGCTCATCCCAGTTCACGGCCCAGCCATAGTCGGCCGGGTAGATGTCACTGGTCAGGCGTTCTTCATAGCCGTGGAGCTGGTCGGGGCCGCAAAAATGCATCTTGCCCGACAGCGCGGTGCGGTAGCCGAGGCGGCGCAGGTAGTGGGCATAGGTCGGCACGTCGGCGGGGAAATCGGCCGCGTTGTCGTAGGCGCCGATCTTGCTCGGCAACTGGCCACTCACCAGGGTAAAGCGCGACGGAGCACACAGCGGGCTGTTGCAATAGGCGGCATCGAACACCACACCCTCGGCGGCGAGACGGCTCAGGTTCGGCAGTTTGATAGGCGAAGGACCGTAGAACGGAAGCATCGGCGCGGCCATTTGATCGGCCATGATAAAAAGAATGTTCTTGCGCTTCATGGTTTCGCGGCATTCCATATTCGATGTTTATGCGAATGAGCATGCAGGCCATGGAAATCGTGGTAAAGCCCATGAGAAGCAATGTCTAGGATAAGCCCAGCTTATGTATGAATCCCTCGGTCACCTGTCACTCGACTTGCTGCGTGCCTTTGAATCCGCAGCGCGCCAACGCAGCTTTACGGCAGCGGCGATGGAGTTGGGCACCACCCAGCCGGCCATCAGCCAGCAGATCAAGCGCCTGGAAGAACAGCTGAAGGTGCGCCTGTTTGATCGCATCTACCGTGGCATCGAGCTGACCGACGCGGGCGCCTTGTTATTCGAGCAGGTACAGGCCGGTTTGCAGAGCATCAACCAGGGCCTGAGCGCGATTGCCGAGCAGGACCAGCATGAAGTCCTGCAGGTGGCGACCGACTTTGCCTTCGCCGCGTATTGGCTGATGCCACGCCTGCATCGTTTCCATGAAGCCAACCCGCAGGTGGACGTGAGCCTGGTCACCAGCGAGCGTAACCACGCCACGTTGCGCAGCGATATCGACGTAGCGGTGCTGTTCGGTGACGGCCGCTTCAAACAGGGCGACAGCCTGTGGCTGTTCAACGAGGAAGTGTTCCCGGTGTGCAGCCCGCAGCTACTCCAGGACCGAGTCGCGCCACTGTCGGTGCAGAGCCTGCTGGAGTTCCCCTTGCTGCACCTGCGCCAGCAAAACAACAACCAGTGGTTCGACTGGAGCGGGGTGTTTCGCGAACTGGGCCTCACCACCGCGCCCACCCCGGGCCAACTGCGTTTCGACAATTACACCCTGTTGATCCAGGCCGCGATCGCGGGCCAGGGCGTGGCCATCGGCTGGCGCCACCTTGTGGATAACCTGCTGGAGCAAAAATGGCTGTGCCGGCCGATTGGCGACACGGTGATCTCGCGCTTCGGCTATTACGTGGTGCTGCCCCAGCGCAAACGCCGCAGCCAGTTGATCGAGCGTTTCGTCGACTGGCTGATGACCGAACAGGCCAGCAGCGCACAATCGCTGACCGGTCTGGCCCTGCCGTCCATTGCGGTCTAGGATTTGCCGATCAATGAGCCCGGAGCTTGTCATGCAACGTATCAAGGGCTACCACGCCCATATCTATTTCGACGCCAACACCATCGACCAGGCGCGCAAACTGTGCGAAGACGCCGCGCAATTGTTTCCGCTGCGCATGGGCCGCGTGCATGAACGCCCGGTGGGCCCGCACCCGGACTGGAGCTGCCAGCTGGCATTCGAACCTGAATACATCGGCGTCGTGCTGCCTTGGCTGGCCCTCAACCGCAACGGCTTGGTGGTGTTCCTGCACCCGACCACCGGTGATGACCTCAAGGACCACACCGAACACGCGATCTGGATGGGGGCGATGCGCACGCTGGATCTGTCAATATTTTAAGCCTTTAATTTCCCTATATATGGGACTGATATTTATATATTGAGACTTTGCCGGTCTTGGGTTTATATTCGCCTCATCCGCTCAGAACACTCAGGTGAAGCGATGCAGGCGCAATTGATCGCGCTCGATTGGGGAACCAGTTCCCTTCGTGCTTACAAGCTCGGCCCGGCAGGCGTCGTGATCGAACGGCGCACCTTGGCGTCGGGGATCATGCACCTGCCCACTGAAGCCCGGGAAATAGCCGGTGTTCGCTGCAGCAACGGGTTCGAGCTGGCATTCGACGCAGCCTGCGGTGACTGGCTAGACACCCAGCCCGACCTTCCCGTTATCGCTTGCGGCATGGTCGGCAGCGCCCAGGGCTGGAGCGAAGCGGCTTACCGCGACACCCCGGCCGACGTTTCTACCCTCGGCCAGGCGCTGCATGTGGTGCGCAGCCTGCGGGGCGCAGCGGTGCACATCGTGCCCGGCGTGATTCAACGCGGCGCGTTGCCCAATGTGATGCGCGGCGAAGAAACTCAGGTGCTTGGCGTGCTGCAAAGCGTGTCCGCCACTACCGGGAGCGACGTACTGATCGGGCTGCCGGGCAGCCATTCCAAGTGGGTCGACGTGGTGGAAGGCTGCATCACCCACTTCGACACTTTCATGACCGGCGAGCTGTTCGCCGTGCTCAGCCAACACAGTATTTTGGGGCGCACCCAGCGCCCTTCCGAAGCGTTCCAGGCGGCCGCTTTTGATCGCGGCGTGCAGGTGGCGCTGTCGGTGGACGGCCGGGCCGGGCTGCTGTCGAACTTGTTCAGCGCCCGCACCCTGGGATTGACCGGTGAACTGGCGCCCGAGGAGCAGCCCGACTATTTGTCCGGCCTGATGATCGGCCACGAACTCATGGGCCTGCGCACCCGCCAGCCCGCCCAGCAGCGCGACATCGTTCTGGTGGGCGCTACCCAACTCTGCACCCGCTACCAGCGTGCACTCCAACTCTGTGGCTTCCCCCGCGTGACCCTGGCACAGGAGGCTACCGAGCGTGGTCTTTGGCAGCTGGCCATGGCGGCGGGGCTGCTGCCTGCAACCTGACGAGAGGCTCGACATGCTCAAGCAAGCACTGACACACAACGGTTTGATCGCGATCCTGCGCGGCCTGCGACCGGAGGAGGCGCTGGCGATCGGCGAGGTGTTGTACACGGCGGGCTTCAGGGTGATCGAAGTGCCGCTGAACTCGCCGGATCCTTATTCCAGCATCCGCATCCTGCGGGACAGCCTGCCCGCCGATTGCCTGATCGGCGCCGGCACCGTGCTGACCCCGGAACAGGTCGATCAAGTCAAAGCCGCCGGCGGCCAGGTGATCGTCATGCCCCATAGCGATGCCAAGGTGCTGCGAGCCGCCAAGGCCGCGGGCCTGTATCTGTCGCCGGGTGTAGCCACGCCCACCGAAGCGTTTGCCGCGCTGGCCGAAGGCGCCGACGTGCTGAAGCTGTTCCCGGCCGAGCAAATGGGCCCGGCGGTGGTCAAGGCCTGGCTCGCGGTACTGCCCGCCGGCACGGTGCTGCTGCCGGTGGGCGGCATCACTCCGGACAACATGCAGGTATTTTTCGACGCGGGCGTCAAAGGCTTCGGCCTGGGCTCCGGGTTATTCAAGCCGGGCATGAGCGTCGCCCAAGTGGCGAGCAACGCCCAGGCCTACGTCGCGGCCTGGCATGCCTTGGGCTGATCAGCGTTCTCCATCTACAAGAGAGATAAGAAGATGAAAATCACCAAACTGACCACCTTCATCGTCCCGCCGCGCTGGTGCTTCCTCAAGGTTGAAACCGACCAGGGCGTGACCGGTTGGGGCGAGCCCGTTGTCGAGGGCCGCGCCCATACCGTGGCTGCCGCCGTCGAGGAATTGTCCGACTACTTGATCGGCAAGGACCCACGCAATATCGAGGACATCTGGACCGTGCTCTATCGCGGCGGTTTCTACCGTGGCGGCGCGATCCATATGAGCGCTCTCGCCGGTATCGACCAGGCGCTGTGGGACATCAAGGGCAAGGCCCTCGGCGTGTCGGTCAGCGACCTGCTGGGTGGCCAGGTGCGCGACAAGATCCGCGTGTATTCATGGATTGGTGGCGACCGCCCGGCCGACACTGCCCGCGCCGCCAAGGAAGCCGTGGCCCGTGGTTTTACTGCGGTGAAAATGAACGGCACCGAAGAGCTGCAATTTCTCGACAGCTTCGAAAAAGTCGACCAGGCCCTGGCCAACGTCGCCGCCGTGCGGGATGCGGTCGGTCCGAACGTCGGCATCGGCGTCGACTTCCATGGCCGGGTGCACAAACCCATGGCCAAGGTGCTGATGAAGGAACTCGACCCCTACAAACTGATGTTTATCGAAGAGCCGGTGCTCAGCGAAAACTACGAAGCGCTGAAAGAGCTGGCGCCGCTCACCAGCACCCCGATTGCCCTCGGCGAGCGCCTGTTCTCGCGCTGGGACTTCAAGCGCGTGCTCAGCGAAGGCTACGTCGACATCATCCAGCCGGATGCTTCCCACGCCGGCGGTATCACCGAAACCCGCAAGATTGCCAACATGGCCGAAGCCTACGACGTGGCCCTTGCCCTGCACTGCCCGCTCGGCCCGATTGCCCTGGCAGCGTGCCTGCAGCTGGATGCGGTTTGCTACAACGCGTTCATCCAGGAACAGAGCCTGGGCATTCACTACAACGAGAGCAATGACCTGCTGGATTACGTGCGCGATCCGGGTGTTTTCGACTACGACCAGGGCTTTGTGAAAATCCCCAACGGGCCAGGCCTGGGCATCGAGATCAACGAGGAATACGTGATCGAACGCGCGGCCATCGGGCATCGCTGGCGCAATCCGATCTGGCGGCATGCCGATGGCAGCTTCGCGGAGTGGTAAACACCGCGAATTTGAGGTGAAAACCCGGTCAATGTGGGAGCGGGCTTGCTCGCGAAGGCGGAGTGTCAGTCAACACCTCCGCTGCTGGTAGACCGCTTTCGCGAGCAAGCCCGCTCCCACATTTGATTCGGTTTCTTCAGTAAGACCTGTCCTCAATAACCATAAGAAGAGGCAACCCCCATGCAATCCGAGTCCTTCACCGGGCAGGCTTCTTTAGTCACGCCCAGCCGAAAGCGTTTCTTCATCATGGTGCTGCTGTTCGTCACCGTGGTGATCAACTACCTGGACCGCAGCAACCTGTCGATTGCCGCTCCGGCCCTGACCAGCGAGCTGGGGATCGACCCGGTGCATGTCGGGTTGATCTTCTCCGCGTTCGGCTGGACCTACGCGGCCATGCAGATTCCCGGCGGCTGGCTGGTGGACCGGGTGCCGCCGCGCATTCTCTACAGCGTCGCCCTGCTGCTGTGGTCGGTGGCCACGGTGATGCTCGGTTTCGCCGCCAGCTTCATCGCGCTGTTCGTATTGCGCATGGCGGTGGGCGCCCTGGAGGCCCCGGCCTACCCGATCAACAGCCGCGTGGTCACCACCTGGTTCCCCGAGCGTGAACGGGCCACGGCGATCGGCGTTTATACCTCCGGGCAATTTGTCGGGCTGGCGTTTCTCACGCCGGTGTTGGCCTGGCTGCAACACACCTTTGGCTGGCACATGGTGTTTGTCGCCACCGGCGGCGTGGGTATTGTGTGGGCGTTGATCTGGTACGCGGTGTACCGCGAGCCACGGGATTTCAAAGGCGCGAATGCGGCGGAAATCGAGCTGATCCGCGAAGGCGGCGGGTTGGTGGACATCCAGGCGCAGGCGGCCAAGGCGCCGTTCAGCTGGGTCGACCTCGGCATCGTGTTGAGCAAGCGCAAACTGTGGGGGATCTACCTGGGGCAGTTCTGCCTGAATTCCACGTTGTGGTTTTTCCTGACGTGGTTTCCGACCTACCTGGTGAAATATCGCGGCATGGACTTCATCAAGTCCGGCCTGCTGGCGTCGCTGCCGTTTCTGGCGGCGTTTGTCGGGGTGCTGTGTTCGGGGCTGTTTTCCGATTGGCTGATTCGCCGGGGAGCGTCCGTGGGGTTTGCGCGCAAGTTGCCGATCATTGGCGGGCTGTTGATTTCCACGGCGATCATCGGCGCCAACTTTGTTGATTCCACGGCGTGGGTGATTGCGTTTCTGGCGGTGGCGTTTTTCGGCAATGGCCTGGCGTCGATCACCTGGTCGCTGGTGTCGACCCTGGCGCCGGCAAGGCTGCTGGGGCTGACCGGAGGGGTGTTCAACTTCATCGGCAATCTGTCGGCGATTACCACGCCGATCGTGATTGGCTTTCTGGCGACCGGGGATTCGTTTGCGCCGGCGATTACGTACATCGCGGTGCTGGCGTTGTTGGGGGCGTTGTCCTACATCTTGCTGGTCGGCAAGGTCGAGCGTATCGAGATTTAGGCGACTGCTGCGGCGAGGGAGCTTGCTGTGGCGAGGGAGCTGGTGTGGCGAGGGAGCTTGCTCCCGCTGGAGTGCGCAGCGCTCCCAGGATTTTGGGGCCGCTGCGCAGCCCAGCGGGAGTAAGCTCCCTCGCCACACCAGCTCCCCAGCCACACCAACTCCCTAGCCACAGCAAGCTCCCTCACCACAAAAGCAGTGCGGCTCTAGTACAGCGCGCCATCCAGAATCTGATAGACGATGCTGGTGCCAACGGCGATCAATACGATGTCCCCACCCGAACGGCGCCATTCATAACCAGGGTATTGCGGCAGATGGCCCAGCGCCCGTGGGTCCAGACGCTCACCATAGTAGTTTGGCGGCAGGCGCTGGCCGCGCACCAGGTGGATGCCGGGAGGCGGCGGCGCGCCACGGCGGAAGTCGCCATGGTTGTCGCGGATGACCTGTCTCACAGGACCAAAGTCCTGAGGAGGCCCGCCACGGTGGTTGTCCTGCGGCCCGCGATGGTCATCGCCACGTTGATCGTGCTGGCCCTGTGGGCCACCACGGTCAGGTCCGCCACCCTGATCATAGGGCGCAGCTTGGACCAGGGCGCTGGCGCCAAGCACCAGCACGCCTACACCTGCAATCAAACGTTTGGGAATTTTCATGGGGCTGTTTCCTCAGTACTGCACGAACAAAAAAGGGATCTCGAACCACGTTCGAAATCCCTTGGTCTTGTTAGCTTAGGTACTGATTTGCCAGCATGATTCCTCTGTATCAGGAACTTTACCTACCGCTTACGAGCCGCTTACTTACGGGCGTTGCGTACACCTTCCGACAGCGCAGAGCACAGGGTCAATACACCGTCGATGGCCTGTTGATCATTGCTGGCGTTGGCGATGTGGTCGATCAGTGCCGACCCCACCACCACACCGTCTGCCAGGCGGGCGATTGCAGCGGCCTGCTCCGGGGTGCGGATGCCGAAACCGATGCTGATCGGCAGGTCGGTATGCCGACGCAGACGGGTCACGGCTTCTTCGACGTGTTCCAGGGTCGCGGCGCCTGCGCCGGTCACACCGGCCACCGAGACGTAGTACACAAACCCTGAGCTGCCGTTGAGCACGGTCGGCAGGCGCACGTCGTCGGTGGTCGGCGTGGTCAGGCGGATAAAGTCGATACCGGCAGCCTGGGCCGGGTCGCACAGCTCGCCGTTATGTTCCGGCGGCATGTCGACCACGATCAGACCGTCGACGCCGGCTTCTTTCGCATCGCTGATGAAGCGTGGCACGCCGTACATGTGGATCGGGTTGAAGTAGCCCATCAGCACCAGCGGCGTGTCGCTGTTGCCCTCGCGGAACTCGCGAACCATTTGCAGGGTTTTCGTGAGGTTCTGCTTGGCGGTCAGCGCGCGGATGTTCGCCAGTTGAATGGCCGGGCCGTCAGCCATCGGGTCAGTGAACGGCATGCCCAGCTCGATCACATCGGCGCCGGCCGCCGGTAACCCTTTGAGGATCGCCAGCGAGGTGTCATAGCCCGGGTCGCCAGCGGTGACGAAGGTCACCAGGGCGGCGCGGTTTTGTTCTTTCAGTTGCGCAAAACGTGTTTGCAGGCGGCTCATTTAGTGTTTCTCCTGCTTGGACTGTTCCATGTGGTGCATCACGGTTTGCATGTCTTTGTCGCCACGGCCGGACAGGTTGACCACCATCAGGTGATCTTTCGGCAGGGTCGGTGCGCGTTTGAACACTTCGGCCAAGGCGTGGGCGCTTTCCAGTGCAGGAATAATCCCTTCCAGGCGGCAGCATTTGTGAAAGGCGTCGAGGGCTTCGTCGTCGGTCACCGAGGTGTACTGGACGCGGCCGATGTCATGCAGCCAGGCGTGTTCAGGGCCGATGCCCGGGTAGTCGAGGCCGGCGGAAATCGAGTGGGCGTCGATGATCTGGCCATCGTCGTCCTGCAACAGGAAGGTACGGTTGCCGTGCAGTACGCCCGGTACGCCGCCGTTGAGGCTGGCCGCGTGTTTGCCGGTCTCGATGCCGTAGCCGGCCGCTTCAACGCCGATGATTTCGACGCTGGTGTCATCCAGGAACGGGTGGAACAGGCCCATGGCATTGGAACCGCCGCCGATGCACGCCACCAGGCTGTCGGGCAGACGGCCTTCCTGGGCTTGCAGCTGGGTACGGGTTTCCTTGCCGATCACGGCCTGGAAGTCGCGAACCATGGCTGGGTACGGGTGCGGACCGGCCACGGTGCCGATCAGGTAGAAGGTGCTGTCGACGTTGGTGACCCAGTCACGCAGGGCTTCGTTCATCGCGTCTTTCAGGGTGCCGGTGCCGGCGACCACCGGGATCACTTCAGCGCCCAGCAGCTTCATGCGAAATACGTTGGCCTGCTGGCGCTCGATGTCGGTGGTGCCCATGTAGATCACGCATTGCAGGCCGAAACGCGCGGCGACGGTGGCAGTGGCCACACCGTGCATGCCGGCGCCGGTCTCGGCGATGATGCGTTTTTTACCCATGCGCCGCGCCAGCAGGATCTGGCCGATGCAGTTGTTGATCTTGTGGGCGCCGGTGTGGTTCAGCTCTTCGCGCTTGAGGTAGATCTTGGCGCCACCGCAGAACTCGGTCAGGCGCTCGGCGAAGTACAGCGGGCTTGGGCGTCCGACGTAGTCGCGCTGGAAGTAGGCCAGTTCTTCGTTGAAGGCCGGATCGATCTTGGCCGCTTCGTATTCGCGGGCCAGGTCAAGGATCAACGGCATCAGGGTTTCCGCCACGTAGCGGCCGCCGAACGAACCAAACAGGCCATTGGCATCCGGGCCGTTGCGTAAATCGGTCTGGGTCTGAGTCATGGGACGCTCCAGGTAGAAAATGTGTAAGAGGCAATGACGGTCACTCTACCCCTGACGCTTCCACGTGAAAACCGATAAGATCGCCACAACCTGTCAGGAAAACTCACAGATGAGCCGAGACCTCCCACCGCTGAATGCCTTGCGCGCTTTTGAGGCGACTGCGCGCCTGAACAGCGTTAGCCAGGCCGCTGAGCAACTGCACGTGACCCATGGTGCGGTCAGCCGGCAGCTCAAGGTGTTGGAAGAACACCTTGGTGTAAGCCTGTTCGCCAAGGACGGGCGCGGCCTCAAACTCACAGATGCCGGCGTTCGTCTGCGGGATGCGAGTTTCGAGGCCTTCGAGCGACTGAGGGACACCTGCGCCGAGCTCACGCAAAGCAGTGCCGATGCGCCGTTTGTGCTCGGCTGCTCCGGCAGCCTGCTGGCGCGCTGGTTTATTCCGCGTCTGGGGCGCCTGAACGCCGAGTTGCCGGATTTGCGCCTGCATCTGTCGGCGGGTGAAGGCGATCTTGACCCACGCCGCCCCGGCCTGGACGCGCTGCTGGTGTTCGCCGAACCTCCATGGCCGGCGGATATGCAGGTGTATGAATTGGCCAGCGAACGCATCGGCCCGGTCATGAGCCCGCGTTTTGCCCATTACGAGCGATTGCGCCAGGCGCCTCCCGAGGCGCTGCTGAGTGAGGCCCTGTTGCACACTACCTCACGCCCGCAAGCCTGGCCCAGCTGGGCGCAGCACCATGGGGTCGACGCTGGCGCGTTGAAGTACGGTCAGGGGTTTGAGCATTTGTATTATTTGCTGGAGGCGGCGGTGGCCGGGCTGGGGGTAGCAATTGCGCCTGAGCCGCTGGTGGCAGAGGACCTGCGAGCGGGTCGCCTGGTTGCGCCGTGGGGTTTCAGTGAAACCCCGGCGCAACTGGCGTTGTGGCTACCCAAGCGCGCCGCAGATGGGCGCGCCGGGCAACTGGCGCAGTGGCTCAAGGCTGAGCTTGCGCGCCAGGACGTTTAGTCGCCGCGTTTGCACAGCAAGTAAGCTGCCAGCAGACCCAGCGCGCCGACGGCGACACCGGCGGTAGTCCATGGATGCTCTTGCGCGTAGTCCCGTGTTGCAACACCGGTTTCGCGGATTTTGACTTTGCTTTCTTCGTAGGCATCGCTGATCAGGTGGCGGGAATGCTTGAGAGCGTTCTCGGCATTGCTTTTCAGGGCCTTCAGGGTTTTGCGCGACTCGTCAGACGCATCGTCCTTGAGGCTTTCCAAAGATTTGAGCAGGCTCGAAATCTCGGCTTCCATGCTTTCCAATGACGCTTTGCGTAAAGAGGTGTTGGCCATGTGGGCTCTCCTGGAGTGATTGAGTGGCGTGTGTTGTTTCCGACTGCGGCGGTTTCAGAAAGTGCAGTAAATCTGAACTTTCACATCGCAATAGCCGCCAGAAGCAGTACGAGAATTCACTGCTAGTCTTGATTAACGACCCCAGGAGAAAACTTATGAGTGATCATCACACCTACAAGAAAGTCGAACTGGTGGGCTCTTCCGCGACCAGCATCGAGGAGGCCATCAACAATGCCCTGGCTGAAGCCAGCAAGAGCATCAAGCACTTGGAGTGGTTTGAAGTGACCGAAACCCGCGGTCATATCAAGGACGGCAAGGCCGCGCATTTCCAGGTGACCCTCAAGGTGGGGTTCCGAATTGCCAGTAGTTGATTGAGCCGGTTGAACTTGCGCGCTGGCCGATTGCCATAAACTCCGCTACAACCTTTAGGCACGTCGACGTGACGAGCGTCGGCGTGCTTCCTTTCGATCAACCCAAGGAAGTGACGGATGAAGAACTTTTTGTTGGCGGTAGGTTTGTTGAGCATTGCGGGCACGGCCCTGGCGGCGGGCAAGCCTTGTGAAGAGCTGAAAAGCGAGATTGCGGCGAAAATCGACGCTAAAGGCGCTTCGGGCTACTCCCTGGAAATCGTGGACAAAGGTGCTGCACCTAGTGACCACACGGTTGTCGGCAGCTGTGAAGCCGGTACCAAGGAAATCGCCTACAAGCGCGGGTGATCCCGTGTTGCAGACGTAAAAAACCGACGCAAGTGCGTCGGTTTTTTTATGCCTGCGATCCCTCGCTCCGCGTGGGAATGAAGTCTGGGACGCTCTGCGTCCCCCCTCACTCCTGGATTCAGCCCTTCATGACCTGCGCCAGCAGCTCGTAGGAATGAATCCGGTCGGCGTGCTCGTACAGGTCACAGGTAAAGATCAGCTCATCAGCGCCGGTCTGCTCCACCAGCACCTCCAGCTTGGCGCGGATCTTCTGCGGGCTGCCCACCATGGCCAGGCCGAGGAAACTGCCGACCGCGTCTTTTTCATGGGGCAGCCACAGGCCGTCCATGGTCTTGACCGGCGGGCGCTGCACCAGGCTTTGCCCACGCATCAGCGCGAGAATTCGCTGGTACACCGAGGTGGCCAGGTAGTCGGCTTGCTCATCGGTGTCGGCGGCCACCAGCGGGATGCCGAGCATCACATAGGGCTTGTCCAGCACGGCCGAAGGCTTGAAGTGGTTGCGATAGACGCGAATCGCTTCATGCATCAGGCGCGGTGCGAAATGTGAGGCAAAGGCGTAAGGCAAACCGCGCTCGCCTGCCAGTTGCGCACTGAACAGGCTTGAACCCAGCAGCCATACCGGGACGTTGGTGCCGGTGCCGGGTACGGCGATCACTCGCTGGTCCGGGGTGCGCGGGCCGAGGTAGGCCATCAGTTCTGCCACGTCTTCCGGGAAATCATCGGCGCTGCCGGAGCGTTCACGGCGCAGCGCGCGGGCGGTCATCTGGTCGGAGCCTGGTGCGCGGCCAAGGCCCAGGTCGATGCGGCCCGGGTACAGGCTTTCCAGGGTGCCGAACTGCTCGGCGATCACCAACGGCGCGTGGTTGGGCAGCATCACGCCACCGGAACCGACACGGATCGTCGAGGTGCCGCCGGCCAGGTAACCCAGCAATACCGAGGTCGCCGAGCTGGCGATGCCGTCCATATTGTGGTGTTCGGCGACCCAGAAACGGTTGTAGCCGAATTTTTCCACGTGCTGGGCCAGGTCCAGGGAATTGCGCAGCGACTGCGCCGGGCTGCCGTTGGCGCGCACGGGCACGAGGTCGAGGGTCGAGAACTTTACGTCGGACAGCGATTTCATAAGCCTGCTTCTCCAATGGGGGCGCAGGCTTCTTAGACGAACCAAAACCTGCCGCTTCATGTGCATGTCCTATGCAATGAGGGCATATACCCGAGATTCAATAGCGATGGTGAAATTTCCTACTTAATCGCTAGGTTTCTCCGACAAGATGAACTTTGCCGTGGCGTCTATCCTCAGAACCCTTACTGACGCAAAACCACCGTTCGAGGAGACCGCTATGAGTATTGTTAAAAAAGCATCCGCGCATTGGGAAGGCGACCTGAAGACTGGCCTGGGTTCCATTTCCACCGAAACCGGCGTTCTGCGTGAAGCGCCTTACGGCTTCAAGGCCCGTTTCGAAGGTGGCAAGGGCACCAACCCTGAAGAACTGATCGGCGCAGCCCATGCCGGTTGTTTCTCCATGGCGTTTTCCATGATTCTCGGCGATGCCGGGCTCAAGGCCGACAGCATCGACACCCAGGCCGAAGTGACCCTGGACCAAGTGGACGGTGGCTTTGCGATTACTGCCGTGCACCTGACCCTCAAGGCGAAGATCCCGGGCGCCAGCCAGGCGCAGTTCGATGAGCTGAGCAAAAAGGCCAAGGAAGGATGCCCCGTGTCCAAGGTACTGAATGCAACCATTACCCTGGATGGCACCCTGGTTAGTTGATGCAACCCCCTTGCAGGGGTGAGCTTGCTCGCCCCTGCAGGTGCAAATGTGGTCGAATAGCCGATTGCAGACTCAGCGCACACCCGTGCGCGTGCATTCAGGGAGCTTCACACATGAAACGTATTGCCTTGGCGGTTATCTGCTGTGCACTGGCCACGTCGGCGCTGGCGGCGCCAAAAGATTGTGAAGAGCTCAGGAAGGAGATCGAGGTCAAAATCCAGGCGAATGCCGTTCCGTCCTACACCCTCGAAATCGTCACCAAGGAAGAAGCTGACAAGCACGACAGCGCCATGGTTGTCGGCAGCTGTGAGAATGGCACCAAAGCCATCGTCTACCAGAAGAACAACGACTGATCAGATGCAGTTGACGCTACGTTCTTCGGCCAGCAATTGACCCGCTTTGTTGTACAGCCGGATATTCGGGTTGTAGCCCAGTGAGCGCCCTTCCAGGCGATAGCGCTGGCCCGCCTCGAAACGGTCGTATTGCAGGGTCATGAAGCAGGTACGGTCAGTGGTTTGGCCAAACCCGCCGAAACTGCCGCCGGTAGGCACCTCGAAATCAAAACGTACCATCAGCTCATGGCTGCCAGGCGGCACCTGGAAGAAGCGCCCGTCGTTCAGGTTTTTCCCGTCCAGGCGTTGCGCCATTACCAGCTTGGCGCCGGGTGTCGGGGTAGCGAAGTCGACCCAGGCTTGGAGTGGATCAACCGGCGGTAGTGGCGTCGACGCACAGGCACTGAGAAAAATCGCGGCGACGGGAAGCAGTAGCTGACGCATGTTAAGCACTCAACTGTAGGAATGGTTTTTTGAACGGCTGCGTTCGGCAGCACGCTCCCTATGAGTATAAACACGCCACGCCATGGAAAAATTCCCCACAGGCGAGATAGTCTGGCGGGATGGTTACCGGCGAGAGGTTTTAATGGTCAGGCGTTTGCTTCCCGGCTTGATGCTGCTGTTGCTCAGTGGCTGTTCCAGCGTCAGTTATTACAGCCAACTGGCAGACGGCCAATGGCAATTGCTGCGTGCCCGGGAGCCGGTCTCCGCGGTCGTCGCCGACCCGTCCCGGCCACAGGTGCTGCGCGAGCACTTGGCGCAATCGCAGAAAGCCCGCACCTTCGCCAGCGAACACCTGCACCTGCCGGATAACCAGAGTTACCGGCTGTATGCCGATATCGGCCGTCCTTACGTGGTCTGGAACGTGTTCGCCACGCCTGAATTTTCCCTGTCCCCGCAAACCCACTGCTTCCCGATTGCCGGTTGCGTGGCCTATCGCGGCTACTACAACCAGGGCGCCGCACGCGGCCAGGCGGCTTTGTTGAAGCAGCAAGGGATGGATGTGTCGATTGGCGGCGTGGAGGCCTATTCCACCCTCGGCTGGTTCAACGACCCGATCATGAGTTCGATGATGAGCTGGGGGGACGAGCGCCTGGCCACGCTGATTTTTCATGAGCTGGCGCACCAGCGGTTTTATGTGAAGGACGACACCGAGTTCAACGAGTCGTACGCCACCTTCGTCGAGCAGGAAGGTACCCGGCAATGGCGCGCAGCCCAAGGCTTGCCGCCTGCCAGCGAGTCAGCGCTGAAACAGCGCGACCAGTTCACCCGGCTGGTGCTCGATACCCGCAAACGCCTGGAGCAGTTGTATGCGCAGCCGCTGACGGCAGATGCCATGCGCCAGGCCAAGGCCGCTGAATTCGAGCGCCTGCGCAGTGACTACCGGCACATGCGCGATAGCCAGTGGGGTGGCGACAAGCGTTATGACGCCTGGGTCAACCTGCCGATGAACAACGCAAGGTTGCTGCCGTTTGGGCTGTATGACCAGTGGGTGCCGGCGTTCGTCGCGTTGTTCCGGCAGGAAGGCGGGGATTGGCCGAAGTTCTTTGTGGCGGTGGAGAAGCTGGGCGGGTTGCCGGTGGATCAGCGCAAGGCGGCCCTGAGGGCGTTGGAGGGATCCGGGCAAGTGGTTGGCCGGTAGGGCCTCATCGCGGGCAAGCCCGGCTCCCACATTTGACTGAGTTGTCTTGGCCGACCGTGATCAAATGTGGGAGCTGGCTTGCCTGCGATAGCGCATTCAAGGCCGTTGCAAAAACGCCTGATGCAGCTCGGCCAACGTTTCGAAATGCCAGGTCGGCGCCTCGGCACTCAGCTCTTCACGGCTGCCAAACCCATAACCCACCGCCGCCGAATCCAGCCCATTGCTGCGGGCCCCGATCAGGTCGTGCTTGCGGTCGCCAATCATCAAGGTGCTGGCCGGGTCCAGGCTTTCTTGCGCCATCAGGTGGGCGATCAACTCGACCTTGTTGGTGCGCGTGCCGTCCAGCTCGCTGCCGTAGATCACCTTGAAGTGCTTGGCGAAATCAAAATGCCGGGCGATTTCCCGGGCAAATACCCAAGGCTTGGACGTAGCTACATACAGCTGACGGCCCTGGCCATTCAATTCCTCAAGCAGCGGCATCACGCCGTCGAACACGCGGTTTTCGTACAGGCCGGTGACCTTGAAGCGCTCGCGGTAGAAATTCACCGCCTCCCAGGCCTTGGCTTCGTCGAAGCCATAAAACTGCATGAACGCTTGCAGCAGCGGCGGGCCGATAAAGTGCTCAAGTTTGGTCAGGTCCGGCTCATCGATCCCCAGTTTGGCGAGGGCGTACTGGATCGAGCGGGTGATGCCTTCGCGCGGGTCGGTGAGGGTGCCATCGAGGTCGAACAAAACGGTCTGGTAATGCATGGGTGTCCTTGTCATTGGTCGAAGCCTTCGGCCAGGTGCAGGTCTTTGAGCTTTACGTAGTTCGCGGCGCTGTAGGTGAAAAATGCCCGTTCCTTGTCAGTCAGCGGGCGGATTTGTTTAACCGGGCTGCCAACATACAAAAAACCGCTCTCAAGTTTCTTGCCCGGCGGCACCAGGCTGCCGGCGCCGATGATCACCTCGTCTTCCACCACGGCGCCGTCCATCACAATGCTGCCCATGCCGATCAGGACCCGGCTGCCTACCGTGCAGCCATGCAGCATGACCTTGTGGGCAATGGTCACATCGTCGCCGATCAGCAGCGGGAAACCATCAGGATTGAAGGGGCCTGCGTGGGTAATGTGCAGCACGCAGCCGTCCTGCACGCTGGTGCGCGCACCGATGCGGATGCGGTGCATGTCGCCGCGAATCACCGTCAGCGGCCATACCGAGCTGTCGGTGCCGATTTCGACGTCGCCGATCACCACCGCCGATGCATCGACGAAAGCCCCGGCGGCCAGGGCCGGCGTGTGATTCTGGTAGGTGCGAAGGGTCACGATAGGCTCTCTCTCTTCTGCTGATAGCTGCGGTGGGCGTTGATTGTAATTAAGATGGCCCCATCTTTGTTCTTACATGTTTCTTCAGCCAAGGTGCCAACCGTGAGCGCGAACAACCCTCTTCTGCAGTCCTACGACCTGCCGCCGTTCTCGGCGATCCGTGCCGAGCACGTACAGCCGGCCATTGAACAGATCCTCGCCGACAACCGCGTCGCCATCGAAGGGATCCTGCAAAGCCAGGGTAAAAATCCGACCTGGGCCGGGCTGGTGCTGGCCATGGACGAACTCAATGACCGCCTGGGTGCCGCCTGGAGCCCGGTCAGCCACCTGAATGCCGTGTGCAACAGCGCCGAACTGCGGGAAGCCTACGAGGCGTGCCTGCCGGCACTGAGCGCCTACTCCACCGAGATGGGCCAGAACCGCGAGTTGTTCCAGGCCTTCGACGCCCTGGCCAACAGCCCGGAAGCCGCCGGCTTCGACGTGGCGCAAAAAACCATCCTGGAACACTCCCTGCGGGACTTCCGTCTGTCGGGTATCGATTTGCCGCCTGAACAGCAAAAGCGTTATGCCGAAGTGCAGAGCAAGCTCTCCGAACTGGGCAGCAAGTTCTCCAACCAATTGCTCGATGCCACCCAGGCCTGGACCAAGCACGTCACTGACGAAGCAACCCTCGCCGGCCTGACCGATTCCTCCAAGGCGCAAATGGCTGCGGCTGCCCAGGCCAAGGGCCTCGACGGCTGGCTGATCACCCTGGAATTCCCAAGCTACTACGCGGTGATGACCTACGCCCACGACCGCGCCCTGCGTGAAGAAATCTACGCAGCCTACTGCACCCGCGCGTCGGACCAAGGCCCGAATGCCGGTCAGAATGATAATGGCCCGGTCATGGAACAGATCCTCGACCTGCGTCAGGAGCTGGCGCAACTGCTGGGCTTCGCCTCGTTCTCCGAGCTGAGCCTGGCCACCAAAATGGCCGAGTCCAGCGACCAGGTGCTGAGCTTCCTGCGTGACCTGGCCAAGCGCAGCAAGCCGTTTGCCACCCAGGACCTGCAACAGCTCAAGGCCTATGCCGCCGAACAAGGCTGCGCGGACCTGCAAAGCTGGGACAGCGGTTTCTACGGCGAAAAACTGCGTGAGCAGCGTTACAGCGTTTCCCAGGAAGCCCTGCGCGCCTACTTCCCGATCGACAAGGTACTCAGCGGTCTGTTCGCCATCGTGCAACGCCTGTATGGCATCGAGATCGCCGAGCAGAAAGGCTTCGACACCTGGCACCCGGATGTTCGCCTGTTCGAAATCAAGGAAAACGGCCAGCACGTCGGCCGCTTCTTTTTCGACCTGTACGCCCGCGCCAACAAGCGTGGGGGGGCCTGGATGGACGGCGCCCGTGACCGTCGCCGCACGGTTGATGGCGTGCTGCAAAGCCCGGTGGCCAACCTGGTGTGCAACTTCACCCCGGCCGACAGCGGCAAGCCTGCCCTGCTGACCCACAATGAAGTGACCACGCTGTTCCACGAATTTGGCCACGGCCTGCACCACCTGTTGACCCGTGTCGAGCACGCCGGCGTGTCCGGCATCAACGGCGTGGCCTGGGATGCGGTGGAGTTGCCGAGCCAGTTCATGGAAAACTGGTGCTGGGAGCCGGAAGGCCTGGCGCTGATTTCCGGTCACTATGAAACCGGTGAGCCGCTGCCTCAGGACCTGCTGGAAAAAATGCTCGCGGCGAAGAACTTCCAGTCCGGCCTGATGATGGTTCGCCAGTTGGAGTTCTCGCTGTTCGACTTCGAGCTGCACGCCACCCACGGCGATGGCCGCAGCGTGCTGCAGGTGCTGGAAGGTGTGCGTGATGAGGTGTCGGTGATGCGTCCGCCCGCCTACAACCGCTTCCCCAACAGCTTCGCGCATATCTTCGCTGGCGGTTACGCCGCGGGTTACTACAGCTACAAGTGGGCGGAAGTGCTGTCGGCCGATGCCTTCTCCAAGTTCGAAGAAGATGGCGTGCTCAATGCCGAGACTGGCCGGGCGTTCCGCGAGGCGATCCTGGCCCGTGGCGGTTCCCAGGCACCGATGGTGCTGTTCGTCGATTTCCGCGGACGTGCGCCGTCGATTGACGCACTCTTGCGCCACAGCGGCCTGAGTGAGGACGCGGCAGCATGAGTGAAGCACCTGTGAAAACCAAAAAACGCTTTATCGCCGGGGCAGTCTGCCCGGCGTGCAGCGAGCCGGACAAGTTGATGATGTGGAGCGAGGACGATGTTCCGCACCGCGAATGCGTGGCTTGCGGCTATTCCGACACGCTGAATGAACAAGGTCTGTCAGTGCCCAAGGAATTGGGTACGCGGGTCAATACGTCGGCGTTGAAAGCACCGGACCCCAAGGTGCAAGCGGTGCAGTTCTTCCCTAATCCGAAGCTGAAGAAAGACTGATCGTGAAGCGCTCCCTGGGTTGATGGCTCAGGGAGCGACCACCCAGGCGGTTTTTTCCTCGGCCGGGTCTTTGGCGTTGTCCGCGGTATTCAGCCAGCTTTTCATCGAGCACAGTGCAAAGGCGCTGGTGCTGCATTCGCCGTTGACCAGTGCGGTGCGTAACTTGTCGACATCGGCCCTCATCATGTAGCGAACGCCGTCCTTGAAGCCGCTACTGGCGCCAAAGCCGCCCAAGGTCATTTCGTTCAGCGCATCTTCCTTGCTCCATCCCTGAATCACCACCCGATACATCGCCGCCACCAGGCCAGTGCGGTCGGAGCCGTGTTTGCAGTGCATCAGCACCGGGCCGTTGGTTTCGGCATCCTGAATCGCGCGCAATGCTGCGAGCACATCGGCGTCATCGACATGGTTGGTGCGATAAGACAATTGCACCTGGTTGATGCCGGGTGATTTCAGCCAGTTGGCATCGGACTCGGGCAGAAAGTTGATCACCGTACCGATCTTGAGCTTTTCCAATACAGGGACAGCGCCGCTATCCGGCAGCGCGCTGCGATAGAGCGTGGGCGTCATTTGATACAGGTTGTATTGATTGCCCACCGGCTGGGCCCATTCCGATGAACGGATGGGCGTGAGCTCTTCGGCCTGGGACGGTGCGGTGGTGAACAACGCCATGAACACGAGGCTGAGGGCAGGCAGCAATTGATTCTTGAACATGCGCGATGTAACCGAATAGGGAAGGGGTTAATGGGGCCCAGATTCGCCTACAGGGGGTCAATGCCGTGTGAGGTACTCGTCAAAGAATCGTGAATAAGCCGGCTCCGGGCAGATTTTTTCGCGCTGAAACGATTTTCCCCAATCCTTAGCCTGCTATCCTTTGTAACTATTGATTGCTGCTGTGTTCTATCCCCTTGGGTCTTTTGGATCCCTTTACTGCCAAAACTATAAGTCGTTCCTCGAAGCGGCTGATAAATCCGTGACCACATGATGAGGTGCCACCATGTCTGATCAAGATCAAGACAACCCCCGGCGTGAGTTTTTACGCAAATCCTTGACCTTGATCCCCGTGGTCACTGTCGCCAGCACGGGCCTGGGCGGTTCGATGCTGATGGCGGTTCCCGAACCGGCTCAAGCCAGCCCGGAGAAGGCGCCCGTCAGCAGCAAGGCCTATGAGCCGAGCTATTTCACTGGCGAGGAATGGGCCTTTATCAACGCGGCCGTTGCGCGCCTGATCCCGGCGGACGACCAGGGCCCAGGCGCCCTGGAAGCCGGTGCGCCGGAATACATCGACCGTCAGATGAACACGCCGTACGCGGCTGGCGCCCTGTGGTTCATGCAAGGCCCGTTCAATGCCGACGCGCCGCCTGAAATGGGCTGGCAGAGCAAATTGGTGCCCAAGGAGATCTATCGCCTGGGCATTGCTGACACGGACGCCTGGTCGAAAGCGATGAACGGTAAGTTATTTGCCGAGCAAGACAGCGCTACCCAGGACAAATTGTTGCAGCGCCTGGAGGCTGGCGACGCGCAATTCGACAGCGTCCCGCCGAAGATTTTCTTCAATCTGTTGCTGCAAAACACCAAGGAAGGGTTCTTTTGCGACCCGGTCCACGGTGGCAACAAAGGCATGGTCGGCTGGACCATGATCGGCTTCCCCGGCGCCCGCGCCGATTTCATGGATTGGGTTGAACGCAACGAGCAATACCCCTTCCCGGCTGTTTCGATCCGTGGCGAGAGGGCGTAAACGTGGCGACCATCATGAAGAAAGTGGATGCAGTGATTGTCGGCTTTGGCTGGACCGGCGCGATCATGGCCAAGGAGCTGACGGAAGCAGGCCTCAACGTGGTAGCGCTGGAGCGCGGCCCGATGCAGGACACCTACCCGGACGGCAACTATCCCCAGGTCATCGACGAACTGACCTACAGCGTGCGTAAAAAGCTCTTCCAGGACATCTCCAAGGAAACCGTGACCATTCGCCATAGCGTGAATGACGTGGCGATGCCCAACCGCCAACTGGGCGCTTTCCTGCCTGGCAACGGTGTCGGCGGTGCAGGCCTGCACTGGTCCGGCGTGCACTTTCGGGTGGACCCAATCGAGTTGCGCATGCGCAGCCATTACGAAGAGCGCTACGGGAAAAACTTCATTCCCAAGGACATGACCATCCAGGATTTCGGCGTCAGCTATGAAGAGCTGGAACCATTCTTCGACTATGCCGAGAAAGTCTTCGGCACCTCCGGGCAAGCCTGGACGGTGAAAGGCCAGTTGGTGGGCGAAGGCAAGGGCGGCAACCCTTACGCACCGGATCGCTCGAACCATTTCCCGCTGGAATCGCAGAAGAACACCGTCTCTGCACAGCTGTTCCAGAAGGCCGCCACGGCCGTGGGGTACAAACCCTACAACCTGCCTTCCGCGAATACATCGGGGCCGTACACCAACCCTTACGGTGCCCAGATGGGCCCGTGCAACTTCTGCGGCTTCTGCAGCGGTTATGTCTGCTACATGTATTCCAAGGCTTCGCCGAACGTGAACATCCTGCCGGCCTTGCGCCAGGAACCCAAGTTCGAACTGCGGCCCAATTCCCACGTGCTGAAGGTCAATCTCGACAGCACCAGGAGCAAGGCGACCGGCGTGACGTATGTCGACGCCCAGGGGCGGGAATGCGAGCAGCCGGCGGACCTGGTGATCCTCGGCTCCTTCCAGTTCAACAACGTGCGCCTGATGCTGCTGTCGGGCATCGGCAAACCCTACGACCCGATCTCCGGTGAGGGCGTGGTGGGCCGCAACTTCGCCTACCAGAACATGGCCACCATCAAGGCGTTCTTCGACAAGGACGTGCACACCAACAACTTCATCGGTGCCGGCGGCAATGGCGTGGCGGTCGATGACTTCAACGCCGACAACTTCGACCATGGGCCTCACGGCTTTGTGGGCGGCTCGCCGATGTGGGTCAACCAGGCGGGCAGCCGGCCGATTGCGGGTACCTCCAACCCGCCGGGCACGCCGGCCTGGGGCAGCGCGTGGAAGCGCGCCACGGCTGATTACTACACCCACCAGGTGTCGATGGATGCCCATGGCGCCCACCAATCCTACCGTGGCAACTACCTCGACCTGGACCCGGTTTACCGCGACGCCTACGGCCTGCCGCTGCTGCGCATGACCTTCGACTGGCAGGAAAACGACATCAAGATGAACCGCTTCATGGTCGAAAAAATGAGCAAGATCGCCGAAGCGATGAACCCCAAGGCGATTGCCTTGCTGGGCAAAAAGGTGGGGGAGCACTTCAACACCGCGGCCTACCAGACCACCCACCTCAACGGTGGCGCGATCATGGGCACCGACCCGAAAACCAGTGCCTTGAACCGCTACCTGCAGTGCTGGGACGTACACAACGTGTTTGTCCCGGGCGCTTCCGCGTTCCCACAAGGCTTGGGCTACAACCCTACGGGCCTGGTGGCGGCGCTGACCTACTGGTCGGCGCGGGCAATTCGCGAGCAGTACCTGAAAAACCCCGGCCCACTGGTTCAGGCATAAGGAGCGATGACTATGAAAGCATTTGTTATCGCGTCCCTGGCTTTGTTCAGCAGCTGCTCGGTGAGTGCGGCTGAAACCGATCTGGTCAAACAGGGTGAATACCTGGCTCGCGCCGGTGACTGCGTGGCCTGCCACACCGCCAAGGGCGGCAAACCGTTCGCCGGTGGCCTGCCGATGGAAACCCCGATCGGCACCCTCTACTCCACCAACATCACCCCGGACAAAACCGGCCTGGGCGACTACAGCTTCGAAGACTTCGACCAGGCCGTGCGCCATGGCGTCGCCAAAAACGGTAGTACGCTTTACCCGGCGATGCCCTACCCGTCCTACGCGCGGGTCAGCGAAAGCGACATGCAGGCGCTGTACGCGTACTTCATGAAGGGCGTGGAGCCGGTGGCGCAGGTGAACAAGGACAGCGACATTCCCTGGCCGTTGAGCATGCGTTGGCCGTTGGCCGGGTGGCGCTGGATGTTCGCCCCCAAGGTTGCGGACTACCAGGCCCAGGCGGGCGCCGACCCGGTGATCAGCCGTGGCGCTTATCTGGTAGAGGGCCTTGGCCACTGCGGTGCCTGCCATACGCCACGGGCCCTGACCATGCAGGAAAAATCCCTGAGTGCATCCGACGGTACCGCTTTCCTTTCCGGCAGCGCACCGCTGGAAGGCTGGATTGCCAAGAGCCTGCGGGGCGACCACAAGGACGGCCTGGGTAGCTGGAGCGAGGACCAACTGGTGCAATTCCTCAAGACCGGGCGCAGTGATCGCAGCGCGGTGTTTGGCGGCATGAGCGACGTTGTGGTCCACAGCATGCAGTACATGTCGGAAGAGGATCTGACGGCTATCGCCCGTTACCTCAAGAGCTTGCCGGCGGTGGATCCCAAGGATCAGCCGCACCAGTACGACAAGCAGGTCGCCGATGCGCTGTGGAAGGGTGATGACAGCAAGCCGGGTGCCTCGGTGTACATCGACAACTGCGCGGCGTGCCACCGTACCGACGGCCACGGCTACACCCGCGTGTTCCCGGCGCTGGCGGGCAACCCGGTATTGCAGACGGCGGATGCGACGTCGCTGATCAACATCGTGTTGAATGGCGGCACGTTGCCGGCGACGCATACGGCACCTTCGACCTTCACCATGCCGGCGTTTGCCTGGCGGCTGTCGGATCAGGAGGTGGCGGATGTGGTCAGTTTCGTTCGGGGCAGCTGGGGTAACAAAGGCGCGCCGGTGAAAGCCAGTGACGTGGCGAACGTGCGCAAGAATGATATGCAGACCACCTCCGGTGATGACCTTGGCCAGGTGACCTCCAAGCATTGATTGAAGGTTGGCCGCCCAACGGCACTGGTCAGAAACCTTGTGCCTCTATACTGTATAAAAAAACAGTATAGAGGCGCTTTCATGTCCACTCCTCTGCCGCCTCGCGGGCGCGGCACGGCCACCAACCTGCACAACCGTTTTGCGCCCACCGTTAGCGTGGCGGAAGACGACGGTTGGTATCAGGAAGTGCCACAGACCCAGGGTACCGAAGTCCGTATCGAAACCGCGAAAACCATCATTACCCGCAACAGCTCGCCGGATATCCCGTTTGACCGGGCGATCAACCCGTATCGCGGCTGCGAGCATGGTTGTATCTACTGCTATGCACGGCCCAGCCACGCGTATTGGGACCTGTCGCCGGGGCTGGACTTCGAAACCAAGCTGATCGCCAAGACCAACGCCGCCGAGGTGCTTGAGCAGCAACTGTCGAAACCGGGCTACACCTGCGCGCCGATCAACCTGGGCTCCAACACCGACCCGTACCAGCCCATCGAGCGCGACTACAAGATCACCCGGCAAACCCTCGAAGTGCTGCTGCGCTACCGTCATCCGGTGACGATCATTACCAAGGGCTCGCTGATCCTGCGGGACCTCGACCTGCTGACCGAGTTGGCGCAGCAGCGGCTGGTGGCGGTGATGATCAGCCTCACCAGCCTGGACGATGAACTCAAGCGCATCCTCGAACCGCGCACGGCTGCGCCCAAGGCCCGGCTGCGGGCGATCCGGGTGATGCGTGAGGCGGGGATCCCGGTGGGCGTGCTGTGTTCGCCGATGATCCCGATGATCAACGACAGCGAGCTGGAAAGCCTGCTGGCCGAAGCTCATGCCGCGGGGGCACAGAGTGCGGCGTACATGATGCTGCGTTTGCCTCTGGAGGTGGCGCCGCTGTTTGAGGAATGGCTGTCGGCCCATTACCCGCAGCGCGCGGCCCATGTGATGAGCCTGGTGCGGCAGGTGCGCGGCGGTGAGGTCTACGACAGCCGCTTCGGTGTACGCATGCGTGGCGAAGGGCCGTTTGCCGATTTGCTGGCGCAACGTTTCGCCAAGGCGATCAAACGATTGGGGCTCAACCGACGGGAAGGGTTTAATCTGGACTGCACGGCGTTTTGTCCGCCGGGCAGACAGATGGCTTTATTGTAAACTGCTGGATAAGCGTACTTTTCTGTAGCAATAGTCGCGTTTTGATATCACTGAAAGCCCTGATCTAGAGCGGTTCATTCAGTTTGAGTTAAGTTTCGGCGGGTACCTTGTTCATCGAGTGACTAATGAGTCGGCGCTTCAGTTCGGGCGCCGGCCGCACTGGAAAACTCCCCTGCTCCAACCAAGAGGATGAATTATGAGTGACAAGGATAAACAGCCGTTGGCTGCGTCGGCTTCAGCCCCTAACGAGGCGGAATCCGCCGATGCAGCGCTGCAGCACATCGTTGAAGGCTTTTTGCATTTCCATAACGAGATCTTCCCCCAGCAGGAAGAGCTCTTCAAAAAACTCGCCACGGCCCAGAGCCCGCGGGCGATGTTCATTACCTGCGCCGACTCGCGCATCGTTCCCGAGCTGATCACCCAAAGCTCCCCTGGGGATTTGTTCGTGACCCGTAACGTCGGTAATGTCGTGCCGCCTTATGGGCAGATGAACGGCGGTGTTTCAACGGCTATCGAGTACGCGGTACTGGCCCTTGGTGTGCAGCACATCATCATTTGCGGCCACTCCGACTGCGGCGCCATGCGCGCGGTGCTCAACCCCCAAAGCCTGGAAAAAATGCCCACGGTAAAGGCCTGGCTGCGCCACGCCGAGGTCGCCAAGACCATGGTCCAGGACAACTGCGATTGCGCCAACGAACACGAAAGCATGCACGTGCTGACCGAAGAAAACGTGATCGCCCAACTGCAGCACCTGCGCACTCATCCCTCCGTGGCCTCGCGCATGGCCAACGGGCATTTGTTTATCCATGGCTGGGTCTACGACATCGAGACCAGCGAAATCAGGGCCTACGATGCGGATCAGGCAGCGTTCCTGCCCTTGAACGGTACCCAGCCGATTCCATCCGCGACGCCTAAAGCGCGCTTCTAAACAATCCCCTGTCGGGTAACGCGATGGCTGCCGTTCGAGCAGCCAGGCCTTGCCACGCCCGGCGAATGCCTCGGGAGAGTCATTATGCGTGCTGCTCAATTGAAAGCTGTGCTGCCACGGGAGCTGCTGGCTTCCGTGGTTGTGTTTCTGGTCGCCCTGCCGCTGTGCATGGGGATCGCCATCGCGTCCGGAATGCCTCCGGCCAAAGGCTTGATCACCGGCATCATCGGTGGCCTGGTGGTCGGTTGGCTGGCGGGGTCGCCGTTGCAAGTCAGCGGTCCGGCGGCAGGTTTGGCGGTGTTGGTGTTCGAGCTGGTTCGCCAGCATGGCATGGCCATGCTCGGGCCGATCCTGTTGCTGGCGGGCTTCCTGCAATTGGTGGCCGGGCGTTTGCGCCTGGGCTGCTGGTTTCGCGTGACTGCGCCTGCAGTGGTGTACGGAATGCTGGCGGGGATCGGGGTGCTGATTGTCCTGTCGCAGGTACACGTGATGCTCGACGGTGTGCCAAAGCCCTCGGGGCTGGATAACCTTGCCGGCTTCCCTGCGGCACTGATCCAGGCGATCCCCACATTGGGCGGCGGGCTCGGCTGGCAGGCCGGTTTGCTCGGGCTGTCGACGATTATGGTGATGTGGTTGTGGGACAAATTTCGCCCGCAAAAGCTGCGCTTCGTCCCCGGCGCCCTGCTCGGCGTGGGTTTGGCGACAGTCACCAGCCTGGTGCTGGCGTTGCAGGTCAAGCGGGTGGAGGTGCCGGAAAACCTCGCGGATGCCATCGATTGGCTGCGCCCCAGCGACCTGCTGAACCTGGCGGATCCCAATCTGTTGATCGCGGCCTTCGCCGTGGCATTTATCGCCAGCGCTGAAACGCTGCTTTCGGCGGCGGCAGTCGACCGTATGCACAGTGGCCAGCGTTCCGACTTCGACAAGGAATTGTCGGCACAAGGCGTGGGCAACATGCTGTGTGGCCTGGTCGGCGCCCTGCCGATGACCGGTGTGATCGTGCGCAGTTCGGCCAACGTCCAGGCCGGCGCTACCACGCGTTTGTCGGCAATGTTCCACGGCTTGTGGCTGCTGGCGTTCGTACTGTTGCTGTCCAGTGTGCTGCAAAGCATTCCGGTGGCAAGCCTGGCGGGTGTGCTGGTGTACACCGGGATCAAGCTGGTGGACATGAAGGCGTTTCGTGGCCTGGCGCGCTACGGGCGAATGCCGATGTTTACCTACGCGGCGACGGCGCTGGCGATCATCTTTACCGACCTGCTGACGGGTGTGTTGGTGGGCTTCGGGTTGACGCTGGTGAAGCTGGCGTTCAAGGCCTCACGCTTGAAGATAAGCCTGATCGACCTGCCGCAGGAGGGCGAGATGGAGCTGCGATTGACGGGGGCCGGGACCTTTCTCAAGGTGCCTGCATTGACCCAGGTGCTGTCGACGGTACCCGCCGGGACCACCTTGCATGTGCCGCTCAGTAACCTGAGTTATATCGACCACTCCTGCCTTGAGCTATTGGAGGAATGGGGTCGGGCCAATGCGGCCAAGGGCTCGAAGCTGATGATCGAGGCGCGGGGGTTGAAACGCAGGTTGGAGGGACGGGTAAGAACGACGACCGGAATAGGCTCGGCGCCGTCTGTTGGCTGACGAAACCGGATCAAAATGTGGGAGCGGGCTTGCTCGCGAAGGCGGAGTGTCAGTCGCTGAATGTGTTTCTGATACACCGCTTTCGCGAGCAAGCCCGCTCCCACATTGGATCTTTGCAAGCCGGCAAATCTAAGCTGGCTGGTCCAGCTCAAGACCCACGCCCAACTGCCGCGACAGGCACGGCCAGCGCTTCCACGCCGCTTCTGTGTCCGGGCTCTTGAGCTTGTCGCGGTAGGCTTCGACCGACTCCAGCGCAAAACTCTCCTCGTTAAGCATCTCATCCACCGCGTGGTGCACCGCCTCATCCAGCTGATTGGCAAACGCCTCGCCGATCAATTGGTGGGCAATCACGTTCGCCACAGTGGTATCCAGCGGAATCAACGGCTGGCCGAAGTGCTTGATATACAGATCGTTGACCTCTTCCACCAGGCGATGCGCCAGGTAAGCCTCATCCAGCAAACCGTCCAGGCCTTCATGCCCGGCCAGGATCGCCGGCGGCTGCAGGAAGAAATGCTCGGCGATTTTCAGCACCGGTTTGATCTGGCTTTCAATACCGGCTTCGCGGGCGACATCGTTGGCCGCGTCCAGCAGATCGGGGACCTGGTCGATGTAGGCGCTTACAAAACGCGTCATCACGCCCTTGGCGTCGACGTCAGGCACGGAAATCGCCGGGTGCAGGTGCGGTAACTGGACTTCCAGCTGCTGAGCAAGCTGGCCAGTGCTGGATTCGTGTTGATGGGCACGGGAAATCTGCTCGCGCAATGCGGCGGTGTTCATGAAAGCTCCAGTGATGCAGGCGTAGGAAATAGGGAGAGCATAAGGTAGCTCGTTTATACGAGAGCCTAAGACGCATTTGTCATAATTATTTCATGGTTATGCGCTGGCGTTATATCAAATTGCCATCGTTCGTCGGATAACGCGCGCCACCGGTCCTGTTGTGTGGTCCGTTTCCTCATTTTCGTTCATTTGCCCGATCACATTGCGGGGTGGCGGTCGCTGTCTATACTCGATTTTGTACGCAATTAGCTGATGACGCCCGACTGCATGAGCAGGCAAGGCCTGGCGGTTGTAAGCAGTATGGAAGCCGCTCCCTTGGCCGCAGGTGCAAACCGGCGGGATAACAAGAATGATAAGGGGAACCCGCAATGACGCGACATCCACATGTTTGGATGGGCCTCCTGTTGTGGTCAGTATTCGGCCAGGCGCAAGCCGCCTGGACAACGAATATGGCGCCAGGGGCCACTGAAGTCAGTCACGCCGTGTTTGACCTGCACATGACCATTTTCTGGATTTGTGTGGCGATTGGCATCGTCGTGTTTGGCGCGATGTTCTGGTCGATGATCGTTCACCGGCGCTCGACGGGACAGGTGGCAGCCAAGTTCCACGAGAGTACGACGGTGGAGATTCTCTGGACTGTGGTGCCCTTGCTGATCCTGGTGGCGATGGCCATTCCGGCCACCAAGACGCTGATCAACATCTACGACAGCACTGAGTCGGATATCGATATCCAGGTCACCGGCTACCAGTGGAAGTGGCATTACAAATACCTGGGCCAGGATGTCGAGTTCTTCAGCAACCTGGCCACGCCCGCCGAGCAGATCCATAACCAGGCCGTCAAAGGCGAGCATTACCTGTTGGAAGTCGACCAGCCGCTGGTGCTGCCGGTGGGTGCCAAGGTGCGTTTCCTGGTGACCGCTGCGGACGTGATTCACTCCTGGTGGGTGCCGGCGTTTGCGGTGAAGCGTGATGCGATTCCCGGCTTCGTCAACGAGGCCTGGACCCGCATCGAAAAGCCCGGCATCTATCGCGGCCAGTGCGCCGAGCTGTGCGGCAAGGACCACGGATTCATGCCCATCGTGGTGGAGGTCAAATCAAAGGCCGACTACGACACCTGGCTCGGCGAGCGTAAGGAAGAGGCCGCCAAGCTCAAGGAGCTGACCTCCAAGGAATGGACCCTGGATGAGCTGGTGGCCCGTGGCGACAAGATCTACCACACCACCTGCGTCGCCTGTCACCAGGCCGAAGGCCAGGGCCTGCCGCCGATGTTCCCGGCGCTCAAGGGCTCACCTATTGCCACCGGGCCCAAGGAAGACCACCTGCACCGCGTGTACTTCGGCAAGCCCGGCACCGCCATGGCGGCGTTCGGCAAGCAACTGTCGGAAGTCGATATCGCGGCGGTCGTGACCTATGAACGTAACGCCTGGGGCAACAACAAAGGCGACATGGTCACACCTAAAGACGTGCTGGCTCTGAAACAGGCGGAAAGCAAATGACTTCCTTCATTGCATATTCCCTGAACCGTCCCGCCCACTCGTTCGCAGGAGAAAGGCCATGAGCGCTGTGATCGATGACCACGGTCATGCTGGTGACCACGCTCACGGCCCCGCCAAGGGCCTGATGCGTTGGGTACTGACCACCAACCACAAAGACATCGGCACGATGTACCTGTGGTTCAGCTTCTGCATGTTCCTGCTTGGTGGCTCGTTCGCCATGGTGATTCGTGCCGAGCTGTTCCAGCCGGGTTTGCAGATCGTCGAGCCGGCGTTCTTCAACCAGATGACCACCATGCACGGCCTGGTGATGGTGTTCGGTGCAGTGATGCCGGCGTTTGTCGGGCTCGCCAACTGGATGATCCCGTTGATGATCGGCGCGCCCGACATGGCCCTGCCGCGCATGAACAACTTCAGTTTCTGGCTGTTGCCGGCGGCGTTCCTGATGCTGGTTTCCACCCTGTTCATGCCCGGCGGCGGGCCGAACTTCGGCTGGACCTTCTACGCCCCGCTCTCCACCACCTACGCGCCGGAAAGCGTGACGTTCTTCATCTTCGCGATCCACTTGATGGGCATCAGTTCGATCATGGGCGCGATCAACGTGGTCGCCACCATCCTCAACCTGCGCGCCCCCGGCATGACGTTGATGAAAATGCCGCTGTTCGTCTGGACCTGGCTGATCACAGCCTTCCTGCTGATCGCGGTGATGCCGGTACTGGCGGGCTGCGTGACCATGATGCTGATGGACATCCACTTCGGCACCAGCTTCTTCAGTGCCGCCGGTGGTGGTGACCCGGTGCTGTTCCAGCATGTGTTCTGGTTCTTCGGCCACCCCGAGGTGTACATCATGATCCTGCCGGCGTTCGGTGCCGTCAGCTCGATCATCCCGACCTTCTCGCGCAAGCCGCTGTTCGGCTACACCTCGATGGTGTACGCCACGGCGAGCATCGCGTTCCTGTCGTTCATCGTGTGGGCGCACCACATGTTCGTGGTGGGCATCCCGCTGGTGGGCGAGCTGTTCTTCATGTACGCCACGCTGCTGATCGCGGTGCCCACGGGCGTGAAAGTGTTTAACTGGGTCAGCACCATGTGGCAAGGCTCGCTGACCTTCGAGACGCCGATGCTGTTCGCGGTGGCCTTCGTGATTCTGTTCACCATCGGCGGTTTCTCCGGGCTGATGCTGGCCATCGCCCCGGCGGATTTCCAGTACCACGACACCTACTTCGTGGTGGCGCACTTCCATTACGTACTGGTGCCTGGGGCGATCTTCGGGATCTTCGCCTCGGCCTACTACTGGCTGCCGAAATGGACCGGCCACATGTACGACGAAACCCTGGGCAAGCTGCACTTCTGGCTGTCGTTCGTGGGGATGAACATGGCGTTCTTCCCGATGCACTTCGTAGGGCTTGCCGGCATGCCGCGTCGGGTGCCGGACTACAACCTGCAGTTCGCCGACTTCAACATGGTCTCCTCCATCGGTGCCTTCACCTTTGGCGCGACGCAGATCTTCTTCCTGTTCATCGTCATCAAGTGCATCCGTGGCGGCCCGCCTGCGCCGGCCAAGCCGTGGGATGGCGCCGAAGGGCTGGAGTGGAGCATTCCTTCGCCCGCGCCGTACCACACCTTCACCACGCCACCGGAGGTCAAATGAACACCTCCCTATCCTGTGGGAGCTGGCTTGCCTGCGATGGCATCACTTCGGTGTACCTGAAAGACCGAGTTGCCAGCATCGCAGGCAAGCCAGCTCCCACAGAAAGGCCATTCGCAGAACATTCATTCGCAGGTGGCCGCCATGCTTGAGTCCGTGCCTATCAAGCGCCTGGTCACGCGCCTGCTGATCCTGGTGGTGGCGATGTTCGCCTTCGGGTTTGCCCTGGTGCCGATCTACGACGTGATGTGCAAGGCGTTCGGCATCAATGGCAAGACCGCCGGGCAGTACGAAGGCGAGCAGGTGGTGGACCCGACGCGGCAGGTGCGGGTGCAGTTCCTGTCCACCAATGCCATCGATATGGTCTGGGAATTCCACTCCAAGGCCGACGAGGTGGTGGTCAATCCCGGCGCAGTCACCGAGATGCTGTTCGTGGCCTACAACCCCACCGACAAGCCGATGACCGCCCAGGCGGTGCCGAGCATTTCGCCGGCCGAGGCGGCGATGTACTTCCACAAGACCGAGTGTTTTTGCTTCACCCAGCAAGTGCTACAGCCAGGTCAGCGCATAGAGATGCCGGTGCGCTTCATTGTCGACCGCGACATGCCCAAGGATGTGAAGCATTTGACCCTGGCGTACACGCTGTTCGATATCACCGCGCGCCAACCGCCCGTGGCTGTCCATACCGGCGGCTAGGCGTTGCTTGCGGGCTCGATTAGGAGAACGAATACATGTCGACTCATGATACGTACTACGTACCAGCACAGAGCAAATGGCCAATAATTGCCACGCTGGGCATGCTGATTACGGTGGTCGGGCTGGCTACCTGGTTTAACGATTTGAAGGCCGCACGCCCGGAATCCCACGGCCCGCTGATCTTTTTCGTCGGGGGCCTGCTGCTGGCCTACATGATGTTTGGCTGGTTCGGCGCGGTGATCAAGGAAAGCCGCGCCGGTTTGTACAGTTCACAGATGGACCGCTCCTTTCGCTGGGGCATGACCTGGTTCATCTTTTCCGAGGTGATGTTCTTCATCGCTTTTTTCGGTGCGCTGTTTTATGTGCGGCACATGTCGGCGCCGTGGTTGGCGGGCGAAGGCCACAAGGGCATCGCGCACATGCTGTGGCCGAACTTCGAATTTGCCTGGCCGCTGCTGAACAATCCTGACCCGAAAATGTTTCCGGCGCCCAAGGGCACCATCAGCCCGTGGGGCTTGCCGCTGATCAACACGATCTTGCTGGTCAGCTCCAGCGTGACCATCACTATCGCCCACCATGCCTTACGCAAAGGCCATCGCGGCGCACTGAAGATCTGGCTGGCGATCACCGTGTTGCTGGGTTGGGCGTTTCTCGGGTTCCAGGCCGAGGAATACATCCATGCCTATAAGGAGTTGGGCCTGACCCTGGGTTCCGGCGTGTACGGCGCGACCTTCTTCATGCTCACCGGCTTCCACGGTGCCCACGTGACCATCGGCACGATCATTTTGTTTGTGATGCTGATGCGCATCCTGAAGGGGCATTTCAACAACGAACACCAGTTCGGGTTCGAGGCGGCCAGTTGGTATTGGCACTTTGTGGACGTGGTGTGGATCGGGCTGTTTTTCTTCGTTTACGTGCTTTGAGGTGTTTCACCAGGGCGCATGAGATACCAGCTGGCCGCTGAAGAAACCCCAGGTGATCAACCCCAGGGTGATCACGGCCAGCACCACACGCACGGTCAAGGCAGTGACGAGGCGGTTGGAGTTGCCCTCGTCCTTGACCAGGAAGAACAAGCCACTGAACAGGCTCACGACGGTAGCAATCAGCATCAGGGCAATGGCTGCTTTGAGCATGGTGGGCTCCGGGGCTCTTTTTTGGAGGGGGCGAGCAATGAGATTCAGTATAGCCAGCGCAGCACCGACCTCTGCGGCAATGCCATGAAACCCTTTCGCCCCGGTATTGCGCCGACGCTGGTGGTACTCGTGCTGCTGCCGTTACTGGTATTTCTCGGCTTTTGGCAGCTGTCTCGCGGTCACGAAAAACAGGCGCTGCTGGACACTTACGCCGAGCGCCGCGCTGCCGAGCCCATGAGCAGTACGCAACTGCAGGCCACCGAAGATCCGGCGTTCCGTCGTGTGCATTTGCGCGGGCAGTTCGATGCCGAGCACAGCGTGTTGCTGGATAACCGCTTTCGCGACGGCAAGGTCGGTGTGGAGCTACTGCAACCTTTCCATGATCAGGCCAGCGGCGAGTGGCTGTTGCTCAATCGTGGCTGGCTGCCCTGGCCGGACCGGCGCGCACCACCGGTTTTCACCACTCCCGAACAACTGCTGAATCTCGATGCCTGGGTCTATGTGGCGCCTGGCGAGACCTTCCAGTTGCATGCCGATCCGGCGGGCGCACAGTGGCCACGATTGTTGACCGCGCTGCATCCCGAGGCGTTGTGGGCTGAGTTGGGTCGCGGCGGATTCGCCTATGAAGTGCGGGCTGAAGCGGGCCCGGCCACCTACGAAACCAGCTGGCCCGTGGTCGCCATGGGCCCGGAAAAACACCTGGGCTATGCCGTGCAGTGGTTCGCCATGGCGGTGGCGCTGTTCGGCCTTTACCTCTACCTCGGATGGCACGACACAAAAAAGGAGAAGCGCCATGGGAGCGGCCATGAATCCACTCAACATGTCTGACACGCCGGCAGCGCCCAATCGGCGCAAGGGCCGCTGGCAACTGATCCTGATCCTGCTGATGGTGGTCGGCCCGATGGTGCTCGCCACCTTTATGTACAAATTGCAGTTCTGGGTGCCGGACAGCCGCAGCTACCACGGCGAGATGATCGGCAATGGCCAGACCCGTGCCGACATTGGCGTGCAGGCTGACGAAGACCGCTGGCAACTGCTGGTCACCGCGCCCACCGCCTGCGCCGCCGACTGCCAGCAACTGGTGTACCTCGCACGCCAACTCCAGATCGGCCTGGGCCGTGATGCCTCCCGCGCCAGCCACGCCCTGGCCAGTGCGCAGCCGGTCAGCACCGCGTATGACGCCAAACTCAAGGCCGAATACCCGCAACTGCAACGCTATTCCCTGGACCTGTCGACCTTCAACAAAGACGCCGCCGCCCAAGGCAGCGGCGATGCCCAGCTGTGGATCGTCGACCCCCACGGCAACCTGGTGCTGCGCTACGACGCCCGGGTCAAGGGCAAGGACCTGCTCAACGACCTGCGCCTGCTGCTGAAACTGTCGAACATCGGATAAGGACACCGTCATGGCCAAACCTGGATTTCGCCTCGCGCTGTTTGCCACCCTGCTGGCCCTGATCGTGGTGCTGCTGGGCGCCTATACCCGCCTCACCCACGCGGGTCTCGGTTGCCCGGATTGGCCGGGTTGTTATGGCTTTATCAGCGTGCCAAAAAGCGAAGCCCAGCTGGCCCATGCCGAACTGCATTACCCGGACACGCCGGTCGAGGCGGACAAGGGCTGGAACGAGATGACCCACCGTTACTTCGCCGGCACCCTCGGGCTGTTGATCGTGCTGCTGGCGGCGCGCGCGTGGACCCATCGGCATCATCCGGGCCAGCCGTTGAAGCTGCCGTTGTTCCTGTTGGCAGTGGTGTTCGCCCAGGCAGCGTTTGGCATGTGGACGGTGACGCTGAAGCTCTGGCCGCAAGTGGTCACCGGGCATTTATTGGGCGGGTTTGCGACGTTGAGCCTGCTGTTCTTGCTGACGCTGCGATTGTCCGGCGTATTGCCGGCGCTGATCGTGCCCAGGCGTTTGCAGTATTGGGCCACGGCCGGGCTGGTGCTGGTGATCGGCCAGATCGCGCTGGGTGGATGGGTCAGCTCCAACTACGCAGCCGTGGCGTGTATCGACCTGCCGACCTGTCACGGGCAATGGTGGCCGGCGGCGGATTTCGCCAATGGCTTTCACCTGACCCAGCATATCGGCCCCAATTACCTCGGCGGGCAACTGGACAGTGATGCGCGCACGGCGATTCACCTCACCCACCGGATTGGCGCGCTGCTGGTCACTGTCGTGTTGCTGGGCCTGGCCTGGCAGCTCAAGGTGGTCGGCATGACCCGCCTAGCGGGCCTGTTGCTGATCGCCCTGGCGGCGCAACTCTGCCTGGGCCTGAGCAACGTGTACTTCCACCTGCCGCTGCCGGTTGCGGTCGCGCATAACGCCGGCGGCGCGGCGTTGCTGCTGACGCTGGTGCTGGTCAATTACCACGCCCGCACCAGCCTGGTTCGGGTGCGACATCAGTTGCCATTCGGCTGGCGCTTCAGCCCGCGTAAACACGTGTCGGGCCTCATAACCATCAAAGGAGAGATGCCATGGCGACCTTGATCAGCGAGCGTCACAGCCAGGCGATCTGGCGTGACTATCTGGAGCTGACCAAGCCAAAAGTGGTGGTGCTGATGCTCATCACCTCGCTGGTGGGCATGTTCCTCGCCACCCGCGCCGGGGTACCGTGGCCGGTGCTGATTTTCGGCAACCTGGGGATCGCGCTGTGTGCCGGCGGCGCGGCGGCGGTCAACCATGTGGTGGACCGGCGCATCGATGCTTTGATGGCGCGCACCCATAAACGCCCGCTGGCGGAAGGGCGCGTATCGCCTGTGGCGGCGCTTGTTTTTGCGATGGTGCTGGCGGTTGCCGGGCTGGCGCTGCTGCTGGCGTTTACCAATCCGCTGGCCGCCTGGCTGACCCTGGCCTCGCTGTTGGGTTATGCGGTGATCTACACCGGTTTTCTCAAGCGTGCGACGCCGCAGAACATCGTCATCGGTGGGCTGGCTGGCGCCGCGCCGCCGTTGCTAGGTTGGGTTGCCGTCACTGGCCACGTCAGCGCCGAGCCGTTGCTGCTGGTGCTGATCATCTTCGCCTGGACCCCGCCGCACTTCTGGGCCCTGGCGATTCACCGCAAGGAGGAATACGCCAAGGCCGACATCCCGATGCTGCCCGTGACCCACGGCGAGCACTACACCAAGGTGCATATCCTGCTCTACACCTTCGCCTTGCTGGCGGTCAGCCTGATGCCCTATGTCATCCACATGAGCGGCATGCTGTACCTGGTGTGCGCACTGGTTCTGGGCGGGCGCTTTCTGCAATGGGCCTGGGTGCTGTACCGTGGCAGTCGGCCGCACGCGGCGATCAACACCTTCAAGTACTCTATCGGGTACCTGTTCATGCTGTTTATCGCCCTGCTCGTAGACCATTACCTATTGTTGAACCTATGACTCGAACTCAAAAAACTGTCTTCATTCTGGTGGCCATTGTCGCGTTGATCATGGGCCTGACCGTCAACAAAGTACTGAGTGGCAAAGGCCAGGGCGACCCGACGGCCTTGATCGATGCCGGCATCATCCTGCTGCCGCAAAGCCGCCAGTTGCCGCCGGTGACCATGACCAACCAGGACGGCCAGCCGGTGGTGGTCAACGAGCTGAAAGGCAAGTGGAGCGTGCTGTTCTTCGGCTACACCTTCTGCCCGGACATCTGTCCGACCACCCTCGCCCAGCTGCGGCAGATCAAGAGCGAGCTGCCCAAAGACGTTGTGGATAAGTTGCAGGTGATTTTGGTCAGCGTTGACCCGAACCGCGATACACCGGCGCAGCTCAAGCAGTACCTGGGCTACTTCGATCCACAGTTCGAGGGCCTGACCGGTGCGAGTGTGGACGATGTGCAGAAGGTTTCGAATGCGGTGAGCATTCCGTTTATTCCGGCAGACACCAGCAAGCCCAACTACACCGTCGACCACAGCGGCAACCTTGCGCTGATCGGTCCGGATGGAACGCAACGCGGGTTTATCCGGGCGCCGTTGAACAACCAGAAGCTGGTGGCGCAGTTCCCGGGGTTGTTGCAGCGTAAATAAGCCTGCCGACCATTTTCTGAGCGACACAAATCAAATGTGGGAGCGGGCTTGCTCGCGAAGGCGGTGTGTCAGTCAACAGATGTATCGACTGAACCACCGCCTTCGCGAGCAAGCCCGCTCCCACAGGGTTATGTGCACGGTGCCTGAACGGTGTGTCGTCGGACTTTTCCCGCAACGTGTAGCGGTCGGCGCGAACTTGTTTGGCATGCGTCGACTGACTAGTCTTTGCCCTGTCGCTGCAAATTCAGTGACAGGGTGTGGAAGCCCTTATATCGTTAGGCGCACAAAGCGCCACCTAGAGTCAGGCGCTTTTTATCGTCTGTGTTTTATGGTGGTTGTGCGCGGGGCGCTTTCGAGCGCGCCGGGTGCCTAACGTCCCGGTCTTCCACACCTGCGTACAGCCGCCACCCATTACGTGGAAGTAGTGCTTGGCGGTCCCTTAATACGTTAGGAGCCAGACCATGACAACACTTACCCCTGACCCGCCCTTCACCCCCGAAGTCTTCACCCGCCATCACCAGCAACTGCACGCCATCCTCATCGACGCCCAAGCCTGGTTCAGCGCCCGCGACATTGGCCATCTGATGGGTCTGCATCTCAACGAAGCTCTGCTGCGCAAGCTCGATCCTGACCAACAACAAACATTAACCGCGATTACCCACGGTCACGCTGCACCGACGTTGATGCTCAGCGAGTCCGGGGTGTACGCGATGTTGATCTATCACTACTGCCCTGAAAACCGCGCCCTGCGCCAATGGCTGACCCATGAAGTGGTGCCCGCCCTGCATGGTAAACAGCAGGCAAGCGAAAGCCCGGCCCTGAGTTGGTTGGCCTGGTCGACGGCAAGTTTGAGTGTGTTGCAGTGGCGCAATGAGCCGTGGATCCGGCTGCGAGATATGCCCAAGGTGTTGCCGGGCGTGTAGCGCTTAAAAGTGTGGGAGCTGGCTTGCCTGCGATACAGGCGGCGCGGTGTTACTGATACACCGCAGCGATGCCATCGCAGGCAAGCCAGCTCCCACATTTAATCTCCAGTGTTTGGGAGATCGGGTTTCAGCTTTGGATCAGAACGCCGGCAGGATCGCGCCTTTGTACTTCTCAAGAATGAACGCTTTCACTTCCGGGGTGTGCAGGGCTGCAACCAGCTTCTTCACCGCATCCGAATCCTTGTTGTCTTCGCGGGTCACCAGGATGTTCACGTAAGGCGAGTCGTTGCCTTCAATCACCAGTGCGTCCTTGGACGGGTCCAGCTTGGCTTCCAGGGCGTAGTTGGTGTTGATCAGCGCCAGGTCGACCTGGGTCAGCACGCGCGGCAGGGTGGCGGCTTCCAGTTCGCGGAATTTCAGGTCTTTCGGGTTGCCGGTGATGTCCTTGATGGTCGACAGGATGTTGGTCGGGTCCTTCAGGGTGATCAGGTTGTGCTTGGCCAGCAGCAACAGCGCGCGGCCGCCGTTGGTGGCGTCGTTCGGGATCACGACGTTGGCGCCGCTTGGCAGGTCTTCCAGCTTCTTGTACTTGCTGGAGTAGGCGCCCAGGGGCTCCAGGTGCACAGCGCCAACGCTCACCAGGTGAGTGCCCTTGGCTTTGTTGAATTCATCCAGGTACGGCTGGTGCTGGAAGAAGTTGGCGTCCAGGCGCTTTTCGGCCACCTGTACGTTTGGCTGAACGTAGTCGGTGAAGACTTTGACCTGCAGGTCTACGCCTTCCTTGGCCAGAGCCGGCTTCACGAATTCGAGGATTTCAGCGTGCGGCACCGGGGACGCGGCCACGGTGAGGGTTTCGGCGGCGTGGGCGGAGAACGCGGCAACGGCGGCGAAAGCAACCAGTAGTTTTTTCATTCAACAAGCTCCTTGTTCGGAAATTGGCCGGCTTAACGCCGGCAATAGCCGTTATTTTCGAGAAAAGTGCACCACCAGCTTGTCGCCGACGGTTTGCAGAATTTGTACCAGGATCAGCAGCAGCACCACGGTGACCACCATCACGTCGGTCTGGAAGCGCTGATAACCGAAGCGGATCGCCAAGTCACCCAGGCCACCGGCACCCACTACACCGGCCATGGCCGTGTAGGAAACCAGTGTAATCGCCGTCACCGTAATCGCCGCGAAGATGCCGGGGCGGGCTTCGGGCAGCAACGCGTTGGTAATGATCTGGCGAGTGGTCGCGCCCATGGCCTGGGTCGCTTCGATAATCCCGCGGTCCACTTCACGCAGCGCGGTTTCCACCAGGCGCGCAAAGAACGGCGTGGCACCTACCACCAGTGGCGGAATTGCACCGGCAACACCCAGCGAGGTGCCGGTGATCAGCACCGTGAACGGGATCATTACGATCAACAGGATAATGAACGGCAGCGAACGCAGGATGTTCACCACCAGCGACAACAGCGCATAAACATTCTTTTGTTCGAACAGCTGACGCGGGCTGCACAGGAACAGCAGCACGCCCAACGGCAAGCCCAGCAATACGGTGAACAGCAGCGAGCCGAACAGCATGGTCATGGTGTCGCCGGTGGCGAGCAGGATTTCCGACCAGTCGATGTTCGAGAAAAAGCTCAAGAGGATTTCCATTAGCGCAGCACCTCCATATGGACGTCTGCCGCGGTGAAGGCGGCGAAGGCGGCCTCCATGTCACCGCCGGTGACGGCGAGGGTCAGTTGCCCGTAGGGAATGTCTTTGATGCGGTCGATACGACCGGCGAGGATGCTGTAGTCCACACCCGTGTCGCGGGCGACGGTACCCAGCAGCGGCGCGTAGGTCGCTTCGCCCTGGAACGTTAGGCGCACGATGCGCCCCGGTACATGGGCGAAGTCATCACGCTGTTCGCCTTCGTCGACTTGCTCGGATTCCTGCACGAAGCGCTTGGTGGTCGGGTGCTTGGGGTGCAGGAATACATCGGCGACGGTGCCTTGCTCGACGATCACGCCGGCATCCATCACGGCCACGTGGTCGCACACGCGGCGGATCACGTCCATTTCATGGGTGATCAGCACGATGGTCAGCTTCAGCTCGCGGTTGATCTCGGCCAGCAGTTGCAGGACCGAGGCCGTGGTCTGCGGGTCGAGGGCGCTGGTGGCTTCGTCGCACAGCAGGATTTTCGGCTTGGTGGCCAGGGCGCGGGCGATGCCGACGCGCTGCTTCTGGCCGCCCGACAACTGCGCCGGGTACTTCTTGGCATGGTCGGACAGGCCGACCCGCGCCAGCAATTCGGCCACGCGCAGGTCGATTTCCTTGCGGGAAAGTTCGCCCGCGAGGGTCAGCGGCAGCGCCACGTTGTCGGCAACGGTCTTGGATGCCAGCAGGTTGAAGTGCTGGAAGATCATCCCGACCTGTTGCCGGAAACGGCGCAGGCCGTTGGCGTCGAGGGCGGTGACTTCTTCGTCATCGACCTTGATCTGGCCGCCGCTGGGTTGCTCCAGGCGGTTGATCAGACGCAGCAAAGTACTTTTTCCCGCACCGGAATGGCCGATCAGACCAAACACCTGGCCATTTTCGACGCGCAGGTTGGTGGGATGCAGTGCGGGGATATCCTTACCGGCGACCCGGTAGGTTTTATGGACGTTATGAAACTCGATCACGTAGCGAACCTTGTGGGGCGCATTAAAAAGGGATCAGCGGTTAGCCGGGCGCGCATTTTAGCCTGTCCGTATAGCGTTTCTTAGCATTTATTTCTCATCCGACCAGCGATTTGGCAATAACGCGATCAAAGGTCATAAAAAAGGAACGGTACAAAACCGTGTCAGTCACTACATAAGCAACTCGAAACTCCCAGGTGCCGTGCCTGGGGTTTTGCTCAAGAAGAGCCGGGGATCGCTCTGGCCTACGCAAACGAGGAGTTTTTGTCTGATGAGTACTAAAAAGCCAGTTACCCCGCCCAAGAGCGAACTTGCGGGTACCGACACTCTGGACCGTGGCAACACCAACGCCAAGCTGCAAAGCCTGGAAACATTCCGCTCCGACGCGACGGGCCAGGCGCTGCGCACCAACCAGGGCGTGAAGGTTTCCGATAACCAGAACAGCTTGAAGGTCGGCTCCCGTGGCCCATCGCTGCTGGAAGACTTCATCATGCGTGAAAAAATCACGCACTTTGACCATGAGCGGATCCCGGAACGCATCGTCCATGCCCGGGGCACCGGTGCCCACGGCTATTTCCAGACCTATGAAAATCATTCGGCGCTGACCAAGGCCGGGTTCCTGCGTAACCCGGAACATAAAACCCCGGTATTTGCGCGCTTCTCCACGGTTCAGGGCCCACGCGGCTCCGGCGATACCGTGCGTGACGTGCGTGGCTTTGCCGTGAAGTTCTTCACCGACGAAGGTAACTTCGACCTGGTGGGCAACAACATGCCGGTGTTTTTCATTCAGGACGCGATCAAGTTTCCTGACTTCGTGCATGCGGTAAAACCTGAGCCCCACAACGAGATTCCTACCGGCGGCTCAGCCCACGATACGTTCTGGGATTTTGTCTCGCTGCAGCCGGAGTCGGCGCACATGGTGATCTGGGCCATGTCTGACCGGGCCATTCCAAAAAGCCTACGGACCATGCAGGGGTTTGGCGTGCACACCTTCCGCCTGGTGAACGCCGAGGGCAAATCCAACTTCGTCAAATTCCACTGGCGGCCTACCGTCGGCACCTGCTCCCTGGTGTGGGACGAGGCGCAGAAGCTGGCGGGCAAAGACACGGACTTCCACCGTCGTGACCTGTGGGAATCCATTGAAAGTGGCGATTACCCGGAATGGGAATTGGGCGTGCAGATCATCGCCGAAGAAGACGAGCATAAGTTCGACTTCGATATTCTCGACCCGACCAAGCTGATCCCCGAAGAGCTGGTGCCGATCACGCCGCTGGGCAAGATGGTGCTCAACCGCAACCCGGACAACTACTTTGCCGAGACCGAGCAAGTGGCGTTCTGCCCGGGGCATATCGTGCCGGGCATCGACTTCTCCAATGACCCGCTGCTGCAAGGCCGTCTGTTTTCCTACACCGATACGCAGATCAGCCGACTCGGCGGGCCGAACTTTCACGAGTTGCCGATCAACCGTCCGGTAGCGCCGTTCCATAACGGCCAGCGCGATGCCATGCACCGCACCACCATCGACAAGGGCCGCGCGTCCTACGAGCCGAACTCGATTGATGGCGGCTGGCCGAAAGAAACTCCGCCCGCGGCGCAGGACGGTGGTTTTGAGACGTATCCGGAGCGCATTGATGCCCACAAGATCCGTGAGCGCAGCGAGTCGTTCGGTGATCACTTCTCCCAGGCGCGCTTGTTTTTCCGCAGCATGAGCAAGCACGAGCAGGAGCACATCATCGCCGCCTACAGCTTTGAGCTGGGCAAGGTGGAGCGTGAATTTATTCGCGCTCGCCAGGTGAATGAGATCCTCGCCAACATCGACCTCGAACTGGCCAAGCGTGTGGCGCAGAACCTGGGCTTGCCAGCACCGACTAAAGGTACGGTGCCAGAGCGCAAGACGTCTCCGGAACGCTCGCCAGCGTTGAGCCAGGCCAATTTGCTGTCGGGTGATATCAAGACCCGCAAGGTGGCGATTCTGGCGGCGAACGGTGTTGATGGTGCGGCGATTGATGCCTTGAAGAAGGCGCTTGAGGCCGCAGGTGCGCATGCGAAGTTGCTGGGGCCTACCTCGGCGCCGGTAACGACGGCGGATGGCAAGAGCCTGCCGGTGGATGCTTCCATGGAAGGCTTGCCTTCGGTGGCGTTCGATGCGGTGTTTGTGCCGGGTGGCGCCAAGTCGGTTCAGGCGTTGAGCGCTGATGGTGTGGCGTTGCATTACCTGCTGGAGGCCTACAAGCACTTGAAAGCAATTGCCCTGGCCGGTGAGGCGAAGCAGTTGCTGGATGTGCTGAAGCTTGAGGCGGATGCGGGCTTGATTGTGGGCGGCGACGCGAAGGCGTTTAAGGCGTTCTTTGCGGCGATTGCCCAGCATCGGGTCTGGGATCGGGAGCCGAAGGCTAAAGCTGTTCCGGCTTAAGCTATTGGTTGTTTGTTAGACCGCTTTCGCGAGCAAGCCCGCTCCCACATTTGACCGCATTCCAAAGTTGGAACTCGGTTAAATGTGGGAGCGGGCTTGCTCGCGAATGGCGTTATTCAGTCTTACGCGGAATCAGCACGACCTGCGCCGGAACCTTCTTCAGGATCTGCCGGTGAATCTTCAGGTCATACCCCGAATCGATGCGCTTCACCCGTTTGGTCAGCAACGTGGCCAGCCATGGGTAATCTTCGGTGCGCGGTGCCTGGATGCTCACATCGCACTGGTAATTCACCACATCGGTGGCGATCTCATCCAGTTGATGGCGCAGCGCCTCGATATCGGTGAGGTTCAGCGCAACCGTAGTGCTTGGCGCTGCCGGGTCGATGACCTTGGCCGGCGGCTTGGCTTCGGCGGCTTTCAGGGCGGCCTCGGCTTTGTCCAGCTCGACTTTACGGGCATGGGCGATCGCACTGTTGACGCCACCGGTCAGCGCCGGAGCCTTGGGCATCAATGCCCGTGCGCGGCTCAGGGCCGTCGCGGCAGCGTTGACATCACCCTTTTGCAGGACGATCTGGCTGCGCTGCAAATAGGCTTCGGCCAGTTGGCGCTGATAAGGCTCCAGCGCCGGATCGTTGGGCGACTGGGCCTGCAAGGCGGCCAGCTCGTCTTCGGCGGTGGCCAGTTCACTGCTGGCGAGGTTTTGCTCCAGCTGTGCGATGGCCGCAGCACGTGCGTCCGGCGCCTGGGGGGCGGCGGGCGGGGTGCTTTGGCAGGCGCCCAGCAGCAAGGAAAATGCGGCAAGGAGCAGATAACGGGCGTTGAACAGCTTCATTCCTGCGACTCTCTAATTGCGCAAAAAGCGAGCAAGTCTACACCCCACGACGGGGCAGGACAAAACTCAGCAGAAACAGGGCGGCCGCCGTGACCACAATCGACGGCCCGGCCGGGGTGTCCTTGAACCAGGACAGCGCCAAGCCACCACACACCGCGAGCATCCCCAGAAGGCTGGCGCCGAGCGCCATTTGCTCCGGCGAGCGGGCGTGACGCTGGGCCGCAGCAGCCGGGATGATCAGCAGCGATGTGATCAACAATACGCCGACAATCTTCATCGCGACAGCGATCACCACGGCGATCAGCAGCATCAGGGTCATGCGCAGCGCCGCCACGGGCAAGCCTTCGACGGTGGCCAGTTCTTCGTGAACGGTGATCGCCAGCAGCGGGCGCCACAGCGTCACCAGCAGCACCAGCACTGCCGCGCTGCCACCTAGAATCCACGCCAGGTCGGTGGGGCTGATTGCCAGCAGGTCGCCGAACAGGTAGGCCATCAGGTCGATGCGCACTTCATGCATGAAGCTCAGCACCACCAGGCCCAGGGACAAGGTGCTTGGGGCCAGGATGCCCAGCAGGGTATCGGAGGCCAGCGGCTGACGCTGTTGCAGGGTCACCAGCAGCACAGCCAGCAGCAGGCAGCCGACGGTGACGGCAATGGTCGGGCTCACATCCAGCAGAAATCCCATGGCCACGCCCAGCAGCGCAGCGTGGGACAGGGTGTCGCCAAAATAGGCCATGCGCCGCCAGACCACGAACGAGCCCAGTGGGCCCGCCACCAGCGCCAGAGCCAAGCCTGCCAGCAGGGCGTAGAGCAGAAAATCAGCCATGCTTGCAGCTATCTCCATGAACGTGGGTGTGGGATGCGGTGGAGTCATCGACTACAGCGCCATGCAGGTCATGGGCGTGGTCGTGATGGTGGTGGTAGATCGCCAGGCTCTGGGCGTTCTTGCCGAACAGCTCGACGAAAGCCGGGTCACCGCTGACCTGTTCCGGGTGGCCGGAGCAGCACACGTGGCGATTGAGGCACACCACCTGGTCGGTGGTGCTCATCACCAGGTGCAGGTCGTGGGAGACCATCAGCACGCCGCAGCCATGGCGGTCCCGCAGGCGGGTGATCAGGCTGTACAGCTCGGCCTGGCCGGCGACGTCGACGCCCTGTACGGGTTCATCCAGTACCAGCAATTCCGGCTCGCGCAGCAGGGCGCGGGCCAGCAGCACGCGCTGCATTTCGCCGCCGGAGATGCTTTGCACCGGGCTGTCGATCACCTGTTCGGCGCCCACTTCCTTGAGGGCGGACTGTGCGCGGGCACGGTCGACACCGGGCACCAGGCGCAGGAAGCGCAGCACCGAGAGGGGCAAGGTCGGGTCCACATGCAGCTTCTGCGGCATGTAGCCGACCCGCAGCCTCGGCTTGCGCCACACGCTGCCGCTGTCGGGCTTGAGCAGGCCGAGTACGGCGCGCACCAGGGTGGTCTTGCCGGCACCGTTGGGGCCGATCAGCGTGACGATCTGACCTGGCTCGACGCTCAGGGCGATGTTGTCCAGCACGTTTTGCCCGGCGAACGTGACCCCGACCTGCTCCAGGCGGATTAACGCAGTGCTCATCAAGCCCCCTGGCAGCCCGAGCACACACCGACGACTTCGACGGTTTGCCCTTCGACCTTGAAGCCGACGTCGCCGGCGCTCTTGATGATGCTGTCGCTGATGCTTTTTTGCTCAAGTTCGATGGCGGCGTGGCACTCGCGGCAAATCAGGAACTGGCCCTGGTGCGCGTGTTCCGGGTGGTTACAGCCGACAAAGGCGTTGAGCGATGAGATGCGGTGCACCAGGCCGTTGTCCAGCAGGAAGTCCAGCGCGCGGTACACCGTGGGCGGCGCGGCGCGGCGGCCGTCCTGCTCGCTGAGCACGCCGAGGATGTCGTAGGCACCCAGCGGCTTGTGGCTTTGCCACACCAGCTCCAGCACCCGGCGACGCAGGGCGGTCAGGCGCAGCCCTTGGCGCGCGCACAGTGCGTCGGCCTCTGACAGTGCGCTGTGCACGCAGTGAGAGTGGTCATGGGGACGGCTGGCAAGCGGTGTTTTAGGCATGAGCGGCGACAGATATTTGTGAGAGACGTTATTATGTTACCTGTTCCTGCCTCCTTGAGTGGTCATCGTGTCCAGACTTTTTCCCGTTTTTGTCGTATTTGTCACCAGTTTGCTGCTTGCCGGTGCCGCTCAGGCGGAGGTTCGGGTGCTGACCAGTATCAAACCGTTACAACTGATTGCTGCTGCTGTGCAGGATGGCGTGGCGATTCCCGAGGTATTGCTGCCGCCGGGCGCTTCGCCGCATAACTATGCGTTGCGCCCTTCCGACGTACGGCGCGTGCAGTCGGTGGACCTGCTGTATTGGATCGGCCCGGACATGGAAAGCTTTCTGCCGCGCGTCTTGAAAGGCCGCAGCTTGCCGACGGTGGCGGTGCAGGACCTTCCGGGAATGAAACTGCGTCGGTTCGCCGAAGATAGCCACTCCCATGCTGAAGATGCCGACGAACATGATCATGACCATCGCCCGGGCAGCCTGGATGCGCATTTGTGGCTGTCGACGGTCAACGCCCGGGTGATTGCAAACCGCATGGCGGCGGACCTCAGCGCTGCCGACCCGGCGAACGCCGAGCGTTACCAGAGCAACGTGAAGGCCTTTGATGGCCGTATGGATGCACTGGACGCGCGCTTGAAGGCACGTATGGCGGACGTCGCCGGCAAGCCGTACTTCGTGTTCCATGAAGCCTTCGATTACTTCGAAGATGCCTACGGCCTCAAGCACACCGGAGTGTTCAGCGTGGCCGCAGAAGTGCAGCCGGGTGCCCAGCATGTGGCAGCGATGCGTACGCGTTTGCAGGAAGTGGGCAAGACTTGTGTGTTCAGCGAGCCGCCGTTGCGCCCGCGCCTTGCGGAAACGCTGGTGGCGGGTTTGCCGGTGAAGCTGGCGGAGCTGGATGCGTTGGGCGGCTACACGCCGGCCTCCGCCCAGGGGTATGAGCAGGTGCTGGAGAAGCTGGGGAATGACCTGGCTGGGTGCCTGGAGTCGCTCTGACAGACGCCGCATAACCACTGTGGGAGCGGGCTTGCTCGCGAATGCGGTGGATCAGCCAGCGCATCTGGTGACTGAAACTCCGCATTCGCGAGCAAGCCCGCTCCCACATTTTGATCGCGTACGATCTTTACAGCGCGAACGGCAGCGGGGTCTTGACCTGCTGGCGTTGCGCCAGGCGCACTTGAAACTCGCGCGGGTCGTGAATCAGCACGTCCTGCCCGGCGAACGATTCCGCCGCAATCAGGCGTGACAGCCAGAACCGCACACAGGCCACACGCAGCATGGTCGGCCACAGCTCTGCTTCCTTGGCCGTGAACGGCCGCAAGCCCGCATAAGCCCCCAGCAACGCCCGCGCCCGTTGGCCGTCGATCACGCCGTCGGCGTCCGAGCACCAGTCGTTCAGGGCGATCGCCACGTCGTATAGCATCGGCCCCGAGCAGGCGTTGTAGAAGTCGATCAGCCCGGTCAGGTGCGTGCCTTCGAACATCGCGTTGTCGCGAAACAGGTCGGCGTGGATGTTTGCCCGGGGCAGCGCGAGGATCTGCGCCTTGTGCGCCTCGATCTCATCCAGCGCCGCTTGCAACAGGCCGCGTTGTTCCGCGTCGAGGTGCGAGATCAGCTGCGCGCCTTCGCTGAGCATCCAGTCCAGCCCGCGATCGGTCTTGCGTTCCAGCACCTTCTCGCCTTGGGTGGCGAGGTGCAGGTGCCCGAGCAATTCGCCCACTTGCACGCAATGCTGGGCGTTGGCGTCCTTGATGTGCTTGCCCGCTAGCCGCGGTTGCAACAGCGCCGGTTTGCCCGCCAACTCGCGCAAGGCCACGCCGTCGGTGGTACGCAGGGCGTAAGGCACTGGCAGGTCGGCGTCATGGAGCACGTCCAGCAGTTCGATGAAGAACGGCATTTCCTGCACGGGGCCGCGTTCGACCAGGGTCAGGACAAATTCGCCCTGTTCCAGGCTGATGAAGAAATTGGTGTTTTCACTACCAGCGGCAATCCCCTGGAAATCAAGCAGGCGGCCGAGCCCGTAAGGGGCAAGAAAGGTTTCCAGCTCGGGCCGAGCCAGGGGGGTGAACACAGACATGGTTAAAACTGCCGTTACGGGCGCTGCGGGGAGCAGCGCCGATTAAAGTTAAGAAATCATTTCCATTCGAAGATCTTCCATGACGGGATCAGCATATCCGGCTGGTCAGAGCGGATGAAGTTCGCATCGGTTCCGTCCGCGCGCACCAGGAAGTAAGGCGGAAAGCCTTTCTGGGTCACCTTGATCGCGTACAGGAAACCATTCTGGCGGTATTCCTGAATGGTCTTGTCGCCTTCCGTGCGAATGGTGACTTCCGGGTCGCCCGAAGGGGCAGTATCTGCCGCCATGGCCACCATCGGAGTGAGTGCAATCAAGCCGGTCAACAACAGGCGATTTACTGTACGCATGATAACCTTGTCCCTTTGTCGTCATTGGTCCGGCTATTCTAGCGCCTGACCCGCCGAAAAGGTTGATCCTGCTCATGAGCCAAGCCCCCCTCGTCCTGGTGGACGGTTCTTCTTACCTGTACCGCGCCTTTCACGCGCTGCCGCCGCTCACCACTTCCAAAGGCCTGCCTACCGGCGCGGTCAAGGGCGTGTTGAACATGCTCAAAAGCCTGCGCAAGCAATACCCGAACAGTCCGTTCGCGGTGGTGTTCGACGCCAAGGGCGGGACATTTCGCGATGAGCTGTACGCCGAATACAAGGCCAACCGCGCGAGCATGCCCGATGACATGCGCGTGCAGATCGAGCCGCTGCACCAGAGCGTGATCGCCCTGGGCTTCCCGCTGCTGTGCGTCGAAGGCGTCGAAGCGGACGACGTGATCGGCACCCTGGCCCGCAGCAGCGCGGCCGCCGACCGTCCGGTGGTGATTTCCACCGGCGACAAGGACATGGCGCAGCTGGTCGACGGGCACATTACCTTGGTCAACACCATGACCGGTAGCGCCATGGACGTTGAGGGCGTGAAGGAGAAATTCGGTGTCGCTCCCGAGCAGATCATCGATTACCTGGCGTTGATGGGCGATTCGTCCGACAACATCCCGGGCGTTCCGGGCATTGGTCCGAAGACGGCTTCCGGCCTGTTGGTAGGCGTCAACGGCGGCTTGAAGGAGCTCTACGAGCAGCTCGATATCGTGCCGACCTTGCCGATTCGTGGTGCCAAGACCCTGGTCGCCAAACTGGAAGAGCATAAGGCGAGTGCGTTCCTGTCCTACGAGCTGGCAACGATCAAGATCGACGTGCCGCTGGACGTGGGCCTGGATGATTTGCACCTGATCGAGCCGGATCGCGAGAAGCTGCTGGAGCTGTATACGCTGCTGGAGTTCAAGAGCTGGATTGACGAGATTCAACGCGATGCCAAGCGCGTCGAGTTGAGCGCTGCTCCTTCGGCCGCGGTCGCCGAGGAAGCGGTTGAGGTGGTCGCGCCGGTTTCTGTGGAGCCGGTGTACGAAACCATCCTCACCCAGGCCCAGTTCGATGTCTGGCTGAAGAAGCTCAACGACGCCAAGCTGTTCGCCTTTGATACCGAGACCACCGGGATCGACGCCCAGAAAGCGCAACTGGTGGGTGTGTCGTTTGCCGTACAGGCCCATGAAGCGGCCTACATTCCGCTGACCCACTCCTACATCGGCGCGCCGGAACAGCTGGATCGGGACACTGTGCTGCTGGCCCTGAAGCCGTTGCTCGAAGACCCGGAAAAACTCAAGGTCGGCCAGCACGCCAAGTTCGACATGAACATCCTGGCCAACTGCGCCATCGGTGGTGACCCGGCACACGGCATCACCGTGCGCGGCATTGCCTTCGACACCATGCTTGAATCCTATGTGCTGAACTCCGTGGCGACGCGCCACGACATGGACAGCCTGGCGAAGAAGTACCTGGACCACGACACCGTCAGCTTCCAGGATATCGCCGGCAAAGGCGCCAAGCAGCTGACATTCGACCAGATTGCCCTGGAGCAAGCTGGCCCTTACGCGGCGGAAGACGCGGATGTGACCCTGCGTTTGCACCAGGAACTGCACAAGCAGCTTGCCGCTATTCCTTCCCTGGCCAGCGTATTGTCCGACATCGAGATGCCGCTGGTGCCCGTGCTGGCGCGCATTGAGCGTCAGGGCGCCCTGGTGGATGCCGCCTTGCTGGGCATCCAGAGCATCGAGCTGGGCAACAAGATGGTCGACCTCGAGCGCCAGGCGTATGAAATCGCCGGCGAGGAATTCAACCTGGGCTCGCCCAAGCAGTTGGGTGCGATTCTCTACGAGAAACTCGGGCTGCCGGTGTTGAAGAAGACCGGCAAGGGCCAGGCCTCGACGGCCGAGGAAGTCTTGGCCAAATTGGCTGAAGATGACTACCCACTGCCGAAAGTGCTGATGCAGTACCGCAGCATGAGCAAGTTGAAAAGCACCTACACCGACCGTTTGCCGGAGCAGATCAATCCGCGCACCGGTCGCGTGCACACTTCCTATCACCAGGCCGTAGCAGCAACCGGGCGCCTGTCCTCCAGCGATCCAAACCTGCAGAACATTCCGGTGCGTACCGCTGAAGGCCGGCGTATCCGCCAGGCATTTGTCGCGCCCAAGGGCTACAAGCTGCTGGCGGCGGACTACTCGCAGATCGAGCTGCGCATCATGGCGCATTTATCGAAGGACGAAGGCTTGCTGAATGCGTTCCGCGACGACCTGGACGTGCACACCGCCACGGCGGCCGAAGTGTTCAAGGTTGAGTTGACCGAGGTCACGTCCAATCAGCGTCGCAGTGCCAAGGCGATCAACTTTGGCCTGATCTACGGCATGGGCGCCCAGAAGCTGGGCAAGGACATCGGCGTCGACACCAAGACCGCCAAGGCTTACATCGATGTGTACTTCGCCCGCTATCCGGGGGTGCGCGAGTACATGGAGCGCACCCGTGCCCAGGCGGCTGATCAGGGTTATGTGGAAACCCTGTTCGGGCGCCGCCTGTACCTGCCGGAGATCAATTCCAACAAGCCTCAGGAGCGTGCTGGCGCCGAGCGTACGGCAATCAACGCGCCGATGCAGGGCACTGCGGCCGATATCATCAAGAAGGCCATGGTCAAGGTCGACAACTGGCTGACGGACTCGGGCCTGGACGCCAAGGTCATCCTTCAAGTGCACGATGAATTGGTGCTGGAGGTACGTGAGGACCTGGTGGCTGAAGTCAGCGCGAGGATTCGTGAACACATGAGCGAGGCGGCAAAGCTGGATGTGCCGCTGGTGGTAGACGTCGGCGTGGGCGACAACTGGGACGAAGCGCACTAAACCTGGGGCCTGGGCCGCGGCATCATGCCGCGGCAGCGCTTTAGATCGGAAAACGCGGCGGGTTATTTCCAATAGTTTTTTGAACGTGCCGGAACTTAACCCGTGAATTGCTACTCAGAGTTACTGAATGGGTGGTGAAGCCCTTCAATGCTCCTATGTTGTGTTAAGTGTTGGCAGATATCTGGACCCCGCCCTAGCGGTCCGGAACTTGGACCCCGAACTTCCCCTCCCCATACGAAGTCCGGGGTTTTTTTTGCCCCGAGTTTTTACTCGGCGGCTTCCGAACCCTTGTCAGCCAGTTCCATCCAACCTGCCAATACAGTGTAGGCATCTTCCAGCCCCATGCGTTTTGGCGCCGAGAACAACTGGATAGTCACCGCATCACCCCAACCCTTACGGATTTCCGCCTGCACTTTGAGCAGGGTGTTCTTGGCTGCGCCGTAGGTCAGCTTGTCGGCCTTGGTCAGCAGGACGTGCATCGGCATGCCGCTGGCGACGGCCCAATCGAGCATCAACAGGTCGAAGTCGGTCATTGGATGACGGATGTCCATCATCAGAATCAAACCCTTCAAACTCTCCCGGCCACCCAGATACGCTTCGAGGTGACGCTGCCAGTGCAGCTTCAGCGGGATAGGTACTTTTGCATAACCGTAGCCCGGCAGGTCGACCAGACGCCGATCATCGTCTAGCTTGAAGAAGTTGAGGAGCTGTGTGCGCCCCGGGGTTTTCGAGGTGCGGGCCAGGCTGGCGTGGGTCAGGGTGTTCAGCGCGCTGGATTTGCCGGCGTTGGAACGGCCGGCGAATGCGACTTCGAAGCCTTCGTCATCGGGGCATTGGTCGACTTTGGCGGCGCTGAGCATGAAGGTGGACTGTTGGCACAGGCCGAGGATGGGATTCTTGAGTTGCATGAGTTTTCCGATGTGGGCGGTGCCGGGAATAGGTGCGGCAAGCGGTGTCGTTTCCGTTTCAGTAGCGCCAGTATATAATGCCGCAGATTTTGTGTGTGCTTTGTCCCAGCGAAGGATGAAGTTCACGGGAGCGATAGACCTTTATTGCGCATTAGAACGCAAAACGCTCTCAAACCCTGAAAGGGTCGATGTATGACCAAGTGGCTGCTGGCCTTCGGTTTCTTGATGCCACTTTACAGTGCGCAGGCTACACAGGAACCGGAGGCTGTGTACAACCGCTTTTGCGGGGCCTGCCATGCCGGACAGCTGCCCAACGCCCCTGGACGGGGTGACCAGGCAGCCTGGAAGCCAAGATTGGCTCAAGGTATGGACACGCTGGTGCAACACGTGACCCAGGGTTTCAAGGCGATGCCGCCGCGTGGTTTGTGCATGGACTGCAGTACCGAGGATTACCATGCCGTCATTCAGTTGATGGTGAGTGAACCCGGTCCATAACTCTTTAACCCTTAGCCGTAGTTGGATTAGCTGATGAACAAACTGATCGTGAGTCTGCTGTTGACCCTGGGCATCACCGGTGTTGCCCATGCCGCAGGCGACGCCACTGCTGGCCAGGCGAAAGCCGCCGTATGTGGTGCTTGCCATGGACCGGACGGTAATAGCCCGGCGCCTAACTTTCCAAAACTGGCCGGCCAGGGTGAGCGTTACCTGACCAAGCAGATGCACGACATCAAGGACGGCAAGCGTACGGTCCTGGAAATGACCGGCTTGTTGACCAACCTCAGCGATCAGGACCTGGCGGATATCGCGGCGTATTTTGCCAGCCAGAAAGGCAGTGTGGGAGCTGCTGATGCGAAACTGGTGACCCGCGGTGAAGAATTGTTCCGCGGCGGCAACCTGGAAAAAGGCATGCCTTCCTGCATCGGTTGCCACTCGCCTAACGGCGCAGGCCTTGCTGCTGCGGGCTTCCCGCACTTGAGCGGGCAGCATGCCCAGTACATCGGCAAACAGCTGACAGACTTCCGCGAAGGCAATCGCACCAACGACGGCGATACCAAGATCATGCAGAGCATCGCCGCGAAACTCAGCAACAAGGACATCGAAGCCGTGTCCCAATACATCCAGGGCCTGCACTAAGTGCCCCGGCTACGTTAACGCTCGATTAATCCGTCGATGCAAGCATAAAAAGGGTGGCCCAGGCCGCCCTTTTTTGTGGCCGGTGCCGTTACACTAACGAACTCATGCCCGCGTAGACCTGTCACAACAAAGGTCGCGTGAGGCGACTTTATTTGTCCAGGAGTAAAGCATGCGTAATCTGATCCTCAGCGCCGCTCTCGTCACTGCCAGCCTTTTCGGCATGACCGCACAAGCTGCCGATAATGTGCCGCTTGAAGCCGGTAAAACCTACGTTGAGCTGGCCAATCCTGTGCCGGTTTCCGTACCGGGCAAGATCGAAGTGGTGGAGCTGTTCTGGTATGGCTGCCCGCATTGCTACGCCTTTGAGCCAGTCATCAATCCGTGGGTCGAGAAGCTGCCTCAGGACGTGAACTTCAAACGTATTCCTGCCCTGTTCGGCGGCCCATGGGACGCCCACGGCCAGCTGTTCATTACCCTGGACACCATGGGTGTAGAACACAAGGTTCACGCGGCTGTCTTCAATGCCATCCAGAAAGAAGGCAAGCGCCTTGTGAAGCCTGAAGACATGGCCGATTTCGTCGCCACCCAAGGCGTCGACAAAACCAAGTTCCTGGAGACATTCAACTCGTTCGCTGTGAAGGGCAAGATGGCCCAATACAAGGAACTGGCCCAGAAATACGGCGTGCAAGGCGTACCGACGCTGATCGTCAACGGCAAATACCGCTTTGACATCGGCAGTGCCGGCGGCGAAGAGAAAGCACTGAACGTGGCTGACCAGTTGATCGCCAAAGAGCGCGCAGCCAAGTAAGGGGCCCGTCATGCGTCGCTGGGGTACTGAACGTGTCGTTGGCCTGCATGACCCGAAGGTCAACGAACACCACCTTGAATCCACGGGCCTGCCGGCAGACAGTCGGCTGCGTCTGCTCAGTTTCAATATCCAGGTGGGCATCAGCACCGAGAAATACCGGCACTACCTGACCCGTGGCTGGCAGCACCTGCTGCCCCACAATGGGCGTGCCGGTAATCTGCAGAAGATCGGCGACCTGCTGGGCGACTTCGACCTGGTAGCCCTGCAGGAGGCCGATGGTGGCAGCCTGCGTTCCGGCTACATCAACCAGGTCGAACACCTTGCGCAACTCGGTGCCTTTCCCTACTGGTATCAACAACTCAATCGCAACCTCGGCAAACTCGGCCAGCACAGCAATGGTGTGCTCAGCCGTCTGAAACCGTGGGCGATCGAGGACCACCCGTTGCCTGGCCCGAAAGGCCGCGGTGCAATTCTCGTACGATTCGGCGAAGGGCCGGAAGCATTGGTCGTGGTGATGATGCACCTCGCACTGGGGGCTCGAACCCGAACCATGCAGTTGGCCTACATCCGTGAGTTGATTGGCGGCTACAAACACCAGGTGCTGATGGGTGACATGAACACCCATGCCACAGACCTGCTACAGAATTCCCCGTTGCGCGACCTTGGGTTGCTGGCGCCGCAAGTCGAAGCCACCTTTCCCAGCTGGCGACCGCAACGTTGTCTTGATCACATCCTGCTCAGCCCGACCCTGACACTCGAAAGTGTGCAGGTACTGGCGCAGCCCATCTCCGATCACCTGCCCGTCGCGGTAGAGATTCGTCTGCCGGGTTCGCTCACGGCTGATGCATTGCCCGTGTTGAGCCCCGGCCCTCGCGGACCCCTTGCATGAGCGACGACGCCCAGCGTTGGAAAGAGAAATACCTTAAAAGCGTCGAGCAACAAGAAAAGCTCGAGCGTCGCTGGGCCGCCCGCCTCGACCTGCTGCGCCGAGGGCTGGTGCGCAGCACCCTGGCGGCAGAAGGGACCGACCGAGCGGTTGACCAATGCATGAAGGAAATGCGCGATGTGGTGCGCACCGACGACATGGACGCCGCCCTCGCTGCATTGCTGCCGCGCCTGGAAAAGGCCGTGCTGGATTCGGAGCAGCGCCGCGAAACCCGGGTTGACCAGATCGGCAGCGCGTTGACGGCCCTGGTCACTCAGTTGCAGAAACTGCCCTTGCCACGGGACGTGAGTCGCCCGCTGAAGGCTTTCGCCAAGCAGCTGGACGGTCGGGTCGGCCAGGCGCGGGAGATCCCGCTGTTGCTGAGCGAGCTGAGCGGCCTGCAGGGGCAGGCGCTGAGTAACCTGGAGCCGGAGGGCGAAACCAGCCGTTCGAGCCCGGGGCTGTTGCAGCGTCTGTTTGGCACCAAGGACGCAATCGACACGCCGGAGGTTGAAGCGCCCACGCCATCCCGCCCGGCTTCTCCGGCGCCTGCTGCGCCAAAGCCCAGCCCGGTGGGTGAAGTTGAAGCGCCGGCGCAATCGGCGGAACTGGCCCAGGCGCTGCGGGCTTTTGCACCGCAGCCGAAGGTCCCGGCCCCCATCGAATCGCCCCCTGAACCGGTATCGCCAGTAGAGGCTACCGACGCTGTCAGCGAAGCAGTGCCTGTTGTTCCGGCCGTCGCGGTCACAGCGCCTGTCGTCGAGGCACCCGCTACGATTATCGAAACGCCAGAACCCGAGCAACCGATCGAAGCGGAGGTTGAGCTCGAGAGTGCTCTTGCCGCCATGGTCGAGGTGCCAGAGGTGCAGGCCCGTGAGCCGGAGCGGACAGAGATCGGCAGTCTTTCCCTGCCCCCGGTCCTGGCCGATGAACCGCAAGAATCGCCCGAGCAGGCAGAGCTGAACCCAGACGAGCTGCAAGCGGATCAAGCCTACGCCCTGCCCGACACCCCCGAGCCGTCTTACAGTTCGGTGGCCAAGCACATCGAAGATACCCTGCTCGGCTTACTGGAAGACCTCTCGCTGCCCGAGCGCCATCGGCCCCAGGCCGAAGCCATGCGTGAACGCCTGGCCCACGGATTGAACTGGTACGAATTGCTGCCGATCCTCGATGACCTGGCGGTGTTGATGCTGGCGATCACCGACAGCGGCCAGCACGAGTTTGAAGCCTACCTCAAGCAGCTCAACGATCGTCTCGAGGCGTTCCAGGGGCACCTGCAGGTCGCCAGTGACGGCCACGCCGACAGCCGCTCGGCGGCCAGGGAACTGGATACCCAGATCCGCGAACAAGTGGATGGTTTGCAAACCAGCATGCAGGACGCCGCGGACCTCGACAGCCTCAAGCACGTGCTGGAGAGCCATCTCGAAGGGTTGCTGGGCACCATGGATGAACACCGCCACCAGCGTGACCAGCGCGAACAGGAAGTGGCTGCACGGCTCAAGGGCCTGGCCGAACGGGTCGCCAATATGGAGCAAGAGGCTCAGGGCTACCGTGAACACCTTGAGGTTCAGCGCCAGAAAGCCCTGATCGATCCGCTCACAGGACTACCCAACCGCGCTGCCTGGAGCGAGCGCCTGGAGCAGGAGGTCAACGCCTGGCACCAGCGTGGAAATAACTTGTCACTGGCGATGCTGGACCTCGATCACTTCAAGCGCATCAACGACGGCTATGGTCATCTGGCGGGCGACAAGGTGCTGAAGATCATCGCCACGGTGCTTCGCAAACGCCTGCGGCCGAACGACTTCATCGCGCGTTTTGGCGGTGAAGAGTTTGTGCTGTTGATGCCCAACTCGTCGCTGTCCGATGCGTTGGCGGTGGGCGAAACCCTGCGTGCAGCCATCCAAGCCTGCCCGTTTCACTTCAAGGGCGAGCCGGTGACGATTACGGTGTCCATGGGCATGGCGCAGTTTCAGCCGGGAGAACGCAGCGACCTGGCGCTCAAGCGCGCTGACGAGGCGTTATATCGTGCCAAGGCGGCGGGGCGTAACCAGGTGCAGGCGGCCTGACCGGAAATGTTCCATTTTGTTTAAAACATCGCATTTGGCCGCCTGGCAGCAAACGGTACGTTACACTGTTGCATTATCGTCTTAAGCGTACTATTTGCTGCCATGAAACTTCTGTGTTCTGCCTTTCTGTTTCTCCTGCTCGCCGGTTGCGCGAGCGGCCCTCGCCTGGACACCAGTCATCCGTCGGTGAACCACGACAATCGTGTGCAGTTTGTCGTCGTGCACTACACCTCGGCGTCCCTTGAGCGCTCCCTGGCGCTGTTGACCCATGGCCAGGTCAGCAGTCATTACCTGATCGGTGATGACGCCTCGGCCACCATCTATAAGCTCGTGGATGAAAGCCAGCGCGCCTGGCATGCCGGAGAAAGTGAATGGATGGGCCGCACCTGGCTCAACTCCAGCTCCATCGGGATCGAGATCGTGAACCCGGGTTATCGGGATTTGCCGACGGGCCGCGTCTGGTATCCCTATTCCGAAGCGCAGGTGCAGTCGCTGGTGGTGCTGCTCAAGGACATCACCAAACGCAACGGCATCGACCCGCGAAACATCATCGGCCATAGCGACATTGCCCCGCTGCGCAAGCTGGACCCGGGGCCGTTGTTCCCCTGGAAGCGCCTGGCGGATGAAGGGCTGGGCATGTGGCCGGACGCCAAGGCGGTGGCCCGTTACCAGGTGCAGTACGCAGCCGATCTGCCGAGCATTACCTGGTTCCAGGAAGAGTTGGCGAAGCTGGGCTATCCGACGCCGCAGACGGGCGAGCTGGATGTGGCGACGCGGCATGTGGTGGCCGCGTTCCAGATGCATTTCCGGGCGTCGCTGTTTGATGGGACGCCGGATGCCGAAAGTGCTGCGATCCTGCGGGCGTTGAATCACCAATAACGGTTGGCGCGTTGGTCCTACAGGGGCAACGCCATGTAGAACTGCGTCCCCTGCCCCGGCCGCGAATACACCCCCATGCGGCCACCGTGCAATTGCACGATCTCCTTGCACAGCGCCAGGCCCAGCCCGGCGCCGCCTTTCTTGCGGCCTACCTGCACAAACGGTTCGAAGATTCGTCCCTGCTGGCCGTAGGCAATGCCTTCACCGTTGTCTTCAACGCTGACAATCACCCGTTCGCCATGACGACGCGCCTGCAAGCGGATCTGCCCACCGTCGGCTGTGTGCCGCAGGGCATTGCCCAGCAAATTGTCGAGCACCCTTTCCAGCTGCGCTCGATCGGCATGCAACCTCGGTAGCGGGGATTGTTCCTCAACCAGCAGCTCGATGTTCTGTGCATTCGCCTGCTCCGCGAAGCGGGCGCGGGCATGTTCGAGCAGGTCGCTGATGTCACACGGGCCCAGGGTGAGTTTCTGCAAGCCATTCTGGTAGCGCGAGAAGTTGAGCAAGTCGTTGATCAACTGCATCAGGCGCTGCATTTCCTCGTTGACCGTATCCAGCAGGTCCGCTTCGCGCGACTCCGCAGGAAACTTCGCCCGTTCCCGGAACAAGCCGAAGGCCATGTGCATGCCCGTCACCGGCGTGCGTAATTCATGGGACGCGCGCAATACAAACTCACTGCGCACTCGTTCAAAGGCACGCTGTTCGGTAACGTCATGCAGCACCATCACCGCGCCCAGAATGTGCCCCTGGGTATGGCTGACCGGCGTCAGGCTGTACGTCAGCAGGCGCAGCTCACCCTCAACCTCTACTTCCAGGTCTTCAGGTGCGCGCTCCAGGTTGCCGCCGCGCAGTACCAGCTGCAGCTGTTCATCCAGTTCCGGGCGGCCCAGGGCGTCGCCAAGGCCTTGGCCCAGGCGATTCTCGTCCCAGCCGAGTTGACGTTGTGCCACCGGGTTAAGGTGTTCCAGGCGACCCTGGCGGTCGATCATCAGCAGGCCGTCGTCGATGCTGTCGAGCACCGCTTGCAGGCGTTGCTGCCCGGCGAGTAGCTCGTCGACATTGGTTGCCTGATGCTGGCGCAACGCCTCGGCCATGATGCCGAAGCGTCGGGTCAACAGGTTCATTTCCGCTGCGGATGAAATGGGCAGCGTGACTTCGAAGTTGCCCTGGCCGATCTTGTCGGCGGCCTTGGCCAGCGCTTCGATCGGCCCGCCAAAGCGTCGGGCGATACCGTGGGCGGTAACGAAACCGATGATCAGCACGGCCAGCCCGACCAGGCCCAGCAGGCCGGCAATCAGCAGCGCACGTTCACGGGACTTGTGTTCGGTATCGTTGATGTTATCCAGGGCTTTCTTGTGCTCGGCGATCAGGCCGTTGCGCAGGATGTTGAAGCGTTTGGTCAGCTCGTCGTTGTTGCGCAGTTGCGGCGGAGCATTCTCCTTTTCATCGAACGCCTCGAGAAAGCTCAGGTAATTGGTCTTGGCCTGGGTAAAACCGCTGGTTACCGCGTCCTTTTGTTCGTGGTCGATACCTTGCTGCAACAGGGCGAAATAGCGTTGCTTGGAGTCCTCCAGCGCAGCGGTATTCGGCTGTTCATTGAGCATGATCATCAACTGGTCGCCGAGGGTCTGCCGAAGCTTGAGCCCCAGGTCCAATGTGATGAAGTTGCTGCGAATCAACGATTCCTGGGTCTTGGCCATTTGCATGACGCTCACCAGCCCCAGCAGCAACCCCAACAGGGCGACGGTGATCAGCGCGGAAATACTCAGGAACAACCGAGTGCGCAGGGTCATCGCAAGCTTCATAGGCTACAGCTCACAGGTTGTATTGTTTGCGTTTGCGATACAGCGTCGACGCATCAATGCCAAGGGTTCGGGCCGCCTGGTCCAGGGTGTCGCTGGTGGCCAGCACGGCGCCGATATGCGCCTTTTCCAGTTCATCCAGGCTCAACGCCGCACCGATACGCGGGGCATTGTTGGTCGGCTGCTCGGCCATGCCGAGGTGGCTGATCTCAACTTTTTCCTGCGGGCAAATGATGCTGGCCCGCTCAACCACGTTGCGCAGCTCACGGATGTTCCCCGGCCAGCGGTAGTTGAGCAGTGCCTCACGGGCTTCATCGCTGAAGCCGCGCGCCGGCCGCGCATATTCCTTCACGAAGCGCGCCAGGAAGCGGTCGGCCAGGGTCAGGATGTCTTCGCTGCGTTCGCGCAGGGGCGGCAGGTGCAAGGTGATGACATTCAGGCGATACAGCAGGTCTTCGCGGAAACGGCCGTCGCGAACCATGTCTTCCAGGTTCAGGTTGGTTGCGGCGAGGATTCGCACATCGGCACGGCGAGTCACCGGGTCGCCGACGCGCTCGTATTCCTTGTCCTGGATAAAGCGCAGCAACTTGGGTTGTAAAGTAAGCGGAAAGTCGCCGATCTCGTCGAGAAACAAGGTGCCGCCATCGGCCTGGTTGACGCGGCCCAGGGTGCTTTCGCTGGCGCCGGTAAACGCACCACGGCTATGACCGAACAACTCGCTTTCCATCAGTTCCGCCGTCAGCGATGGGCAGTTGATGGTGACGCAGGATTTTTTCGCGCGTTTGCTCCAACCGTGGATCGCCCGGGCCAGTTCACCTTTACCGGTGCCGGACTCGCCGAGAATCAGGATGTTGGCATCAGTGCCCGCCACCTGGCGTGCGGTTTCCAGCACCACCATCATCGCCGGGCTATGGGAGTCGAGGCCGTCCTTGGGCTGGCGCACTGCGCCTTCCAGGGCTTCCAGGCGTGCCGAGAGCTGGCGCACTTCCAGCTGCTTGGCCGTGGCCAGGCGCAATTGGTCGGGGCTGCAAGGCTTTACCAGGTAGTCGGCCGCGCCGGCCTGGATCGCATCCACGGCGGTGTCGACGGCCGAGTGGGCCGTGACGATCACCACGCGCATCCACGGCGCCTGGATACGCATTTGCGCCAGTACATCCAGGCCGTTGTCTTCGCCCAGGCGCAGGTCCAGGAAGCACAGGTCAAACACCTGGCGTTGCAACAAGGCATCGGCCTGGGCGGCGCTGTTGGCGGTGGCTACGGTGTAGCCTTCATCTTCCAGGCAGTAACGGAAGGTGCGAAGGATCGCGGATTCGTCATCCACTAAAAGAATGCGGCCTTGAAGTTCCTTGGCTGATTCCATCTGTCCCGCGCTCCCTTAAGAATGAATGATGTTGTTTAGTCCCGGAATAATCGGGCAAGTTGCATGGTTTATTCTGATTGATTAAAGCCGTCACCGCGCAGCTATCTGCGCTTCTTCTTACAAAGACGCCCACAAGAGGCGTTTTTGTCTCCCTCTTGCCACTTCGGCAGTCGAACGTTGCCTTCCTATCCCTTGATCCGACCAGTGACCATCGTGCATTTCGCACGGCAAGGATAGGGGCATCGTGCAGGATGCTCGTGGTGTCAAAGCGCTTTTGTTTTTAACTTATTGATTTTATTGGGTTTTATTTTGTTAAAAAACTGGCACGCAGGCTGCAATACACCTCATACGAGTTTCATCTACGAATAATCAGAATGCGGGAGAGATACAGCATGACTCGCCAAAGCCTGACCCAACTGCGTGTATCGCCACTGCGCCTGCAACAGGGGCTGTTTGCCAGCCTGGCCCTGATGGTGACCTTGATTGGCGGTCAGCAATTGGCGCATTGGCAGCAGAGTCAGCAGCAAGTCGTGCAGTTTGAACGTCCGATGATGATCCAGACCCATTTCCGCTCCGTCGGCAGCACTGCCGCCGATGTGACAACCCCGCAATTGGCGGCGGTTGAACAGGACTCCACCCTCGGCGACCTGCCATCGCAGGAACGCTGGGTGTTCTAGGCAATACACGGTCCTCGAATCGAGCGACCGCAGGCACTACCGCTGTTACCCCTAAAAGAAGCGTAAGGAGAATCACCATGTTGAGTTGGGCAATCACATTTCTGATCATCGCCATTGTGGCTGCAGTCCTGGGCTTCGGTGGTATCGCGGGCACCGCCACGGGTATCGCCAAGATTCTGTTTGTGGTCTTCCTGGTGATGTTCATCGCTTCCTTCTTCTTTGGCCGTCGTGGTCGAGGCTAAGCATGTTCAACTCGTCCCTTAAAGCCCTGGCTGCCGCCCTGTTGTTGGGCGGCAGCGGCTTGGTGCTGGCTGCCAATGATGGCCAGTCCCGAGCCAACGAACTGCTGAGTGCGGACCCGCAGTACCGCGAGACCTGGCAGAGCGTGGTCAAGAAGGAAGAGCGCCTGCCTGAATGGGTGATGAACCTGTCGGGTAGCGCTGAACAGATGAATGCCGTTGAAGAGGATGGTGACAAGTACTTGGTCGGGCCGCTCTGTGAAACCGCAGACACATGCCTGAACAAGCGCCTGATCGTCGCTTTCAGCTTCGACAAGGAAGATGCTTACGCGATGTTGGTAGAAGTCCCGGCGGGCTTGCCCGCGGACAAATCGCCAACGCGGCACGCCGACTACCGTTTTCTTGGCAAGCCGGACGAAGGCATGCAAAAGCTGCTGATGGAACAGCTCAAGAAAGATCCGAATTGGTACTAGGTTCGGTCTGACGACGCTGTCGTCTACCGGCTTAACGTCCATAGAAAGAAGCGCCGTGCTTCTTTCTGTTTGCATCGCCCGACAAGGGTGGTGCATGACCAAGGGGCCGGGTTGCTCTGATCGTTTGGATCGGCGTGACCTACGGGGACAGGGAGTGCCTGCGCAAGGGCCGGGTCAGGTGAAAAGCTGCGACGCAAGTTCCCAAGCCGATGGTTTGTGGAACTTGCGACGGGCTTGCGGCTCCTATGCCCGCTTCTGTCATGCCGCCCATAGCGGCAATTCTCCTTTTTGCGTCCGCCCAACCATTTCTTGGTGTTTCCGCGTGACCATCTATCGAGAAAGTTTGTCTCCTGCCAGACGAGTTTTTCGATGGTATGCGTAGGAATTTTCAGGGGTTTTCAACCGCGACCGTAGATTTTCAAAAAACCCTGCGCGAGCCTGAAATGGCCGGTTCGCGGCATTTATGCCTGCCGAAATGTCGTATTCGAACTGACCGTTCAGACAGAAAAACTCAAAAAAACTCATGCCGATTCGGCATAGGGTAGGCGTTTACGGCATTAGACGTCGCCTCCTTGCATCGGAATAGTTGCGCCTTTTTTCGCCTGCCAGTGAGCCATATCGGCCAACTGCGGTGACCTTCTACGGGGGCAGATGCACACACTTTTTCGCTCTCGAGCGTTCCAGCTGCTGGCGCATCTGCCTGAGTCCACTTGAAGTAAGGGTAATGACATGAAGAAGGCAAAGCTAAGCCTCGCCTGGCAGATCCTCATCGGTCTGGTGCTGGGGATTGCAATCGGTGCGGTGCTTAACCATTTCAGTGCTGAAAAGGCCTGGTGGATCAGCAACGTGTTGCAGCCCGCTGGCGATATCTTTATCCGCCTGATCAAGATGATCGTTATCCCGATCGTGATTTCGTCGCTGATTGTCGGAATCGCCGGTGTTGGCGATGCGAAAAAGCTCGGCCGGATCGGCGTTAAAACCATCCTTTACTTCGAAGTGGTCACCACCATTGCCATTGTGGTCGGCCTGTTGCTGGCCAACCTGTTCCATCCGGGTACCGGCATCGACATGAGTACCCTGGGTACCGTCGACATTTCCAAATACACGGCCACCGCCGCCGAGGTCCAGCACGAGCACGCGTTCATCGAGACGATCCTCAACCTGATCCCGTCGAATATCTTCGCCGCCGTGGCCCGTGGCGACATGCTGCCTATCATCTTCTTCTCGGTGTTGTTCGGCCTCGGCTTGTCGAGCCTCAAGCCTGAATTGCGCGAGCCCCTGGTGACCATGTTCCAGGGCGTGTCCGAGAGCATGTTCAAAGTCACCCACATGATCATGAAATACGCCCCGATCGGTGTATTTGCCCTGATCGCGGTGACCGTCGCCAACTTCGGCTTCGCCTCGCTGCTGCCGCTGGCCAAGCTGGTGATCCTGGTTTACGTCGCCATCCTGTTCTTTGCTTTTGTGGTGCTGGGCCTGATCGCCCGCCTGTTCGGTTTCTCGGTGATCAAGCTGATGCGCATCTTCAAGGATGAGCTGGTGCTGGCCTACTCCACTGCCAGTTCTGAAACCGTGCTGCCGCGTGTGATCGAGAAGATGGAAGCCTACGGCGCGCCAAAGGCGATCTGCAGCTTCGTGGTACCGACCGGCTACTCGTTCAACCTCGACGGTTCGACCCTGTACCAGAGCATCGCGGCGATCTTTATCGCCCAGCTGTATGGCATCGACCTGTCGATTGGCCAGCAACTGATGCTGGTGCTGACCCTGATGGTCACCTCCAAAGGCATCGCCGGCGTGCCGGGCGTGTCCTTCGTGGTACTGCTGGCGACCCTGGGCAGCGTGGGCATTCCGCTGGAAGGCCTGGCGTTCATCGCCGGTGTCGACCGCATCATGGACATGGCCCGTACCGCACTGAACGTGATCGGTAACGCCCTGGCCGTACTGGTCATCTCCCGTTGGGAAGGCATGTACGACGATGCCAAGGGCGAGCGCTACTGGAACTCCCTGCCGCACTGGCGCACCAAGCAAGTGCTGCCGGCCGGCGAGACCACTCGCGGCTGACCGCCAGGACTGGCTCCTACACAAACCCCGGAAAATCCGGGGTTTGTCGTTTCTGCCAGCCCCGCTATCATTCGCCCCATCTTTCGGGGGATTCAACTGATGCTCAATGGCCTGTGGCTTGGCTTCTTTATCGTGGCGATGGTGTCTGCGCTGGCGCAATGGCTGATCGGCGGGAATGCCGGGATCTTTGCGGCCATGGTGGAAAGCATTTTCGCCATGGCCAAGCTGTCGGTCGAGGTGATGGTGTTGCTGTTCGGCACCCTGACCTTGTGGCTGGGCTTCCTGCGTATCGCCGAGAAAGCCGGGATCGTCGACTGGCTGGCCAAGGCCCTGGGGCCGCTGTTCCGGCGCCTGATGCCGGAAGTGCCTGCCGGTCATCCGGCCATCGGCTTGATCACGCTCAACTTCGCCGCCAACGGCCTGGGCCTCGATAACGCCGCTACGCCCATCGGCCTCAAGGCCATGAAGGCGCTGCAAGAGCTCAACCCTATCCCCAATACCGCCAGCAACGCGCAGATCCTGTTCCTGGTACTCAACGCGTCTTCCCTGACCCTGCTGCCGGTCACCATCTTCATGTACCGCGCCCAGCAAGGTGCGGCGGACCCGACGCTGGTGTTCCTGCCGATCCTGCTGGCCACCAGCGCCTCGACCCTGGTGGGCCTGTTGTCGGTGGCGGTGATGCAACGCCTGCGGCTGTGGGACCCGGTGGTGCTGGCGTATCTGATTCCGGGTGCGCTGGTACTGGGTGGCTTCATGGCCTTGCTGGCGACGCTCTCAGCCACGGCGCTGGCGGGCCTGTCGTCGATCCTCGGCAACCTCACGCTGTTCGGGCTGATCATGTTGTTCCTGGTGATCGGCGCGCTGCGCAAGGTGAAGGTCTACGAGGCGTTTGTCGAAGGCGCCAAAGAGGGCTTCGACGTTGCCAAGAACCTGCTGCCGTACCTGGTGGCGATGCTGTGTGCAGTGGGCGTGTTGCGGGCGTCCGGCGCGCTGGATTTCGGCCTGGAAGGCATTCGCCACGTGGTGGCCTGGACCGGCATGGACACGCGCTTTGTCGATGCGCTGCCGACCGCGATGGTCAAGCCGTTCTCCGGCAGTGCGGCGCGGGCGATGTTGATTGAGACCATGCAGACCCAGGGCGTGGACAGCTTCCCGGCGCTGGTGGCGGCGACGATTCAGGGCAGCACCGAGACCACGTTCTATGTGTTGGCGGTGTACTTTGGCTCGGTGGGAATCCAGCGGGCACGGCATGCGGTGGGGTGTGCGTTGTTGGCGGAGTTTGCTGGTGTGGTGGCGGCGATTGCGGTGTGCTACTGGTTCTTCGGCTAAGACCTGAATCCCTGTGGCGAGGGAGCTTGCTCCCGTTGGGCCGCGAAGCGGCCCCAGTCAGTTATCGCAGGTGTGTCAGTCAAAGCTCATTGACTGGTTTTGGGGCTGCTGCGCAGCCCAACGGGAGCAAGCTCCCTCGCCACAAAAGCGCGGTTTCCCAGGCCGACGGCCCAATCCACCACCTGCCTGTTCAGTACATCGCCAGCCTGACCAAACCCGGCCACCACCGCCGGCACCTTGGTATCCCCCACCGGCTGCCTCACCTCGAACCGCTTGCTGGCAATAATCCGTTGATCACTCCCGCGCACCAACCGTGCGTCCAGCCGTATCACCACTTCAACTGCGCTGCCGCGATACTCACTCTGAAACGCCTGCAACTGCCCGCCCAACTCAAAGTCCGCCTGCAGATTGGTCTCATCGGTACTGAGCAACGTCACCCGCCCATCCCGCTGGAACCCGTCCAGCAACCGATTACGCAACAGCACGGGGGCTGGATCGCTCCAGCGGGAATTCGCGTAACTACTGATCAAGTCACCGTTAGGCACCACGGCAATCCGCGGGCTGTCGAGGAATTCGCTGGTCTGCGGCTTCGCCACCCGCAGCGACCAGGCCACCGGGCTGGCCTGCGTGGCGGCCTGCGCCGATGGCAACCGGTACACGTCCGAGGGATCCGCCTTCGGCAGGATGGAACACGCACTGACCAATACCAGCGCAACGGGGGCGATCATTTGGTACGCACGCTTCATGGCGTGAACTCCTTGTTCTTGTCGCTGCCCAGCAGGTAACCGCTGGGGTTGGCTTCCAGGCGGCGGGAAATGGCGCGCAACGAACCCAGGGTTTCCCGCAGCTCGCGCACCGCTGGCGCCAGTTCGTTGAGACCCTGCATGCCGCTGTTCAGGGAATCCTTGTTGTTGGTCAGCAAGGTGTCGATCGTGGCCGTGCTCTGTTGAAGGGACTGCATGGCCTTCTCGGCGCTGCCAAACACCTGCTTGCCCTGGTCGTTGAGCAAACCGTTGGCGTTGCGCATCAACGCGGTGGTTTGCTCCAGGGTGGCGCTGGCCTGTTTGCTCACCTGCATCAATTGCTGCATCACCACCTTGATGTCGCCGCGCTGATCGGCAATCGCGCCGGTGGTCTGTTGCAGGTTGTCCAGGGTATTGCTGAGGCGCTCGACGTTCTCCCGGGAGAACATGTGATTGGCGTTGTGCAGCAGCAAGTTGATGCTGGTCATCAGGTCATTGCTGTTGTTCAGCAGTCGCGCGATCGGCGATGGCGACGCAATGATCTCCGGCAGGTTGCCGTCCTTGCCCTTGAGCTCAGGGCTTTGGGGCGTACCGCCGCTGAGCTGGATGATCGAGGTGCCGGTGATGCCGGTCAGGGCCAGCTTGGCCTGGGTGTCTTCCTTGATCGGCGTCTGCCCGGCCAGGCGGATGCGCGCCAGCACCCGGCGCGGGTCTTTCGGGTCGAGGCGCAGGCTGGTGACGTCGCCCACCTTGATCCCGCTGTACTGCACGGCACTGCCTTGGGACAGCCCACTGACCGCCTCGTTGAACACCACTTCGTAATCCTGGAATGCGCTGTCGACGCTGGACTTGGCCAGCCACAGGCCAAACAGCATGGCGCCGACCACGACGATCACGCTGAACAGACCGATCATCACATGATGGGCTCGGGTTTCCATGTCATACCTCGTTGAGCAGTTGAGCGGCATCCAATGCCGCGCGGCCCCGTGGGCCATGGAAGTATTCGTGAATCCAGGCGTCGTCGGTTTCCGAGACGACATCAATGGCATCCGCCACCAGTACCTTTTTCTGCGCCAGCACCGCTACGCGGTCGGTGATGGTGTACAGCGTGTCGAGGTCGTGGGTGACCAGGAACACGCTCAGGCCCAGCGCATCGCGCAGGGTCAGGATCAGTTGATCGAAGGCGGCGGCGCCGATCGGGTCGAGGCCGGCGGTGGGTTCGTCGAGAAACAGGATGTCCGGGTCCAGCGCCAGGGCACGGGCCAGGGCCGCGCGCTTGATCATGCCGCCGGAGAGTGACGAGGGGTATTTGTCGGCGGCCGACAGCGGCAGCCCGGCCAACGCCAGTTTCACTGCCGCCAGGTGCTCGGCATCGGGACGGCTGAGGCCGGCATGCTCTATCAGTGGCAACGCAACGTTCTCGGTGACCGTCAGCGAGGAAAACAGCGCGCCCTTCTGGAACAGCACGCCGAAGCGCCGCTCCACCAGCGACCGCTCGTGTTCCGACAGGCTCGGCAAGTTCTGCCCGAACACCCGCACCTGGCCTTCGCTGGGCTGGCGCAACCCAATGATGCTGCGCAGCAGTACCGACTTGCCGCTGCCGGAGCCACCGACGACGGCGAGGATTTCACCCTTGTACAAGTCCAGGTCGAGGTTCTCGTGCACGCTTTGCGAACCAAAGCGGTTGCACAGCCCGCGGACTTCGATCACCGCCTCAGTGGGCGCACGGCGTAAACGACTCACCAGCCCATCTCCATGAAGAACAGTGCGGCGACCGCATCCAGCACGATCACCACGAAAATCGATTGCACCACACTGGAGGTGGTGTGGGCGCCGACGGACTCGGCGCTGCCGCTGACCTTGAAACCTTCGAGGCAGCCGATGGCCGCGATCAGGAACGCGAAGATCGGCGCCTTGACCATGCCGACGAGGAAGTGCTGCACGCCAATGTCCGATTGCAGCAGCGACAGGAACATCGCCGGTGAAATATCCAGGGCCACGGCACACACCACACCGCCGCCGATAATGCCCGAGAGCATTGCCAGGAACGTCAGCATCGGCAGCGCCACCAGCAACGCCAGTACGCGGGGCAGCACCAGCAACTCCATCGGGTCGAGGCCCAGGGTGCGGATCGCATCGATCTCTTCGTTGGCCTTCATCGAGCCGATTTGTGCGGTGAAGGCACTGGCAGTGCGGCCCGCCATCAGGATCGCGGTGAGCAACACGCCGAACTCCCGCAGGAAGGAGAACGCCACCAGGTCCACGGTGAAGATACTCGCGCCAAAACTGGCCAGCACCGTGGCACCGAGAAACGCCACCACTGCGCCCACCAGGAAGGTCAGCAAGGCCACGATGGGGGCCGCGTCGAGGCCGGTTTGTTCGATATGCGCAACCATTGGCGTCACGCGCCAGCGCTTGGGCCGGAATACGCCACGGGCGAAGGTTTCGAGGATCAGGCCGATAAAGCCCAGCAGTTTCATGCCGTCTTGCCAGACGGTGTAGACCGCGCCGCCGATGCGCGCCAGCAACATGATGCCGGCGGCTTCTTCGGGTTCCTTGACCGGCACACAGAAGTCGTTCAGAGAGCGGTAGACGGTTTTCAGTAACGCGCGGTCGGCGGTCGAGAGGCTGCAGTCGGTCTGTTCGGCGGACTGTTCGATGCGCTCGGGGCCGAGCAATTCCACCAGCAGCGAGGCGCCGGCCGTGTCCAGGGCGCCGAGGCCGTTAAGGTCGATACGTGCGCCAGCGTCGTACTGGCCGTCGAGCTTTTCCGACAGCTTCTTCAGGTTGGCATAGTGGGCAAGCGTCCAATCCCCTGTAATCCTCAGCAATGGAGGCTGGGTGGACGTGTCCAGATGGGCTGCACCGGCCGTTGTGCTACTGGTCATAAGCTCCGAGCTTGTTTGGCTATTCCAGAATTCCTACGTAATAGCACGATCCTGCCTACTTTGGCGCGTCTGGCGTTGTAGCGCCCTGACCGGGGTCAGTCACCTTGAAGCGCAACACGCCGATCACTTGGCCATCTTCGGTCAGCACCCGTACCTGCCAGCGTCCTACCGAGTCGGGGGGGAAGTTCTGCTTGTGGGTCCAGGCCCGATAGCCTTCCTTGCGCCCACCATGGATGTCCAGGGCGATGCGGTCGACCTCCTTGCCGTTGAATTTCCACACATGGTAGATCCGCTCATCCAGGCCGCGCGGCGCGTTGATCGCGGTGTAGGCATACAGCCCGCTGCTGCGCAGTTGGGCGGCGCTGACTTCTTTCAGGTCATCGCCGGGCGTGCGGTCCTGCAATTGGGTGCTGATGGCCACTTCGGTCATCCACAGCGTCGCGGGCGGCACCCAAGTGCGCAGGAACCAGCCGGCGCAACCAATCGCTGCGGTAACCCCCAACAGCATCGCCCAGCCCTTGATGCTACGCAGCGGCAGGCTCACGGCCAGGCTCGGGATAGAGAGCGCCATTGCCACGCCGAGGGCCAGTTTGTAACTCTCGGCGGTGGTCAGGTGCAGGATGATCGGCAGCGCGGTCAGCAGGGCTGCGAACAGGGTCAGGGTGTGCAGTGCGAGAAACAGCGAGCGCTTGGGTGCCAGCCACTTGTAGTACAGCGGGTCGGTGATCGATACCAGTGCCGCCGCGCCCAGCAGGCCGGTAAAGATCGACTGGCCGCTGTTCCAGGTGGTGGTGACAAAAAAGAACGGCAGCACAAAAAACAGGCTTTCCTGATGGATCATCTGCGTGGCGTAGCGCAGCAGCGGTTCGGGGATTTCCCGTTTGAAGACTTTGCTGAACAGCTGGGTGAGGCTGTTTTCGAGCATCAGCCATAACCAGCTCACCAGCATGATGATCGCGATCCAGCTGGCCATGCCTTGCTGGCGATCCACCAGGATGAAGCTGCCCACACCCGAGATGAAACCGCCGAGTGCAATCACCCCTGGGTAGCGCTTCATCAGCTCGAGGATGCGCTGGATGGTGTGGGTCAGGATAGGCATTCGGCAGTTCACAGTCTTTGTAGGAAAAATCCCAGACAGAATAACGTTTTAGCCGTTTTCTCGGGGCCCGATTACGCAATCCCTTTGCGATAACGCCACACGCCTAGTAACACAATCGCAATCAGCCCCAGTGCGCCTGCGGCGATCCAGTTGAGGCTATCGTAGCTGAACAACGGTTTCTCGATGCGCCAGTAGCCGTTCTGCTTGAACAACTCGCGCATGGCCTGGTTGGCTTGCTCCAGGCTGACGGCCTTGATGCGCTTGGCCGGGTCGCTGAAATGCCCTTTGGCGTAGTCGCCCGAGGCACTCCAGTAATAGTCGGCCAACGCGCTGTTGCCTTGAACGGCCCACGCCTGGCGGGCAATGGCGGCTTGTTGCAGGCGGGCGAAGGTGGCCGGGTCGAGGCCGTCCTTGAGCAGTTGGGCCCTGAGGGTTTCCAGCACGTGCTCGGCTTCGGGCAGGTTGTCGCGTTCAAGGTCGGCGTTGAGGCTCATGAAGCCGACACCGCCCAGCACTTCGCGCTCGCTCCATGGGCCATAGGACAAGCCGTGCTGCAAGCGCAATTGACGATACAGCGCCCAATCCAGGTAGTCCTTGAGCAGGTCGAAGGTTTCATCGTACTGGTCGTCCAGCACCGGCTCGGGGAATAACCAGTGCAGCTTGGCGTTGTCACCGACCCAGCCGTGGATCAGGTCGCGGCGGACGGCGGCGGCGTGTTGAATCTCCGGCAACGGGCGATGTTCGCTGGGGTCAACCGGATCCAGTGCGCCGTAGGTGCGTTCGAGATAGGCCGGCAGCAGCTTGTCGAGGTCGCCGACGATGATCAGGGTCATGTTGTTGGGGGCGTACCAGGCCTTGCGCAGCTTTTCCAACTGGTCGCGGGTCAGGTGCTCGACTTCGGCCCGCTCGGCGCATTTGAGCCCCAGTTCGACGGCAAGCTGACTGCTGGCCTTGTGGCCGAGGTCCTGGCGGTCCAGCAGCCGTTGCAGGTGTGAGTAATGGCCGCCGTCTTCGCGCTCCACCACCTGTTTGGCGGCATTGATGTTGGCGTCGGTCAGTTGGGTGCGGGTGATGATGGCCAGCAGCAGGTCGAGCACCTTGCGCTGGTTCTGCGCCGGAGCCTCGATGACGAAAGTGGTGTCGGCATTGCTGGTGTAGGCGTTCCAGTCGCCGCCGAGGGCTTGCATGCGTTCTTCCAGCTCACCTTCGCCGCCACCGTCGATCCCGCTGAACAGCAAATGCTCCAGCAGGTGCGGCAGTTCCTTGTCTTCGCAACTGAAGTCATCCAGGCCCACACCCACCACCAGGCGAATTGCCACATGGCCGCGTTCGGTGCCCGGCTTGAGCAGCAATTGCAGGCCGTTGGGCAGGGTGTAGCCCTCGACTTGCAGGCGGTCAAAGGCAAAGGTGTGTGCCGAACCCATGAGCAGGCAGGCGAATAGCAGGCGACGCATAACAGGCTTCCTGGCGAGTGAGGTCCGTTGTTAACTGACTTCACTCGCCGTCGTACGTTCAGGGCGAATGGGTGATGTCGGCAATATCGTCCGCCGAGAGGGCGCCGGTGTCGGTGGTTTCCAGCACCACATAAGCGCTGCTGCAGAACAGCGAGTTGAGACGCTTCATGTCGGCAATCAGCTCCAGGTGCAGGGAACTGGTCTCCAGGCTCTGTACGATTTTACGTTGCAAGCGGCTGACGTGGGCGTGGGCCAGGCGACGCTCCTGGGCGCGAAAGCGACGCTTTTCCCGCAGCAGTTGCCGGGCGCTTTCCGGGTCGGCACTAAGGAACACCGAGAGCCCCAGGCGCAGGTTGGCGATCAGTTGGGTTTGCAGGCCCGCGAGTTCCTCCAGGCCGACTTCGGAGAATGAGCGGCGCTGGGAGGTCTTTTGCTGCTGGACCTTGCGCAGCATGCGTTCGATCAGGTCGCCGGCCAGTTTCAGGTTGATCGACAGTTCGATGATCTCGGCCCAGCGTCGGCTGTCCTGCTCGCTGAGGTCTTCCCGGGGCATTTGCGCGAGGTAGAGCTTGATCGCGCTGTAGAGCGCCTCGACATCGTCGCTCAGGCTGCGCATTTCCTGGGTGATGGCGGTTTGCTTGCCGCGCAGCACTTCCAGCATCGAGGTCAGCATGTTGTCGATCAGGTCGCCCAGGCGCAGGGTTTCGCGGGCGGCGTTGGCCAGTGCCAGGCTTGGGGTGGCGAGTGCTGCCAGGTCCAGGTGGCGCGGCTTGGCCAAGCCGTTGACCTCTTCGCGTTCCGGGAGCAACCAGGCGCACAAGCGGGACATCGGGCCGATGGTGGGCAGCAGGATCAGGCAGCGAGTAACGTTATAGAGCAGGTGGAAGGTGATCACCATGCCTTGGGCGCTGTAGTCCAGGTTATCCATCCAGCCGACCAGCGGGTCGAGTACCGGGATGATCAGCAGCAAGCCGATCAGCTTGTACAGCAGGCTGCCCAGGGCCACCTGGCGCCCGGCGGCGTTCTGCATGCTGGTGCTGAGGAAGGCCAGCACGCCGCTGCCGATGTTGGCGCCGATCACCAGGCCGATGGCCACGTGCAGGCCGATCACGCCGGCACCGGCGAGGGTCGCGGTCAGCAGGACGGCGGCCAGGCTGGAGTAGGAAATCATCGCGAACAGTGCGCCGACCAGGGCATCGAGCAAGATGTCGCCGGTCAGCGAGGCGAACAGGACCTTGACGCCCTGCGCGTGGGTGATCGGGCCCGCGGCTTCGACGATCAGTTGCAGCGCAAGGATGATCAGCCCGAGGCCGATCCCGACACGGCCCATCTGCCCGGCGCGTGTCTGTTTGCGCGACAGGAAGAAAATCACCCCGAGGAAAATCAACAGCGGCGACAGCCACGACAGGTCAAAGGTCAGCACCCGGGCCATCAGCGCGGTACCGACATCGGCACCGAGCATGGTCGCCAGGGCGGGCATCAGGCCCATCAGGCCCTGGCCGACAAACGAAGTCACCAGCATCGCCGTGGCGTTGCTGCTTTGCACCATGGCCGTCACCAGGATGCCGGCGATAAACGCCAGCCAGCGCTTGGACATGTTCTGCCCGATGACCTGGCGCAAGTTGGAGCCGTAGACCCGCAGGATGCCGGTACGGACGATGTGCGTGCCCCAGATCAGCAGGGTTACCGCGGAAAGCAGATTGAGCAGGGTCAGCATGCTGGGCCCCCTGTGTTGAGTCGTGTTCCAATCGGAGCAAGTGAATAGTGCCGCGTGCCGTTCTACGTCTTGTACTTAAGCTGTAGTTGGCGAATGGGCTCGGCGCCAGCATCGCATAGCTAAAGTCGGGATTGAAACAAAACTGTCATGAAATCAGCTTTTTGCAGATGAAAAAAAGGGGCTCTAAAGCCCCTTTTTCAGCAGCGGGTCCAGGTTATTGACCCGGAATGTCCTTGCGCAGTTTCACAGGGTCCTGCTGTTTCTTCTTTTTCGCGATGGCGGTACGCATCTTGATGTTCACCGCTTCAACCGCCAGCGAGAACGCCATGGCGAAGTAAACGTAGCCTTTTGGCACGTGAACGTCGAAGGCTTCGGCGATCAGTACGGTACCTACCACCAGCAGGAACGACAGCGCCAGCATCTTCAGCGACGGGTGTTTGTCGATGAAATCGCTGATGGTGCCAGCGGCCAGCATCATCACGAGTACGGCGACGATGATCGCGGCCACCATCACCGGTACGTGGGAAACCATACCAACGGCGGTAATCACCGAGTCCAGGGAGAACACGATGTCGATGATCGCGATCTGGATGATGGTGTAGATGAACTTGCCACCGGCGCCCTTCGGCTCGTCGTGGGTTTCGTCTTCACCTTCCAGGGCGTGGTACATCTCCTGGGAGCTTTTCCACAGCAGGAACAGGCCACCGAAGAACAGGATCAGGTCGCGGCCGGAAATGCCTTGGCCGAACACCACGAACAGATCGTCGGTGAGGCGCATGACCCAAGTGATCGACAGCAGCAACAGGATCCGCGTGACCATCGCCAGCGCCAGGCCGAAGATCCGGGTACGCGCCTGCATGTGCTTGGGCATGCGGCTGACCAGGATCGAAATCATGATGATGTTATCGATGCCCAGGACGATCTCGAGGGCCGTCAGGGTGAAGAAGGCAATCCAGATTTCCGGATTGGTCAGCCATTCCATGTGTATTCCTTTGAGCGAGTGTTAGACCGCGCCAGCCTTAAGAGCCGGCGCAGTGAGTTGTACGATTATAGAGTGCTGAACAGCGGAAAAATCCCCATCAGCAAAGCGGCGACCATTATGCACAGGCACACCAGCACCGCCCACTTGAGGGTGAAGCGCTGGTGATCGCCAAATTCGATACCCGCCAGGGCTACCAGCAAGTAGGTCGATGGAACCAGTGGGCTCAACAAGTGCACAGGCTGGCCAACGATCGAGGCGCGGGCCATTTCCACGGCAGTGATGCCGTAGTGGCTGGCGGCTTCGGCCAGTACCGGCAGAACGCCGTAGTAGAAGGCATCGTTGGACATGAAGAAGGTAAACGGCATGCTCACCAGCGCGGTGATCACGGCCAGATAAGGCCCCAGCGCGTCAGGGATGACGGCCAGCAGGCTCTTGGACATGGCATCGACCATGCCGGTACCGGACAGGATGCCGGTGAAGATACCGGCGGCGAAGATCAGGCCGGTGACCGCCAGGACGCTGCCGGCATGGGCGGCGATCCGGTCTTTCTGCATCTGCAGGCACGGGTAGTTGACGATCATCGCGATACTGAAGGCCACCATGAACAGTACCGGCAGTGGCAACAGGCCGGCGATCAAGGTGCACATCAGGGCGAAGGTCAGTGCGCCGTTGAACCAGATCAGTTTCGGACGGCGGGCGTCCGGGTATTGCGAGACGCTGATTTCGCTGTGGTCGATTTCATCGCCTTGCAGGTGCAACTCGCCCAGGCGTGCCCGTTCGCGCTTGCCGTACATATAGGCAATCACCAGGATGGCGACGACGCCGGCGGCCATGGCTGGAATCATCGGTACGAAAATATCCGATGGGTCCACGTGCAATGCACTGGCGGCGCGGGCGGTCGGGCCACCCCATGGGGTCATGTTCATCACCCCACCGGCGAGGATGATCAGGCCGGCCATGATCCGCGGGCTCATGCCGATGCGCTGGTACAGCGGCAGCATGGCGGCCACGCAGATCATGTAGGTGGTGGCGCCGTCTCCGTCCAGTGATACCACCAGGGCCAGCACGGCGGTGCCGACCGAGACCTTCAGCGGGTCGCCCTTGACCAGCTTGAGGATCTTGCGCACGGCCGGGTCGAACAGGCCGGAGTCGATCATCAAGGCGAAATAGAGGATGGCAAACATCAGCATTACGCCGGTCGGCGCAAGCTTGGTGATGCCCGCGAGCATCATCGGGCCGATCTGCGGGGCAAAGCCGCCGAACAGCGCGAACAGGATCGGTACGATGATCAGGGCGATCAGCGCAGACAGGCGCTTGGTCATGATCAGGAACATGAACGTGATGACCATGGCAAAGCCAAGGAAAGTCAGCATAGGAATACTCCAGGCGTAGCGCGGCTAGGGAATGGCGAACCGGTTGGGTCAGCGCAGAACGAAAGGCACGAGGCGTACGGGTGGAGTCGGGGCAAACAGGCGGGTACGGGCGGACATCGGGAATCACCATTGTTGTTGTTAACAACCGGTCTGTTGCCGGTAGTGGTGGGCGATCCTAGTCCCGGAAGCTTTCAGCCAGCTTTCGCTTGAGAAACGGGCTACGTTGAATGGACGACTGGTCCTGTATGAAATAAGGATGTGGGAGACAGAGCATGCATGAGCAACACCAAGGCGGCTGCCATTGCGGGCGGGTGCGTTATCAGTTCAGCGGGGCGTTGGTGGATATTGCCCACTGCCACTGTTCGATTTGCCGACGGGTCAGCGGCGGCTTGGTGACGACCTGGATCACCCTGCCCCGTTCCGCGTTCGCCTGGGTGGCGGGAACGCCGGCGCAGTACGAATCTTCGCCGACATGCGTGCGGTATTTCTGTTCTAACTGTGGGGCGCATTTGGCGCTGGTAACGCAACTGAGTGCCGAGAGTATCGATGTGACCATCGCAACCCTGGATCACCCGGAGCTGGCCCCGGCAGATCGGCATATCTGGGTAGAGAGCCGATTGCCGTGGTTACACCTGGATGAGCAACTACCGGAAGAAGCCGGAGAAGCGCTCTAGGGTAGTTCGAACCCGCCGGAGGCCTTGTGCAGTGCGCGCAAGTGCTCGCCTAGCTGCTTGAGGTTGGCTTCACATGCGGCAATCTCCGCCGCGCGGGCCGGTTCCAGCAGCGCCCTCACCTCTTTGTCCAGATCGCCGGTCAGCGACTGCAACTGCTTCTGGCGCGCGGCGCTTTCTGATTCCAGGCGTTTGGATTCTGTTGGTTGTGGCAAGCCGTAACCGCTGGTGCCCAGCAGCTCTGCCGGGCGACTGAGGAAGCCACTGTTGGCGAGGATCTGCTGCAACGTCGCGTTGGCCTTTTCCATGCCGCCGTTCTTCAGCTCGCGGGCGCCAAGGTAGCGTTGCTTGACTTCATCCTGGGCCAGCATGAGCTGCTTGCGGAAGCTCGCCTGTTCCAGCAGCAACAAGGCGGCGCTGGCGCGCAGGTCGGCTTCGGCGAACCATGGGCGGCGCTCTTCGGCACTCAGTGACAACCAATCCTCCACTTCAGCCTGTTTGATCGGCAGGCGCTTTTTCAACACCTCGAACATCGCCTGGTAGCGCTCGCGGAAGGAGTCGAAGTGATAGCCGAGGCGCAGCGCGCGTTTTTTGTCGTCCAGCACACTGGTATCGGCCAGGCCTCGGCCCTTGAGGACTTCCAGCAGGCCATTGGGCGTGATGTTGTCCAGGCCGGTCAGCTGCGGGTTGGCGCTGCCGCTGCGTAACAGTTTCAGGCTCTCTACTGCGCAGTTGTTGGAGATGAAGAAGTAGTTGCCGTCGTAGCTCCAGTGCATTTCGGCGGCGTGTTCGACGGTATCGTTGATCTCCTGGCGCGTGAGCTTCAACGGCACCGACGCCAGGCCGCGCAGCTCGGTCTTGGTGTACTCGTCAATGACCTGAGACAGCGGCAGCACGAACAGCCGCGACGGGTATTTGCCGATCAGGCCGTCCCAGCTCGACAGTTGTACGTCACCGACAAACGCGCGGTAGGACAACACCAGGTGCTGGTCCAGGTCCAGGCGGCAGTCCGGGCCCCGTGGCCGGCCGGGGGCGCAGATCACCAGGCGCAGCATGCTGTGGCCCCAGCGACTCACGAGGTTCTGGTTGGCTTCGGCCAGCAGGTAGTCGATTTCGTAGACCCGCTCGGGGTCGACCTGGCCCAGTGGAGTCTTGGCGAAGTCGTTGCCGGCGTTGAGGAAGGCGTAGGTTTTGGCACAGGTGTCCTTGGCGGGCGGCGCCCAGCCAAAGTGTTCCTTGTAATAGCGGTACAGCGAAGGCCGGCGGCAGGCATAGCTCGGGTCGAGGAGGAAGTACTCCATGTTGACGGCGACGAATTCCAGCGGGCTGGTGGTTTCGTAGATGTCCGGGCTGCGGGCGACCTGATGATTGTTCTGTTCACGTTCGCCGCGACGGCCGACGTATTGCGGCCACCCGGCGAGGTCCAGCAGGCGTGGGTCATCGCTGAGGGTAAAGCGGCGGTCGTTCTGGCCCCGGCATTGATCGGGCAGGCCGATCAGGCCGGTGATGTTGTTCTGGCGGCTGCAACGCTGGATCAGCTTGCGGTCGGCGCTGGACCACAGGCGGGCACGGTCATAGATGTGGGTCAGTTCATGCAGCACGGTGGCGAGCATTTCCCGGCGCACGGTGCCGTGGGGGCGATTGGTTTTTTGCGTCGCGGCACTGCCGTCGGTAAGGCTTTCCAGCAAGTTGCTGTTGAGGTCCAGTTCGGACACCAGCGAAGCCTGGCCGTAGGCGTTCTCGGGCATCTTGTCGGTCCAGCCGACGTCGATGGTCCGGTCCAGTTGCTCGATGAAGCGCGGCGGCAACGCCTGCATCGCTTCATCCAGCAATGCCTGGCTCGCCTGCTGCTGGGCCGGGCTCAAGCCATCGGTCTTGAGCCGCAGTTGCAGGGCGGCCTGAGCCGCGCTGGCGCCCAGCAGCAAGGTGCCGGCCAGTAGCCAGGCGGCAACGCGCCTCACAGAGAGAGGATAGCTTCGGCGAGAACCTGGTCGCTGGCGTCGCGGGCTTCCGGCACGCGGGTTCGCAGGGTGTCGAAGGCGGCTTCCAGTTGAGCGCCACGAATCTCGCCATTGCTGGCAACGAAACTGGCGGCATCGTCGTGGGCTTCGCGTACGACTTTGGAGTCGCGGATGGACGTGGTGGTGTCCGAGGTGAAATCGATGGTACGGGCCGAGGCTCGAACGATGATGTTACTGGTGGCCTTCAGGGTTTGTGCCTGGGCAACACCGGCCAACAACAGCAGGCCGAGAGCGGCGGCGATCAGCGGGCTACGCATGGAATGACTCCGAAATACAAAGATGATTATTGGACGAGAATTGCTTGCGCCAGTTCAAGGTCACTGGCGTTAAGTTTTGGCTGGGTATGGCGCAGATAATCCAGCGCTGATTCCAGTCGGGCTCCCCGCCATTGGCCGTCAGTGGCAATGAAAGCGGCAGCGTCATCCTGGGCGGCCAGTATCAGTTTATGGTCGAACGGTGCGGAGGTCACTTTGCTGGTGGCATACGCACTGACAACGAGGCTCTGGGTGGACAGGTCAAAGGCCGGAGCTTGCGTGGACCAGCAGGTGCAAAACACTACGGGAGCGATCAACAGGCGGTATGAAAAAGCCATGGGACTCGACAACTGAAAACGAGCGCCAAGGCTAGCGCAATGCCCGGGCGAGAGCCAGTGCGGAGGGTTCGGGGAGCGCCTGGCGCCCCCCTTATCCCACCTGCGGTCAGATGGCCAGGATCGCCTGGGCCAGCTGCGCGTCAGTCGCGGTATTCAGTTGTGGAGCCTGTTGGCGGATCTGGGCCAGGGCGCTTTCCAGTTTTACGCCACGGATGGCGCCTTCGCTGGCAACGAAGCTGGCGGCGTCGTCACGGGCGGCACGTACGACCTTGTTGTCACGCAGGGAGGAAGTGGCATCGGAGGTGGCGTCTGAGGTGGCTTTCAGTGCGCCGACGATCGAATCCGTGGTCACGATCAGGCTGGAGGCGTTGGCATTGGCAGCCAGGGCCAGCAGGGCTGCAGCGCTCAGCAGGTGAAGACGGGACATGGGGTGACTCCTGTAAATGAACGAAAGGGTGGCACAAAGCTACTGCTTGAGCAGCGAGACCATGGGCATCAGACGCCCGTTCTACAGGGTTCGCCACGTGGTAGCCGGATATTAGCCGCCGCTTATCTGTTCGGATAGCTTCCTGCGGTGATTACTCGCGCCAGAACGATTTGGCCAGCTCAGATGCCCGGTCGCCGTGACTGATACCCGCATCGGACAATTCCCGCGGATCCAGTTGAGCCAGCAGCCTGCGTGTGCGGGCCCGTTGCCCCCAGCAGACGAGTGCTGCAGCGGTGCGCTTGAGTAGCTGTATCAACCGAGGGTGTTGCTGGTTTTTGGTATTCATGACGCGCGCCTTTCATGAGGTCCTGGAACACCATCTTGGGCTGGAGGGTGCTACCGGTACAGATACACGCGGATTAAATTGTACTGCTTAATTGTTATGTTTTTTAAACTGTATCGGTCTGTAGAAAGCCGACTGTTTTCGCCATTGAAAATCCAAAGCCCAGAAACAGCAGAACCCGCCGCCGGTTACCCGGGGCGGGTTCTGCTTTAACAATTCGGAGTGCTGGCGGTGGACCCGGTGGGTCAGGGCCAGCGGACGCTAATTAGCGCCAGAACGGCTTGCTCAGCTCTTCGTAGCGTTGTGCTTCGCTGATACCGGCGTCAGCCAGCAGACGCGAATCCAGACGAGCCAGTTGATGGCGGCTGGAGATGCGGCGCTGCCACAACATCAGGTTGGCGAGAACGCGCAGAGGCAGGGAAGCCTGGGTGTTTACAGCTTTTTCTTCGAAGAACAGATCGGAACTGAGTGTACGTTCCATGATGACATCCTTCCGCTTGTGGCGGGATTAGGTAGTGGTTTAACTGGTGCCAATGATCCTCCTCCCGCGCAAGACTCTCTAGATACAGTTCACCTGTATTGTGAGGGGCCAGTTAACTGTTTATAGGGGCTGTACTGTACGAAATTGGGGCAACTGTACCTGTCGGCACTTTTATGGTGCGTTTTAGGCGTTTATGGAGTTCGAGGTAGGATATTTCGGTAGGAAATGACCGGTACAGCAGTACAGTTTTTTATAAAAGTTGGGCTCGGAAGCTCGGGCTGATGAAACTGTGTTTACATCAGCCCGAATCTGTATCAATCACGCCTTCAGCATATGCCCGGTTTCTTCCAGGTTGATGTGCCAACTCAGTGCTTCTCGCAGGATATGCGGGGTGTGCCCGCCCAGCACACAGGCTTGGGTGAAGTAGGTGTTCAGGGCATCGCGGTACGCCGGGTGCACACAGTTGTCGATGATGACCCGGGCCCGCTCCCGCGGCGCCAGGCCCCGCAGGTCCGCCAGGCCGACCTCGGTCACGAGGATGTCGACGTCATGCTCGGTATGGTCCACATGGCTGACCATTGGCACCACGCTGGAAATCGCGCCGGCCTTGGCAATCGACTTGGTGACAAAGATCGCCAGGTGCGCGTTGCGCGCAAAGTCGCCCGAGCCGCCAATTCCGTTCATCATCCGGGTGCCGCAGACGTGGGTGGAGTTGACGTTGCCATAGATGTCGAACTCCAGCGCGGTGTTAATGCCGATGATGCCCAGGCGCCGCACCACTTCCGGGTGATTGGAGATTTCCTGGGGCCGCAGCACCAATTTGTCTTTGTAGCGCTCCAGGTTGCCGAACACGTCGGCGTTGCGCCGTTCCGACAATGTGATCGAACTGCCTGAGGCAAAGCTCAGCTTGCCTGCGTCGATCAGGTCGAATGTGGAATCCTGGAGGACTTCCGAATACATCGTCAGGTCTTCGAAGGGCGACTCGATCAAACCGCACATCACCGCGTTGGCAATGTTGCCGATGCCTGCCTGCAGTGGGCCGAGCTTGTTGGTCATGCGTCCGGCGTCGACTTCTTCTTTAAGGAAGTTGATCAGGTGATTGGCGATCGACTGGGTGTCGCTGTCGGGCGGCGTCACGGTGGAGGCCGAATCCGCCTGATTGGTGATGACGATCGCGACGATCTTTTCCGGCGGAATCGGAATCGCGGTGCTGCCGATACGGTCGTCCACGGCCACCAGCGGAATTGGCGTGCGGGTCGGGCGATAGCTCGGGATATAGATGTCGTGCAGGCCTTCCAGGTTCGGGTTATGCGCCATGTTGATCTCGACGATCACCTGCTTGGCGAAAATCGCGAAACTGGCGGAGTTGCCCACGGAAGTGGTTGGCACAATGTGGCCTTGCTCGGTGATCGCTACGGCTTCGATCACCGCGATGTCCGGTAGCTTGAGCTGATTGTTGCGCAGCTGCTCGACGGTTTCCGACAAATGCTGGTCGATAAACATCACCTCGCCGGCGTTGATCGCCTTGCGCAGGGTGCTATCTACCTGGAATGGCATGCGTCGCGACAGTACACCGGCTTCGGTCAGTTGCTTGTCCAGGTCGTTGCCCAGGCTGGCGCCGGTCATCAGGGTAATTTTCAGCGGTGATGTCTTGGCGCGTTCGGCCAAGGCGTGGGGCACGGCCTTGGCCTCACCGGCGCGGGTGAAGCCGCTCATGCCGACGGTCATGCCGTCCTGGATCAGTGCGGCAGCGTCAGCCGCGCTCATGACCTTGTTCAACAACGAAGGCAAGCGGATACGATCACGGTACATGGATTGTTATCTCGGGCTACGGAAGCAAGATGCGCAGTCTAGTGATTTCAAAAAATTTCGTCCCGCTACCATGGTCGAATGCCAGGCAGCGATTTAGAGCCTTTTGTCGGTTTTTACCGGCAATAAAAAACCCCAGCCTACTAAAGGCCAGGGTTTTGGGTATTGCGCTGGCGCAGTGTTTATTCGACGGCCTTGACCATGTCTTCGATGACCTTCTTGGCGTCGCCGAAGACCATCATGGTCTTGTCCAGGTAGAACAGTTCGTTGTCCAGGCCGGCATAGCCGCTGGCCATCGAGCGCTTGTTGACGATGATGGTCTTGGCCTTGAACGCTTCGAGGATCGGCATGCCCGCGATGGGCGACTTGGGATCGTTCTTGGCGGCCGGGTTGACCACATCGTTGGCGCCTAGCACCAGCACCACGTCGGCCTGGCCGAACTCGGAGTTGATGTCTTCCATCTCGAACACCTGGTCGTAAGGCACTTCTGCCTCGGCCAGCAATACGTTCATGTGACCAGGCATACGGCCTGCAACCGGGTGGATCGCGTACTTCACGGTCACGCCGCGGTGGGTCAGCTTCTCGGTCAGCTCTTTCAGTGCATGTTGTGCCCGTGCCACCGCCAGGCCGTAGCCCGGTACGATGATTACGGTATCGGCGTTGGTCAGCAGGAAGGTTGCATCGTCAGCCGAGCCGGATTTCACCGGGCGCGCTTCTTTCGAGCCGGCCGGGCCGGCGGCGTCTGCCGTGTTGCCGAAACCGCCGAGCAGTACATTAAAGAAGGAGCGGTTCATCGCCTTGCACATGATGTACGACAGGATCGCACCGCTTGAACCCACCAGCGAACCGGCGATGATCAGCATCGAGTTGTTCAGCGAGAAGCCGATCCCCGCCGCAGCCCAGCCGGAGTAGCTGTTGAGCATCGAGACGACCACCGGCATGTCGGCGCCGCCAATCGGGATAATGATCAGCACTCCCAGCACGAACGCCAGGGCCAGCATCAATGCGAAGGCGCTGAGGTTGCCGGTGAACATGAAGGCCAGGCCCAGGCCCAGTGTCAACAGCCCCAGCACCAGGTTCAGCTTGTGCTGACCGCCGAACTGTACCGGTGCGCCCTGAAACAGGCGGAACTTGTACTTACCCGACAGCTTGCCGAAGGCGATGACCGAGCCGGAGAACGTAATTGCACCGATGGCTGCACCGAGGAACAACTCCAGGCGGTTACCGGCGGGGATCGAATCCCCCAGGTGTTTCACGATACCCAGCGACTGTGGTTCCACGACTGCGGCGATGGCGATAAACACTGCAGCCAGGCCGATCATGCTGTGCATGAACGCCACCAGCTCCGGCATCTTGGTCATTTCCACGCGCTTGGCCATGATCGAGCCGGCGGTGCCGCCGACCAGCAGGCCAACGATGACGTAGCCAATGCCGGCAGTGGCCAGCTCGGCGCCGAGCTTATAGATAAGGCCCACGGTGGTGAGCACTGCCAGCGCCATGCCGAGCATGCCGAACAGGTTGCCGCGCCGGGACGTCGTCGGGTGTGACAGGCCTTTAAGGGCCTGGATAAAGCAGATCGACGCGATCAGGTAGAGCGTCGTGACCAGATTCATGCTCATGACGATGGCGCCTCTTCTTTTGCTTTCGGGGCTTTCTTCTTGAACATCTCAAGCATCCTGCGGGTAACCAGGAAGCCACCGAACACGTTGACCGCTGCGAGCGCCACGGCCAGGGTGCCCATGGTCTTGCCCAGCGGTGTCACGGTGAGTGCGGCAGCCAGCATGGCGCCGACGATCACGATCGCCGAAATCGCATTGGTCACGGCCATCAGCGGGGTGTGCAGGGCCGGGGTGACGTTCCAGACCACGTGATAACCGACATAAATCGCCAGCACGAAGATGATCAGGTTGTAGATACCGGGGGAAATAAGCTCTTCCATCGTCTGAATCCCTGCTTAGGCGTTTTTGCGGATGACTTGGCCGTCGCGGCACATCAGGCACGCGGCGACGATGTCGTCTTCGAGGTTGATTTCAAACTGCCCTTCCTTGGTGAAGACCAGCTTCAGGAAGTCCAGCAGGTTGCGTGCGTACAGCGCCGAGGCATCGGCGGCGACGGCGCCGGCCAGGTTGGTCGGGCCGCAGATGGTCACACCGTTTTCCACGACCACCTGGTCTGCCACGGTCAGCGGGCAGTTGCCGCCCTGGGCTGCGGCGAGGTCGATGACCACCGAGCCTGGCTTCATCTGTGCGACGGTCTCGGCGCTGAGCAGGGTCGGTGCCTTGCGACCCGGAATCAATGCGGTGGTGATGACGATGTCGGCTTGCTTGGCACGTTCATGCACGGCCAGGGCCTGGCGCTGCATCCAGCTTGTTGGCATTGGGCGCGCGTAACCGCCCACGCCAACCGCGCATTCACGTTCTTCATCAGTTTCGTATGGCACGTCGACGAACTTGGCGCCGAGGGATTCGATCTGTTCCTTTACCGCCGGACGCACGTCGGACGCTTCGATGACCGCACCCAGGCGTTTCGCGGTAGCGATCGCCTGCAGCCCTGCTACACCAGCTCCAAGAATCAGCACGCGAGCGGCTTTCACCGTACCGGCGGCGGTCATCAGCATTGGCATGAAGCGTGGGTAGTGATGGGCGGCGAGCAGTACAGCCTTGTAGCCGGCAATGTTTGCCTGGGAAGAAAGCACATCCAGGCTCTGCGCGCGGGAGGTGCGCGGCGCGGCCTCAAGGGCAAAGGCCGTGATGCCATGCTCGGCCAGTCGAGTGATGGTTTCGTTGCTGAACGGATTGAGCATGCCCACCAGCACTGCGCCGCTTTTGATCAGCGTCAGTTCGCTGTCATTGGGGGCGACCACCTTGAGGATCAACTCGGCGCCGAATGCATCACTGGCGTTGCCAATGGTTGCGCCTGCCGCTTCATAGGCACTGTCGACGACACTGGCATTGATGCCTGCCCCGCTTTGCACAGTGACCTTGTGGCCCTGGCCGATCAGCTTCTTGATGGTTTCCGGGGTGGCAGCCACCCGCGTTTCACCGGTCTGGGTTTCGAGAGGAACACCAATGTGCACGTCAAATCTCCTGCATGATCTTTTTGCTTTGATTTTTGTAAAAGGCCAGTGCGCCACGACAGGCGAATCTGGGCGGCCGATCAGCACGATCCCGCTGAAATACAGCGGGGCGCGGCATTTTGCAGGCGAACTTTACGGCCTTCAAGAGATTATGACGGGTGACAAAAAATTAACTACAAGTCACCCCGTGACCGATTGTCGCAATGGATAGATTAAAGTCGTTTAAATACAGGAGATTAAAGAGTTTTTACCGAAATATCAGCGCTTCTCCATCGCCGACGTGAATGCTTGGGCATCGCTGCAATTTTATGGCTACAGGCCAATACCTACATGGCTTAAAGGCCATTTCAGGGTCAAAAGATGCGGTCTTCTAAATTGCGACATATATATACATATGTAGGTATTTTATTTTGTTGACTACAAAGTTAATAAATTGACGAAGACCCTTTAGATATTGGGGTTGTAACGATGCGACTGATCAATCAGCCAGTCTCTGAACGCATGCAGAGAAGCTGATTCGACCTTTCTCTCGGGAATCATCAGGTAGTAAGCCTTTGAGCTCGCCAGTACCTGAGGGCTGGCAATCACCAAGTGCCCATCGCCCAGTTCCCTTTGAATAAGGAACGGCGGTATCAGTGCAATGCCCATATCGTGCATGGCTGCCTGGGACAACATGGAGAATAGCTCGTAACGCGGGCCTGTCATGTCGCGGGGTATGTCCAGCTGTTGCGCGTTGAACCACTGGCGCCAGGCATAGGGTCGAGTGGTTTGTTGCAGCAGGGGCAGTTCGGCGATTTCGTGTGCAGTGAAGTGCGTGCGACCGTCCAGCAAGCGCTGGCTGCATACCGGGAGCGGGTTTTCTCCCATCAGTTTGTGGGATTCGGTACCGGACCAGTCGGCATCGCCAAAGTAGATTGCCGCGTCGAATTCGGTATCGGCGAACAGGAAAGGCCGTGTGCGGTTGGTCAGGTTGACGGTGACTTCGGGATGCTGGTGCTGAAAGTCCTTGAGGCGTGGGATCAGCCATTGGGTGCCGAACGTCGGGACCACCGCCAGTTCAATAACGTTGGTGCCCTGCTGTCCCATGATCGAAAGGGTGTCGCGTTCCACGGCGTCAAGTTGCGTAGCCACCCGGCGACTGTAGGAAAGCCCTGCTTCTGTCAGTTTCACGCCCCGGCGCGAGCGTCGAAACAGCTCGACACTTAAAAACTCCTCAAGACTGGCGATTTGTCGGCAGATTGCGCCCTGGGTGATCGAAAGCTCCTGTGCCGCCTTGGTAAAGCTCTCGTGGCGGGCTGCAGCCTCGAAACTGACCAGCGCTGTGGTGCTGGGAATCTTTCTGCGCATGTACCGTGACCTCACAAGTAAAGAGCATCTATGCCGCTTTTGAATGTTACGGAGTGAGAAATTAGCACAAGGCTATGCAAAATCCTCGTTTGCCCTCCTCGCCTGCCCGGCCTAGGCTCCATGCACGACTTTTGATTTACTTCGCGAGGACTCACTCATGGGCGGTAAGGCAAGCTTCAACTGGATCGATCCACTGCTGCTGGATTCACAGCTCACCGAAGAAGAACGCATGGTGCGCGACAGTGCCCAACAGTTCGCCCAGGACAAGCTGGCGCCCCGTGTTCTCGAAGCCTTCCGCCATGAAAAGACTGACCCTGCGATCTTCCGCGAAATGGGTGAGACCGGCCTGCTGGGGGCGATGATTCCAGAGCAGTACGGTGGCAGTGGATTGAACTACGTCAGCTATGGCCTGATCGCTCGTGAAGTAGAGCGTGTGGACTCTGGCTACCGTTCGATGATGAGTGTGCAGTCCTCACTGGTGATGGTGCCTATCAATGAATTCGGTACCGAAGCGCAAAAGCAGAAATACCTGCCGAAGCTGGCCTCTGGTGAATGGATTGGCTGCTTTGGCCTGACCGAGCCTAACCATGGTTCCGACCCGGGCGCGATGATTACCCGCGCGCGCAAAGTGGATGGCGGCTACAGCCTCACTGGCAGCAAGATGTGGATTACCAACAGCCCGATTGCGGATGTGTTCGTGGTGTGGGGCAAGGACGATGCGGGCGACATTCGCGGCTTCGTTCTGGAAAAGGGTTGGAAAGGCCTGAGTGCTCCGGCGATCCACGGCAAGGTCGGATTGCGCGCCTCGATCACCGGTGAAATCGTCATGGATAACGTGTTTGTTCCTGAAGAGAACATCTTCCCGGATGTGCGTGGCCTGAAAGGACCGTTCACTTGCCTTAACTCGGCACGCTACGGGATCTCGTGGGGTGCCTTGGGGGCCGCGGAGTTCTGCTGGCATACCGCGCGTCAGTACACCCTTGATCGCCAGCAGTTCGGGCGGCCTTTGGCGGCTACTCAACTGATCCAGAAGAAGCTCGCAGACATGCAGACTGAAATCACCCTGGCGCTGCAAGGATGCCTGCGGTTGGGTCGTATGAAGGATGAGGGCACTGCGGCTGTGGAAATCACCTCGATCATGAAGCGTAACTCGTGTGGCAAGTCGCTCGACATTGCCCGGATGGCGCGTGACATGCTCGGTGGTAACGGCATCTCGGATGAGTTCGGCATTGCCCGCCACCTGGTCAACCTTGAAGTGGTGAATACCTATGAGGGTACTCACGACGTGCATGCATTGATCCTGGGGCGAGCGCAAACCGGTATTCAGGCGTTCTATTAATAGGAGAACGACCATGGGCGCGCTTTCGCACCTGCGGGTACTGGATTTGTCGCGAGTGCTGGCGGGCCCTTGGGCCGGGCAGATACTTGCAGACCTTGGCGCTGAAGTGATCAAGGTCGAGCGGCCCGGGAATGGCGACGACACTCGTGCCTGGGGGCCACCCTTCCTCAAGGATGCGTATGGGGAAAACACCACTGAGGCGGCGTATTACCTGTCTGCCAATCGCAACAAGGAATCGGTGACGATCGACTTCACGCGGCCGGAGGGCCAGAAGCTGGTGCGTGACCTGGCGGCGAAGTCCGACATTCTGATCGAGAACTTCAAGGTAGGCGGCTTGGCGGCCTATGGGTTGGACTATGAGTCGCTCAAGGAGATCAATCCGGAGTTGATCTACTGCTCGATTACCGGGTTTGGTCAGACCGGGCCCTATGCGACGCGGGCGGGCTACGACTTCATGATCCAGGGGCTTGGCGGGCTGATGAGCCTGACTGGCCGCCCGGAGGGTGAAGACGGCGCCGGGCCGGTTAAGGTTGGAGTGGCGCTGACGGATATTCTTACGGGGCTTTACTCGACAGTTGCGATCCTGGCGGCCATGGCTCACCGGGATCATGATGGTGGCGGCCAGCATATCGATATGGCGTTGCTGGATGTGCAGGTGGCTTGTCTGGCTAATCAGGCGATGAACTACCTGACGACGGGCGTCTCTCCAAAGCGCCTGGGTAACGCTCATCCGAATATCGTTCCCTATCAGGATTTTCCTACGGCGGATGGCGACTTCATTCTTACTGTGGGTAATGATGGGCAGTTCCGCAAATTTGCCGAAGTGGCTGGGCAGCCCCAGTGGGCGGATGATCCTAGGTTTGCTACTAATAAGCTGCGAGTGGCTAACAGGGCGGTGCTGATTCCGTTGATCCGTCAGGCTACCGTGTTCAAGAGCACGGCTGAATGGGTAGCTCAGCTGGAGCGAGTAGGTGTGCCTTGCGGCCCGATCAATGACCTGGCGCAGGTGTTTGCCGATCCTCAGGTGAAAGCGCGCGGGTTGGCGATGCAGTTGCCTCATGCGTTGGCTGGTACTGTGCCCCAGGTGGCAAGTCCTATGCGCCTGTCCAAGACGCCTGTTGAATACCGCAGCGCACCTCCGCTGTTGGGTGAGCATACCCATCAGGTGCTGCAGCAAGTGCTGGGTTTGACGCCAGCGAATGTGTCGGCTTTGAGGGAGGCCGGGGTCATCTGAAGCTTCTCTTCTATATAGAGGGTTGTTGAGGCTCTCTATATGGAGGGAAGTTGGTCGGTTTTTAGCCAGAAATGCCTATTTGATAGAAAAGCTGAATTAAGGGTTGACGGCAGATTCTGGAAGTCTATAATTCGCCCCACTTCCGGCGCAGTCGAAACGGAAAACTCCTTGGTAAACAATGAGTTATGTAGGTTTCGACAGCGGGTTGCTTCAGATCATCGAAGCCCAGAAGGAGTTAGTAAGGCAGTGTTGTTTGGCCCTATTAACGTTTCGATCTT